>NZ_BSVC01000005.1:300000-442791 GCF_030269905.1 Pelosinus sp. IPA-1 | reverse complement strand
GCACATCTGGCTTATTTTAACCTTACTTACATTGTTTAGTTTTCAAGGAACACATGGTCGCTTCTTAAGGCGGATCTCCATATTAACATGTTTTTTGCAGCATGTCAACATTTAGTTTTAATCATTCAATAAGTTGCTCTCGTGAGCTACTTAAAGTAGTATATCATAACCGAGTAGCTCCGTCAACCATCTTATTTAACTACTGCTATCTATTGATTATAGATTCATGACTATACTATGTAAAGAATAATACCTTTACTTTTTTACTACTGGAAAAATATCTATGTTATAATATTGACAATAAAAAAGATATTATACACAAAATTCATACTTTTATAAATAATCCCAAATAAGATAAAAGGTGATATATATGAAGCTAAGTTTTCTGACTTCAATTCTAATATGTATTTTACTATTCTTTATCGGTGGCTGTAAAAGTAGTTCTACTCCCTATATCAACTTTAGCCAACCATCTGAGAATCCCTCTCTACAGAATCATGCTAATTCAGATCAGCGTCCGATCCTTATTGCTTTAGCCTCGGTTGTATCTCCTCATGAAACAATTGGTGATTATCGTAAAATAGCTGACTATGTTTCTAAGCAAACGGGGCGTCAGGCTATACTTATACAACGCAAAACTTATGCGGAGGTCAATATGCTATTGGCTAATGGTGACGTAGATATTGCATTCTTATCTACAGGTGCATATAGCGCTTACCGGGGAATGAATGAAATTGAGTTATTTGTTATGGCAGAGCATGCTGGGAATTCCTTATACACTCCAGAAATAATTGTACATAAGGACAGTTCAATTTATACTATGAATGATCTTAAGGGTAAGGTTTTTGCTTTTACAGACCCTCTTAGTTATTCTGGTCATATGGTTATTGAGGAATACTTACTGCAAAAAAATACAATCCCCGAAAAATTCTTCAAACGTTATTTTTACACCTATAGTCATGACAAATCACTGTGGGCCGTGGCCACACAAGTTACAGATGCTGCTAGCTTTGACAGTCAAATTTATGAGTATGCGAAAGAAAAGACTCCTGAGATTGCAGCAAAAGTACGTATCATTGCTTCTATGGAACCTGCACCTACAGGTCCTGTTGTAATTAGTAAGAAACTCAAAGCTGAACAAAAGGAACAATTACGTCATATTTTTCTTACTATGCATGAAGATTCTGAGGTAGCACCAGCTTTACAACATCTAGTTATTGATCGATTTATTCTTCCTACACCAGCCCTTTATGAGCCACTGCGCAAACTTTATGATAGGACGAGTACCCTCTTATGAAATGGTTAAGACAAGCAAGTATTTATTACAAAATTAATGGTATTATTATTAGTATGTTATTGTTGTTAAGTATTATTATTGGCATCATAGTTTTTGATACAACTACAAAACTGCTTGATCGGCAAATTGAAAAGCGTGGAGCCGAAATGGCTACCTATGTTGCAGCCCTTAGTAGTAATGATATTTTATTAGATGATAACTATGCTTTGTTCGACCGAATTAATAAAACTAAAAATAACACAGAGGATGTTAGGTATATTATCATTACAGATTCTGCCGGTCGTATCTTAGCTCATACCTTCGCTGGTAATTTACCAAAAGGATTACCAGTAGAATTGGTGTATAAAGCGAAGGAAGAAGATGGATATCAAACTATCAAATTTAATAGTAACGAAGGACCAATCCGGGAGATAATCGTTCCAATAGAAAATGGTGCAATTGGTTTCGTCCGGGTAGGTATGTCTGAGAAAAGCACCCAAGAGCTACTAAATACTAAGCTGCATGAATTTTTCCTAACTACTTTACTAGTGTGTTTATTGGCTGCCGTCGGATCTACCTATTTAGCCTATCTTATTATTCATCCCATGCGCAGCCTTACAAAAGCAGCCCAGCAAATCCAACAAGGTAATTTTTATGTTCAAACTGAAATAAAGACAGAAGATGAGGTAGGTCGCCTAGCCGGGGTTTTTAATGAAATGATTACAAGTCTGCAGGAGAAAGATTTCGAAAATAATCGTTTACTGAAGGAACTAAGGGCGAAAGAAGACCTACGAACTGTATTACTAAATAAGCTTTTTACAATTCAGGAGGAAGAAAGGAAACGTATTTCTCGTGAACTCCATGATGAAACCAGTCAATCCCTAGCATCATTGCTAGCTTATATGAAGGTTTTGCTATCAAAATTGACAGATGACAAACAAAAAGATTTGCTACTTAATGCCAGAGATGTAGCAATTAATGTCTTAGGCGGCTTACGAAAGATGGCAGTTGAACTTAGGCCGCCAGTATTAGATGACTTAGGAATCGTCGCTGCTATGGCTAAATATATTAATAATTTTAGTAATCAGCAACTTCTTTCTGTAGCTTTCTCTTCTCCGGATGAAAAGTTAATAGTTAATAATCAAATTTCCCTAACCTTATATCGTATTTTGCAGGAAAGTCTAACTAATATTTCTAAACATGCCTGTGCTACAGAAGTAAATATTACACTTAGTCAAGACATGGGTAATATTACCTTAATTATTTACGATAATGGTTTAGGTATTCGTTCGGGAGCTTTAGAAGCAGCTCGTCAGAAAAACCGCCTAGGTATCTACGGAATGAAAGAACGTGTTGAGTTATTAGGTGGTACCTTTACCTTTCATTCTATTAGCGGGCAAGGAACAACCATTACGGTAATAATCCCTATAACATGTTTGGAGTGAGTGCACATGAAATCAAAAATTAAAATTATCCTGGCTGATGATCATTCGGTACTAAGGGCTGGTTTAAAATTACTTCTTAATAATGAAGCTGAATTTGTGGTAATTGGCGAGGCATCTGATGGTGAAAAAGTCCTCTGTTTACTTGAAAAAATAACTGCCGATGTTCTTATTATTGATTTATCAATGCCTAATATGGGTGGCCTTGAATGTATAAGGGAGATTAAAAGCCGAGGTTATCCTATTCGAATTTTGGTGCTTACTATGTATGAAGATGAACAGTATGTTAAAGAAGTAATGCGCTCTGGCGCTTTAGGTTATGTAGAAAAACACGCAGTTGATACTGAATTATTTGATGCTGTTAAAACAGTTTATATGGGTCGACGCTACTTAAACCCTCACAATTCACAGCTACTATTGAATAGCCTTCTAACAGACACCCCAAAAGGAAATACTAATGCTGATAATCCTTATACTATCCTAAGCTCTCGCGAGCGTGAAGTCTTAAAATATCTGGTGAGAGGCTACTCTATGAGCCAAACAGGTGAAATATTATGCCTTAGTGTGAAGACCGTAGATACCTATAAAACTCGTATGATGGAGAAATTAGGATTATCTAAGAAAAGCCAATTAGTTGAGTATGCCTTAAAATATGATTTGTTACCAGCAAAAAGCGAGTAAGGAAAAACCTTACTCGCTTTTATTTTTTCCTATCACTCACTATTTATTTAGAGAACACTCTAATTTTAATTATACAAAAGCAAGTAATTATCCACTCTGGTGACGCAATTACACGTGTAGGAATTTTTCCTACTACATAATCAGATGTTTTACTGATACCAGAATTGTCATTATAATGTGATAATTAAATTAAGATTTTTCCCTATAGTAGAGATTTCGTCTATTAATTTTCAACATAAGATTTGGAATATGGAAGCGTTCTCTCCGAATCAATTCTTCTATTATTGGTATTTACAAGAGATGGCAATGTATTGAAATACATCCTCTTTTGTTTATATATACATTTAGAAGCCTAAATTTTTAGGTAAAATAAATAAGGAAGAGGTGCAAAATGTTCGAAGAAGTCATTAAGTTTTTCACAACAGGAAAGGATAAGCCATTGATGAGTGGCGATCAAGGTCAGATTGCTAAAGTGTTCAATAAGTATCGGTGGTCAACTTTTACATCAATTACATTAGGTTATGCATTATTTTACGTTTTACGACTTAATTTTTCCGTTATCAAGAAGCCATTAATGCAAGCAGGAGTATTAGATGCTCAGCAACTTGGTGTTATGGGATCTGTGTTTTTTATCACCTATGGTGTCGGTAAGTTTACTAATAGCTTTTTAGCTGACAGAATGAATATTAAACGTTTCTTTGCAATGGGACTTTTTCTATCCTCCATTATTACAGTCATCATGGGTTTTTGCAATGAATATCTTCCGCTAGTAGTATTATGGGGGATTAATGGCTGGTTCCAATCTTTTGGTGCAGGTCCTTGCATTGTTGCTTTAAATCAATGGTTTAGTAACAGAGAACGTGGAACATATTATGGCGTTTGGTTTACCAGTCATAATCTTGGTGCAGGCTTTACTTATGTGGCAACTGCCGCTCTCGTAGGAGCTTACAGCTGGCGTGCAGGCTTTATCATGCCAGGTATTGTTTGTCTTGTTGGTTCCATTCTGATTTACTTCTTTATGTCTGATAGGCCTGAAACTCACGGTTTACCAAATGTTGCTGACTTTAAAAATGACCATGCAGCTATTGTTGAAAAAGATAAATCTGTTGGTAGTTTACAGTGGGAAGTAGTCAAACGTCCTGCTGTTTGGATTCTCGGTTTGTCTAGCTGTTTCGTTTATATTGCTCGTTATGCAATTGAAAGCTGGGGTATCGTCTATTTGACAGAAGCAAAAGGCTATACAACAATGGGCGCTAGTGGTATCCTGTCCATTATGCAGTTTGCTGGAATTTTTGGTTCCCTCACTTGTGGTCTCGTATCGGATAAGTTTTTCAATCACAAACGTAATTTACCTTGCTTGATTTATGGTGCTTTGTATGCTGCATCAATAGCCGCTTTTTTATGGGCACCTGCTAGCCAGATGATTGATTTGGCCACTATGGCTGTATATGGTTTCACAATGGGAGCCTTAGTTTGCTACCTCGGTGGTCTTATGGCTGTTGATATTTGTCCTAAACGTGCTACTGGCGCGGCAATGGGAATGATCGGCTTACTAAGCTACGGTGGAGCTGCAGCACAGGAATTGATCAGTGGTTATTTGATTAACGCACATATGACCATAGTTAATGGTAAAAAGGTCTATGATTTTGCTCTTGCTGGTGAGTTCTGGGTAGCATCTGCTGTAATATCAATGCTATTAGCAGCTTGCGTTTGGAATGTTAAAGTAAAAGATTAGTAAGAAAACAACTATTAAAATCACATAAACTTATATAATAAGCAAAGGGCAACTTTAGAATTAAGGTTGCCCTTTGCCGTTGACTATTATAATACGGTTTCCTACTCTCATTCATCTGCGTCCTCTTTATCTGCTATTTTTCTAAAATAAATAGAGTAAATATTGTGTAGGTGTTTTTCTTACACAATATTCAGATATTTTGCTGACAACTAAATTTTGGAAATCATGTATAATTTAGTTGTATATTATTTTTAAATTAAAGGAGAGTATCACATGAAAAATAACAAACGAACATGGAGACGTTTCCTACTAGCAGGACTAGCTGCAACGGTATTATGCACAGGTGTCAATCTTATAGATATGCAAGCAGCACAAGCAAAAGTAAAGTTTGATGTATTTGATTTTGAAGGACATCGTGGTGGTCGTGATGCGCGTCCAGAAAATACGCTAATTTCCTTTGCTTATGGCATGGAAATGGGCGAAACAACATTAGAAATGGACATGCAAATGACTAAAGATGGTCACATTGTCATTAGCCACAATCCTTTTATGAGTCCAAATCTCGCTAAGGGTCCTGATGGAAAATATGTAAAAGCTGGTCAGTATGATATTCGTACTATGACCTTAGCACAAGTAAAACAATTTGATATTGGAACTATGAACCCAGCTGCTGGCGATTACTATGAAGGTCATGGTAAAACCCAAATATCTGTACCTGGCACAAAAATGCCAACCTTAGAAGAAGTATTCGAGCTAGCTAATTCTTATGGTAATGATAAAGTAATTTTTAATATTGAAACAAAATCTTATGCTGATCCACTTGACCCTGGATATAAAAACAATCCTGATCCGGCTGTTTTTGTAAAAACAGTAAATGATATAGTAAAAAAATATCACATGGAAGATAGAGTAACTCTTCAATCTTTTGATTGGCGAACATTGAAAGAAATGAAGAAAATAAATCCCAATATTACTCTTGTTGCTCTATCTTCTGAACAAGAATCATGGGGCCGTCAAGAAGGCTGTTATCTAAAATTATTCGACAAAAACCCCTCTCCTTGGTTGGGTGGTCTAAATATTCATGACTATAATGGAGATTATGTAAAAGCAGCCCATGCTATTGGTGCCGATATTGTATCCCCCTACTGGGAAGAGTTATCTCCACAACTCGTAAGTGAAGCTCATACATTGGGAATGAAAGTTGTTCCTTGGACGGTAAATAGCCCTCAATCCATGGGTATGCTTATAGATATGGGCGTTGATGGTATTATTAGTGATAAGCCTTGGGTTCTTAAAGATGTTTTGACAAAAAGAGGATTTGAATTACGTCAACCAACAGTAAATATAGCAAGCCCTTACCACACTGGCACCGATGTGAATAATGTAGAAACTAAAAAGCTAGCTAACGGTGGAGACGCTTCTATCTAATTATGTTACCTTTGTATAAAAATCTTGGAGTAGTATTGTTTAGGGATAAGAAAAGACTTGGCTTGTGCCAAGTCCTCGGACGCAGGCAGAAGCCTTAGTCGTTCTTACTTGGAATCAAGAAAATGTTATACTTTCTGATTCCGTAAAAAAAGTGGATCTTGTATTAAAAATGACAGGCTGGTCTAAAACCAGCCTGTCATTTTATGCAAGATCATTTTTAATGCATGTCTTAGTCAATATCTGATTTTTTTTCTACAGAAGCTAGGGCAACAACTTTATCATTTTCACCAGTCTTCATTAATTTTACACCTTGTGTATTTCGACTAATAACAGATATGGTATCGATATCTATTCGTATTACAATACCTTCACTACTAATTAACATCAATTCCTGTCCAGGACGTACTACCTTGATGCCAACTACCTTACCTGTCTTTTCTGTTACTTTCGTGTTAATGACTCCCTTGCCACCACGCTTTTGGTTCCGATAATTATCAACTGGAGTACGCTTCCCATAACCTTCAGCAGTTACAGTTAGTACTTCCCCATCTTGTTTTAAGGTGTCCATATCAACAACACTATCACCATCATGCAGGCGAATACCTCTTACACCACGCGCTGTACGTCCCATATGACGAACATCCGTTTCTGGGAAGTAAATCGCTAAACCATCACTAGTTCCCATAAGAACATGTTGTTCACCATTTGTTAATTTAACACCAATTAAATCATCATCTTCATCTAGGGAAATGGCAATCAAGCCAGTTTTCCTAGCTGTATCAAATTCCATTAACTCCGTTTTCTTAACAATACCCTTTGCCGTAGCCATGAATAGATAACGAGTATTTGTAAATGCTCGAATTGGAATTACTGCAGTAATTCTTTCTTTTCCTTCTAGAGGTAACAAGTTCACAATCGATGTACCTTTTGAAGTTCGGCTAGCCTCTGGTATTTCATAGCCTTTCATGCGATAAACTCGTCCTCGATTTGTAAAGAATAAAATATTATGATGCGTAGTTGTTACAAATAAATGTTCCACAAAATCTTCTTCTTTTGTTCCCATACCAGCTACGCCACGGCCACCTCGTTTCTGATTCCGATAGGTATCGACGGGCAGGCGTTTCACATAACTAGAGCGGGTCAACGTCAGCACAATATCCTCTTCTGCAATTAAGTCTTCTACTGCCATATTTGATAGATCATCTGTAATTATAGTACGACGATCATCGCCGAAACGTTTTCTAACATCTTGTAACTCTTCTTTTATAATATTTAGGACTTTTTGATCATCTGCCAAAACGGATTCCAACCATTCAATCGTCTCTAAAACGTCTTTATATTCATTTTCAATTTTTTCTCGTTCTAAGCCTGTTAAGCGCTGTAAACGTAAATCTAGAATTGCTTGCGCTTGCTTATCGCTAAGATTAAATCCATCAATCAACGCTGCACGAGCAACTTCCACTGTTTTAGATTGGCGAATTGCAGTAATTACTGCATCAATATGATCAAGTGCAATTTTAAGACCTTCTAAAATATGAGCTCTTGCTTTCGCTTTTGCTAACTCATAAGCAGTCCTGCGCACAATTACTTCTTTTTGATGCTGAATATAATAATGTAATACTTCTTTTAAGTTAAGTACCCTAGGGCGCCCTTCCACTAAAGCCAGCATAATAATACCAAAAGTATCCTGCAATTGGGTATGTTTATATAATTGATTTAAAATAACATCTGCATTGGTATCTCGCCGTAGTTCAACCACAATGCGCATGCCATTTCGATCACTTTCATCGCGGAGATCTGTAATACCATCAATCACTTTGTCTCGAACTAATTCTGCTATTTTTTCAATTAATCTAGCCTTGTTCACTTGGTAAGGAATTTCGGTAACAATAATACGTGGTTTCCCATTAGCCATTTTGTCAACACGAGCCTGAGCACGCATTTTCACAACACCACGGCCCGTAGAATACGCCGAATAAATCCCTTCTTTTCCTAAAATAAGACCACCTGTTGGAAAATCAGGTCCTTTTATTGCTGACATCAGTTCAGGAATAGTTACCTCAGCATTGTCAATCATCATAATTAAGGCATCAATTACTTCCCGTAAATTATGAGGAGGAATGTTAGTAGCCATACCTACTGCAATACCAGAAGAACCGTTTACTAAAAGGTTGGGAACCTTAGCAGGTAATACCGTTGGTTCTTGTAATGATTCATCATAGTTAGGTGTGAAATCTACAGTATCTTTTTCAATATCCGATACCATTGCTTCCGCAATGCGAGACATCCTAACCTCTGTATAACGCATAGCAGCAGCCGAGTCACCATCCACGGAACCAAAGTTACCATGGCCATCTACCATTAAATAGCGGGTAGAGAAATCTTGAGCCAAACGTACAATGGCATCATACACAGAAGTATCACCATGAGGATGGTATTTACCTAGTACTTCACCGACAATACGTGCCGATTTTTTATAAGGTTTGTTGGCGGCCATTCCAGCTTCATGCATGGCGTATAAAATGCGACGATGTACGGGTTTTAGACCATCACGAACATCAGGCAACGCTCGCATGGTAATAACACTCATGGCATAATCAATATAAGAACTCTTCATTTCTTGTTCTATACTACGGGCTAATACTTTACCTAAACCAAAATCCACACTCTCACCTCAAACACAATTTTAATTGTGATAATCCCTAAAATAATCTTTCATTCATAATATAGAGCCATAATACTTTAAAAGCAGATGACTACAATACATATATCATTTAATTCCAATTACTTATTATAACATAAATTTTCCTATATATAAAGAAGACTTGATTCAGATGGAGTTTTAACTCTATCTGAATCTTAGTCGCACTTATCCAGGGACTTAGCCGCTCTTAACTCCCACTTATATAAGTGAGCCTTGGATTCGAAAAATCCTTAGAGCGAACTTACTTCGAGTTTTACAGACTGTTATCCTAACCAGAGGGCAGGATATTACAGACTGTTAACGAGATAAAGATGGGAGTCTTAGAGCGGTTTAGTCATCGGATAAAGAAAACTTGGCTTGCGCCAAACCCATGTTTTCTTTATTGAAATTAGAAAGTGTTATATGTGCGGATTCCATCTAAAATCCTCTTAAATCCTTAGGCAAGCAAAACAACTATATATCGTCACCAAAAATTAGCCTCTGCCATATATTATTTCAGACTACTCTATAACCCTACCATAGGAGGCTAGATAATGACCTTATGTTATGTATTACTATTAGGCTTTGCCGTAAGTATTGATGGATTCGTTGCTGGTATTGCTTATGGGCTAAAAAAAATCATTATACCAAATATTTCACTCTTTATTATCGGAATAGCAACTACTCTTTGCACAGGGTTTGCCATGGGGACTGCTTATCTATTAGGAGCATATATCAATACAAAACTTGCAATAATAGTAGGCGCGTTTTTGCTTACTACCATGGGGTTGTATAGTATGATTCAAGAGTATCTTAGGGCAATTAATAAGGATCACCCATTAGAGGCAATAGTGACTTCAGATTCTAAACCTTACTCGGCCAGCCAATTATTGATTACGATCATAAATAAGCCAGAATCTGCTGACGTTGATCATTCCCAAACCATTAGCCCGCTAGAGGCAATACTTCTGGGATTAGCCCTCGGTGTTGATAATATGATAGCCATTTTCGCCGCAGTATTAGTAAGCCCTCTACCCTTATATACCCCTCTTTCTATGGGCTTTATTCAAATTGTAGTAATTACTTTAGGAATATATGTCTCAAATCATCTAATTTCAGACCAGCTTAAAAAACGCATCCCTTATTTGTCAGGTTTTATTTTAATTCTTCTAGGCCTCATCCGATTGCTGTAATACAACAAAATGCTTCTACATTAGAAAATTTATTTAGAATTATCCTAAATTTCGACATTATCTCGAAAGGTAATTTTATTCTAAATCTTGAATTCTTTTATATGTTGATTCGTGCGTGCTTACTTAGTTAGATGGAGAGGATTGGAAATAGATGAGTAGTGAGATAAATACTAAGGAAAACATTCTTACCGAAATGCAAGAGCTGCGTAAAGAACTTCACCGTTTCGAAAATTCTCAAGTCCAGCATCTACAGTACCAGCAAATTATTCGTCAAAGTCAAAAAGAATATAAAACGCTTATAGAACACTTACCTGTCATTGTCGCCCGTGTTAACCTATTGAGTCAGCATATCTATATCAATCCAATCATTACCTCTGACACCAACATACCAGCCCAAGATTTTATTGGTAAAACCTTTAGAGATGTTGGCCTACCTAATAATTTTTGTACCTTATGGGAAGCTACCTTTTCTTATATTTTTGCAACCGGTAAAGAAGTTGTCTTTGAGTCTGATTTTATCAATTATCAAGGTAAACATTGCTTCTATCATTGTAAAGCGGTGCCAGAATATGACCAAGAACATACCGTTCAATCTGCCTTATATACCTTAATGAATATTACCGATCTCAAGTTAATGGAAGCTAAAATATACCAACAACACCAAGAGTTCCAGGCCCTTATTGAAAATACACCTGATATTATTTCACGCATTGATAAAGATATGCGAATTTCCTTTATCAACCCTGCTATCAAGGATTTAACTGGTGTCTCTGTTGAAGAATATCTTGATAAAACCTTAGATGAAATTCCACATTTCGATAAAGATTTTATCGAAATGTGGAAGAAAAAAAACCAGGAAGTTTTTCATACCAAAGAGCCAAATGTCTTTGAATATGAGTTTCCAGGTATACATGGAAACCACCATTTTCATGCTCGTATCGTGCCAGAATTTAGAGCAGATGGCACTGTAGAATATGCTTTATCTAACTCTCGGGATATTACAGCTCATAAAAACATGACTGCTGAAATAGCTCGCCTAGATAGATTAAATTTAGTAGGAGAAATGGCGGCCAGTATTGGTCATGAAGTACGTAATCCTATGACAACAGTACGTGGTTTTTTACAAATGATATCCCTAAAAGCCGAATACAAAAAGCATAGTGAATTTTTCAGTATAATGATTGAAGAGCTCGACAGAGCCAATACCATTATTACTGAATTTTTATCCTTAGCAAAAGACAAGTCCGTTGATTTAAAAGAATTAAATCTCAACGACATCGTTATAACCTTAATGCCTTTAATGCAAGCAAATGGTATCGTTGATAATAAATACATCTACAGTGATTTAAAACAAATACCTAATTTACTCCTCGATGAAAAAGAAATTCGTCAACTTATACTTAATATTGTACACAATGGTTTTGAAGCTATGGAACCAGGAGGTAATATCTACATAAAAACCTTCACCTATGATGATACAGTTGTGTTAGCAATACAGGATGAAGGCAAAGGAATACCTACCGATGTCATGAAAAAACTTGGTACTCCTTTTTTTACTACCAAGGATACTGGCACCGGCTTAGGGCTGGCTGTATGTTATAGTATTGCCAATCGGCACAATGCTACGATACAGCCTATTACAGGACCAAACGGCACTACTTTTTATATTGTATTTCAAATAACGAAAGAGGAAAGCAATATTCTTCAGTGAAGAACATCCCATAATTGTTTACTTATTAAAACAACTGACATAAATAAAAACAGTGGGCGCACATAAGATGCCCCTTTTTTTATAGCCAATGTAGAACCTGCAATTGCTCCAAAAATCATGGCAATCCCCATAGGTATCGCATAATAATAATTTATCGAGCCAAAATAAATAAAGGTAATCACAGCAGCAATATTACTGGCAAAATTTAAAGCTTTAGAATTACCAGCTGCCATTACAAAATCAAAACCAATCATTAAAAAAGCAAATATAAAAAAGGACCCTGCACCCGGACCAAAAAAACCATCATAAAAACCAATGGAAAAAGCTACTACACCACTTAGATAGGCTGTCCTTTTTGTCATGCCATTATAGGTCGATATATCTCCCCATTCTTTTTTTGTAAAGGTATAAATCGTAACAACGACTAACATGACCACTACTAATGGTTTTAAAAATGCAGAAGGTATCTGTTGTACTGCAATGACACCTAAAATAGATCCAATAAAGGAAAGTGGAAATAAATATTTAATAATTCCTATGTCAATTTTTCCTGATCGCAAAAAAGAAATAGTACTGGTACAACTCCCCATAACACTAGCCATCTTATTTGTACCTAATGCCATGGTTGGCGGTAAACCAGTTAGTAACAATGCTGGTAAAGAAATTAAGCCACCACCACCTACTACAGAATCAATAAAAGATGCAATAAAACCTGCGCCCATTAAAAATAAAATCATATCTATACTTATCTGTTCCACAAGTTACCTCCTAATCATTAATCCCAATATAAAGAAGACTTGATTCATATGGAGTTTTAACTCCATATGAATCTTAGTCGCACTTATCCAGGGACTTAGCCGCTCTTAAGTCCCACTTATATAAGTAAGCCTTGGATTCGAAAATCCTTAGAGCGAACTTACTTCGAGTTTTACAGACTGTTATCCTAACCAGAGGGCAGTATATTACAGGATGTTAACGAGATAAGTGAGCCTTGGATTCGAAAATCCTTAGAGCGAACTTACTTCGAGTTTACAGACTGTTATCCTGACCAGAGGGAAGGGAATTACAGACTGTTAACGAGATGAAGTCGGGAGTCTTAGAGCGGTTTAGTCATCGGATAAATTAAATAAAGAGTGAGATTTCATCTTATTGATGCTCCCACCCCCTATACGATTGCTTACTATCAGTGTTGCGTATTATTCTTCAACAACTGTAACCTTATTCATAATATCACCTTGCTGAATTTGATCAACTATGTCCATACCCTCAATAACTTTACCAAACACCGTATGTACACCGTTCAAATGAGGTTGAGGTTCATATACAATGAAAAATTGGCTACCACCCGTATTGGGTCCACGATGTGCCATCGATAAAGATCCACGCTCATGAGTATGAGGATTATCCTTTGTTTCACAAGGAATAGTATAACCTGGACCACCAGTACCAGTTCCATTTGGACATCCACCTTGCGCTACAAATCCTTTTATTACACGGTGAAAAGAGATTCCGTTATAAAATCCTTCTGTAATTAATTTTTCGAAATTTTCCACTGTCTTAGGCGCATCTTTTTCAAATAATTCAATTACAATGTTACCTTTATCCATTTCAATGATTGCTTTTTTCAAAAAAATTCCCTCACTTTAATGATTTTATCTATATTATACCATAGTATTATGCTACATTTATAATATTTTAAACGAAAATTGACTTAGTATTCTTACTATAATAGACAATCTAACTATTTACTGCTTCCACTAGCTACCATACCTTCTAAATATAGACTATAATACTTATATCAGCAAAATTTTACATTATTAATAAATTAACTAATATAAAAGGAGATATATTTATGGATGTTCGCCATTTAACTTATTTTATTGAAGTCGCTAAAAATCGTAGTTTTACTAAGGCAGCCCGCTCACTCCATATAACGCAACCATCAATTAGCAAAATGATTAAAATTTTAGAAGATGAATTAGGAACAACTTTATTTTATCGTTCCGCTAAGCAAATTGAGCTAACCGATGCAGGTAAAGCAGTCCTTCATCAATCTGAACAAATTGTGACCGCTTTTCAAAATCTTACTTCAGAACTTGCTGATGTTATTAATTTGAAAAAAGGTACCCTCGTTATAGGCTTACCCCCTATGGTAGGTGCTAGCTTTTTTTCCAAAATTATCGCTGATTTTACTAAAATTTATCCTCATATTGATATCAACCTAATCGAGGTAGGTTCAAGGAAAGTAAAAGATGGCATTGAAGATGGCAGCTTAGATATCGGTATGGTATTACTACCAGTAAATGAAAATACCTTTGAAATGTTTCCTTTTGTAAAAGAGCCTCTTATGTTAATAGTACATCCAGAACACGAATTAGCAGAGCAATCAAATGTTGAGCTTATTCAGCTAAAAGATGAATCTTTTATTTTACTAAGAGAAGATTTTGTTCTTCATGAACGTATTATCAATCGCTGTATACAAAGTGGCTTTGATCCCAAGGTAATTTGCCAAAGTTCCCAATGGGATTTTATCTCTGAGATGGTTGCCACAAAACTTGGAATTGCTTTATTACCTAAAACAATTTGTGAATATCTTGATCCTACACGAATTAAAACAGTATCATTAGCTGAACCTATGATTCCTTGGCATTTAGGTATGATTTGGAAAAAAGATCGTTACCTTTCTTTTGCTGCTAAAGAATGGCTTAAATTTACTAGTGAACGCTTTGGAGTTAAATTGCAGTTATCCTAAAATCTTACTTCCCAGTATTTTTTATTTATATTCATAAAATAAAAAGTCGTACCTTATTATCGGTACGACTTTTTTTACGGAATCAGAAAGTATATCACTTTCTTGATTCCAAGTAAGAACGACTAAGGCTTCTGTCTGCGTCCGAGGACTTGGTACAAGCCAAGTCTTTTCTTATAGCCACTTCTTCTTACGAAAGTAATGTATCATACCTAAACTAATCAAAGCCATAATACATAAAATAGCTGGATAACCCCATTCCCATTCTAATTCAGGCATATATTTAAAATTCATGCCATATAAGCCTACAATAAAGGTAAGCGGAATAAATATCGTAGCGATAATAGTTAGAACTTTCATAACTTCATTAGTCCGATAACTGATACTAGAAATATAAATATCAAGCATTCCGGTAACCATATCACGATACATTTCTATACTATCAATTACTTGAATCATGTGATCATAAATATCCCTAAGGTAAATAAGAGTATCCTTTTGGAATAGAGTTGAATCTCCTCGAGCCAAGGCATTGATGATTTCTCTTAATGGCCAAACAGCCTTTCTAACAAATAACATTTCATTTTTTAACCCATGGATTTCCTTTAAAACCTCAGGTTTAGGATCTAACATAACTTGATCTTCTAATACTTCAATCCTTTCTCCTAGGTATTCAAGTGCTACATAATAATAATCAACAATACAATCTAATAAGGCATAAGCCAGATAATCGGCACCTTTTGCTCTAATCTTACCCGGAGTGCTTTTAATTCTATCTCGAATTTGTTTAAATATATCATTATCATTTTCTTGAAAGGATAAAATATAATTTTTTCCAACTATGATACTAACTTGCTCAAATTCTATTTTTTTATTTTCATCACAATGAATCATTTTCAATATAACATATACATAATCTTCATTCTCTTCCAATTTGGGATGTTGATTTGTATTTACGATATCTTCTAAGACTAAGGGATGAATTTTAAATATAGTTCCAATTTTTTCTATTATCTTAACAATATGAACACCACTACTATGAATCCAGCAAATGTTTTCTGTATCTTGATCTTTTATTATATCATCTATACTATCAATTTCCATTTCCGACCAATCGTTACAATTGTAGCATAGCATTTTAATTTTTATTTGTTCACTTCTTGCTGATCCAATATGTAATAATGTACCTGGAGGCAGACCAACTTTTTTAATAATTTGCTTATTCTTATTCAAAATATCATCACACCTCTTCAGCAGGTTTATCTTCGTGCGAAAAATACCGCTCACATACCTGATCATAGGTCATTATAATATCTCGAGGTTTACTGCCCATATTAGGGCCAATAATCTTCATTTCTTCCATGGTATCAATTAATCGGGAAGCGCGAGTATATCCAATCCGAAACTTTCTTTGCAGCATCGATGCGGATGCTTGGTTTAACTCCATGATAATACGTACTGCTTCCTCAAATAATTCATCTTCAAAAACACTTGGGCTGTTTTCCCCTTTAGTAGTACCTTCACAAGCCGTAATTCCCTCCATATATTCTGGAGGTTCTATTTGTTTTTTTATATACTCAGTAAGCTGTTCCACCTCACTATCAGCAATAAAGGCTCCTTGCACCCTGAGAGGTTTGGACATACCAATCGGATAAAACAACATGTCCCCTTTACCTAATAATTTTTCTGCCCCTGCCATATCAAGAATGGTACGAGAGTCAATTTGAGATGATACTGCAAAGGCTATTCTTGAAGGAACATTAGCCTTAATAAGGCCAGTGATAACATCTACAGAAGGTCTTTGTGTAGCCAATACCATATGAATACCAGCAGCACGAGCTTTTTGTGCTAACCTAATAATGGCGTCTTCTACGTCCACTGGTGAAACCATCATTAAGTCAGCTAACTCATCAATAATAATCAATATATAGGGAATCTTTTCACCGCTTGAACCTTCTCCAACAGGAAAATTATCAATTAACTCATTATATCGACCAATATCCCTAACTCCAGCAGCGGCAAACATTTCATAGCGACGTTCCATTTCTTGTACAGCCCATCTTAAAGCAGCAGCAGCTTTTTGAGCATCCGTCACTACAGGTGTTAGTAAATGAGGCAAACCATTATAACTGGTTAGCTCAACTACTTTAGGATCCACCAGTATTAGCCGTACTTCCTCAGGAGTAGCTTTAAATAAAATACTCGTTAATAATGTATTAATACATACACTTTTACCAGAACCAGTTGAACCAGCAACTAATAAATGAGGCATTTTACCTAAATCTGCTGTTATAGTTTGCCCTGCAATATCTTTACCTAAAGCAACGATTAGCTTTGATTTGGACTTTAAAAATTCATCTGTTTCTAATACGTCTCTTAATGGGACACTTGCTAAAACCTTATTAGGAACCTCAATACCAATTGCGGCCTTACCAGGTATCGGCGCTTCGATACGCACTCCCGAAGCAGCTAAGCTTAAGGCTATATCATCTGCTAAATTAACAATCTTGCTCACCTTGACCCCTGGGGCAGGTTCTAATTCATAACGAGTGACAGTAGGTCCTTGACTAATATGAATCATTTTGGCTTTAACATTAAAACTTTCCAAGGTATTTTCCAAAATTTTAGCATTATTGGCTACTTCTTTTGCTCTTTTACTATCTGTTTGATTTGTTGATTTTTGTAGTAGAGATAGTGGTGGCAATATATAACCAGCAAAAGGCTTAGTTTCAGGCTCTAATACCGAATGATCATTTTCAATTTTTCCTTTAGCAACCTGTTTTGCTTTTATTTCTATATTACTTTCTTGTACTTGATGAATTGGCTCTTCCGTCCTTGCTTTAGAACGAGATTCTTCTTGTTCTTGTAAAGCTGCTTGCTCTAATAAACGATCTAATAATGGTTTTTCAGCTAAACTTGCCGCTTGTTCTAGTACTGCTATCTCCTGTTGTCTCTCTTGTTTATTATTTATTTTAGCGAACTTTCGATCTTTTTCTTGATTATAAAATTTACCTACCTTCTCAATTTGTTCAATGGCAGTAGATAATCCTTGCTGCGTTTTTTCTTTTGCAGATACAAAAGTCTGATATAATGACCAAGTTGTTGCAATTAAGATACCACATAAACTAGATGATATTAATAAGACAAAGGATCCATAAAAACCAAAAAATTTACGTAAGATAAATAGTAACATACCACCAACAATACCACCGCCACTGACTAAACTTTCTGGAAGTATTTCTTTATTTTCACTGATTAAAAAATGATGTGCTAAGCCCAATAAGGAAATATACAATAAAGATAATCCCCAAAAGCGAACACTATATATAATTCCATGATCTGTTTTTATATAGAAGCCACCAATAATCATCATAAGCAAAGGAATTACAAAAGCTCCTACACCAAAAGTATACTTCAGAAATTTAGATATATACAATCCAATAGAACCCGTATTAAAATCCAATATGCTAATAATTGAAATAATACCTGCTGACAAAAGAAATATACCCACTACTTCAGAGCGAAGCCTTGGATTTATATTACATCTATGTTCTGATTGTTGATTTTTACTGCTTTTATTAGACAATATGTACCACCTAATTCTTTCTATTATTCTAATCCGTATTATACCATCTCTTAGAGGTACTCTACAAATATTTTAGGAACGTATGTTTGTTTTTTATTATTAATACTATATCTCTTTTGAAAAAACTTTCCTAGTAGATTTTAACTCGCTATAATATAAGTACAATTAATATTACTTGGAGGTAATTATGGATACTCGCTATCTACTTCGTGCTGCAATGATTGCCGTTTTATATACAAGCCTAACTTATGTCCTAGCACCCATCTCTTATGGTCCCTTACAATTTCGCCTAAGTGAAGCCCTTACCTTGCTCCCTATTCTCTTCCCCGAGGCTATTTATGGATTATTTATCGGTACATTAGCCGCTAATATATTCGGCGGATTAGGTTTGTGGGACATTGTAGGCGGTAGCCTTGCTACACTGCTGGCAGCTTGGTGCACTTATCGGTTTAGAATGAATTTTTTTGCCTACCTGTCTCCCATCATTATTAATGCTCTTATTGTAGGCAGCTATCTTTCTATATTATATGCCATGCCTTATTGGTTTACAATATTATCCATTGCCGTAAGTGAAGCAATTATTGTCTTTGCTATTGGTTATCCCCTTATCATAATACTAAAAAAGTATAGGGTTTGAAAAGTTATCCTTTTTAAAAATGACTCTATAGAGTTTTTACTCTATAGAGTCATTTTTTTATTACATCGTAGAGGCTTTCTTAATTATCATCTTTCCATACAAAACTATTAATCCATAAATTAAACCGGAGCCAATCAGTGCAGAACATACATAGCTAATACTCTCAACTACTTTTCCTTCTCCTAAAATAGGAATTGTATAATCAGGAAAAATGGCGGCCCACCACTCCTGCGCCTGTTCAAGTCCTTGAGGTACATATCCTACTAATTCAGTAAGATCCTCTAAGCCCCATTCACCCCAAGCCGTTCCCTCAGCGATTAAACCCAAGGGTGATAGCAATGCCATAATAAGTAATATAATTCCATATTTTTGTTTCATCTTATCATCCCTACCCCTTTAGAACTAATTCAGGTGAATTTTTTGTTATATATCGTATTCCTATAGCAGTAAAAATACCTTCCACTACTCCTGCAACAGTAAGATGCACCATCATCATTGCTGGAACCGTAACATTTAAACCATAAGGACAATAAAGGGGCGTTCCATCAGCGGCTGTAAATAATAAAGGTTGAATACCAAATTCAATTGCTGCCAGAAGTGCTGCCATATTAAGCCCAATGTAACCAGCAACACCAGCTGCTGCTATGTATCTTTTAGAACCAACCTCAGCGCCCTTGGTAAGTACGTTAAATATATAATATCCTACAAAAGGCATGACAAAAGCCATATTAAATGCATTCACACCAAATGCCAATATGCCTCCATCACCAAAAACAATAGCTTGAATAAATAATGCCACACTAACCCCAATTACAGCGACCCAAGGCCCTAAGGCAATTGCAATCATTACACCACCAATTGCATGGGCTGTCGTTCCATTAGGGATAGGAATATTAAACATCATAATTAAAAATGAAAAAACCGCCCCCATCGCCATATAAGGAACTTGGGATATATCTAAATTCTTTTTAATTACAGAAGAAGCTTTGTACCAAACAGGCAACATAGCAGTACTAATTGACAAACAGGTAGAAGGACTTAAATAACCATCAGGTATATGCATAGAGAACCTCCATTTTCATATCTTACTTTTCTATTTTGCTATCTATACCAACTTAATTATATAACACCTCCTACTAAAAAAGTAAACCATGAAGTTAGCGATAGTTCTTATCGCCATTCCCTTCATGGTTTGTTGTTCACATATTTATTTATAAAGCATCATCGGTTAACTAAACTTCTGCTTAGCGTTATTAACTGCAACCGATTTTCATATACATATAATACCATATACTCTATCTTTTCTAAATACACTTTATAATTTTTTTTATACTATTCTCTCTAACAGAATTCTATGATCAACTAAATGGAGCTCCTTTATTCGCGCAGCCAATGTTTTACGATGCCCAAATATATTTTCAAGATAAATTTCTCCGTCTTTAGGTATTATTTTGTCTACTCGTTCAAGCAATAATTCTTCTACATCATTATTAAGTAAATACACGTTAGCTTCACACATGTTCTAACCCCCTTACGTATTGTCTTACTTGCATTATTAAACTATCCACTAAATGAGGAAGTGGATCCGCTGACATTCCTATAATATCAACATTCCCTCGATAAATAGGTATTAACAATTTACGTGCCTTGCTATTCGTTATTACTTCAGCCATCTTGGGTGTAAGTTCACCTAGCATGGCATTCGCCATAATAATACTTAATGAACCTATAATTAAATCAACTTCCTGACTGTTATAGACAATTGCATTCTCGCCCGTAGCTCCTTCATTTGCTCCTGCCTTTAACATAGACGAAGTTGCTAAAGCATTTGTCCCTAAAGCAAGGATTTCTATTTGTTCTTTAAACTCTTTTCTTATTTTTTCTATAATAAACTTTCCCATACCTCCACCCTGTCCGTCAACCACTGCAATGCGCATAGATTCCTCCTGCAATATAAACATTTATATTACTTCCATACTTACTACTATATTCCTCCCCTTTTATCAATAGAAAAAAATCTCCCAGCTTAAGGCTGGGAGGTCATTATCAAGTATCTAAATTCCTTACATCATGAGCATGATCTTCGATAAATTTACGCCTAGGCTCTACTTTATCCCCCATCAGCACACAAAACATTTCATCTGCGGCCATGGCATCACCAAGCTCTACTTGTAAAAGGGTTCTGCCTTCTGGATTCATTGTAGTTTCCCATAATTGCTCTGGGTTCATTTCACCAAGACCTTTATATCGCTGAACATTAATATTATCTCGTCCAATACGAGTTAATAATTTGTCCATTTCATCATCACTGTATAAATACCAGCTTTCCCTACCTTTTTTAATTAAGTACAAAGGCGGCTGCGCTATGTAAATACGGCCTGCTTCAATTAGAGGCTTCATGTAACGATAAAAGAAGGTTAACAGTAACGTACGAATATGAGCACCATCTACGTCCGCATCTGTCATAATAATAATTTTACCATAACGACTTTTTTCTAAATCAAAATCTTCTGCAATACCGTTACCAAAAGCAGTAATCATAATACGAATTTCTTCGCTATTTAGAATTTTATCTAAACGGGCTTTCTCTACGTTCAATATTTTACCCCGTAGTGGCAATATAGCTTGAAAGCGACGATCCCGTCCTTGTTTGGCCGAGCCGCCTGCTGAATCACCTTCTACTAGATAAATTTCAGTCTGCATTGGATCTTTTAATGAGCAATCTGCCAATTTACCAGGTAAAGAACTGATTTCTAAAGCATTTTTTCTTCTTGTAAGTTCTCTAGCCTTACGAGCCGCATCTCTAGCTCTTGCAGACATTACGGATTTTTCAATTATCTTTTTCGTAATCGCTGGATTTTCTTCAAAGAATTCACTTAATCGATCAGAAACAATACTATCAACAACACCACGTACTTCACTATTCCCCAACTTAGTTTTTGTCTGACCTTCAAATTGTGGCTCTTCAATTTTTAAACTAATAACCGCAGTTAAACCTTCTCGTACATCTTCACCACTTAAATTTTCGTCATTTTCTTTTAATATGTTTAATTTGCGGGCATAATCATTAACAGTCCTTGTTAAAGCAATTTTAAAGCCACTAAGATGAGTTCCCCCTTCTTGGGTATTAATATTATTAACAAAACTGAAAATATTCTCTACATAACTTTCGTTATATTGGAGAGCAATTTCCACAATACTAGTTTCCCTAATCCCAGTTACAAAAATAGGAATTGGATGCAATACTGTCTTATTTTTGTTTAAATGTTCAACAAATGAAGAAATACCACCTTCATAGAAAAATGTTTCATGAGTTTCAGTACGTTCATCTGTCAAATTTATAGTAATTCCTTTATTTAGAAAGGCAAGTTCTCTTAAGCGTTGCTTTAAAGTGTCATAACTATATACTAGTTCCTCAAATATTTCACCGTCAGGTTTAAAAGTTACTTTAGTTCCTGTCTCTTCTGTTTCGCCAACTATAGATAAAGGCCTTGCTGTATAACCACGTTCAAAGCGAATCTGATGTATTTTTCCATCTACTTTTACTTCTACTTCTAAATAAGTACTAAGAGCATTTACTACAGATATACCTACACCATGAAGACCGCCAGAAACTTTATAACCGCCGCCGCCAAATTTACCACCGGCATGTAATACAGTTAAAACTACTTCTACAGCAGGTTTTCCTGTTTCATGCATACCAACTGGAATACCACGTCCATTATCCGCTACAATAATACTATTATCATGGCAAATAGTAACATCTACTTTATCACAATACCCAGCTAAAGCCTCATCAATACTATTATCAACAACCTCATATACTAAATGATGTAATCCTCTAGCTGATGTACTACCTATATACATTCCTGGACGCTTACGAACAGCCTCTAACCCTTCTAATACTTGTATTTGTTCCGCCCCATAATTACCATTACCTATAACTTCATCCTCAATGCTCATTGTTAACCTCCACCTTAAAATCAACGATAAGAGATTGCAAATTTACAATCTC
Organism: Pelosinus sp. IPA-1; assembly: GCF_030269905.1. Lineage (NCBI taxonomy): Bacteria > Bacillati > Bacillota > Negativicutes > Selenomonadales > Sporomusaceae > Pelosinus > Pelosinus sp. IPA-1. The sequence goes on along the minus strand of NZ_BSVC01000005.1, from coordinate 419,655 downwards.
AGCGTATATATCTTTAAATATTTTCATATATTTGAAAATGACCAGCTCTCTTTTTCAATGTTAATGATGAAATAGCTGATAAATAAACCTTATTGGTAGTAATAACAAAACTCTTTGGATCATTTTCTGAAATATCAAAAATTCGTTTTTCATCTCGCATCTTCTTGAGAAACTCACTATTAATACCTGATTGTGCTGACTTTAAATCAGTAATGGAAATAACATCACGCAAAGGAACAACCATATCAGCTCCTAGATGTAAAAACATTACTTATTCCTCCTGAATTTTTCCAAAGTTTTATTAATAATTGCATCATTAACCGCCTCAATTTTTGCTCCAGTAGTTAGCATTATAAAACTCATAATTTTAAATTTATCATTATCGCCTTCTTGCAGATCCCTACTGATGGAAGCTGTTAGCGTATATTTAGCTTGACGAAATTCGTCTTCTGTACAGGTAATATGATTATTTAATTCAGCATAACGTATCCAAGGAATTTCTTTTAATGTATTAATAATAGTATAGAGTAATGTGTGTTTTTTAGCCAGTGTGCAGGCAGTACACTGCATTTCATCTGGAGGACATAAAACAGTACAACTGGCACACTGGTGCCAGTTATGCTGTTTTTTTATTTTATTTAAAGCAAAATTTTTGCGCATCATACGCAATATTTTTTGCTTTAAATACTTATCACTAATATAAGCAGCAGTATCTTGCATAATTTTTATATCAGATTCATCTAATTTAACTTTACTTAATTTATATTTTGTAGGCGCTACAACATTAATATCGGTATCTTCTTCATTCTGTAAATTGCTAAAATATCCTGCTTGAAAACGAATATCAAAAATTAGTTTCTCACCAACATAATTATTAATTTTATCGATAATGCTTTCTTTCATCATCGATAAATGATGAGACCAAACAGAACTATTAACTCCGACCATTAATGTTCCTTGCTGTACTACGCGTGGATAAGTATTTGCGGCAATATCATCACCAACTATTTTTTTCCAGTGATAAATAACGGACTGTGCATTGTATTTTCGTTGAAGCCCCATATTTTTTATCGTATGAGAAAGGATATTATCCACTTTTAGCATAGTATTCACTCCACTATTGTGCCATTAGCAACATGATAGTATTTACCAAATTCCCAATTAGGAAAATACTTTTCTTCCGTAGCGGTAATAATTGTTTGTACACGATCTTTTATAAAAGCTAATAAATGCTCACGACGAGAAGCATCTAACTCACTCATAACATCGTCTAATAACAAAATAGGATATTCCCCTGTCTCAGACTTAATAAATTCTAATTCTGCCAGCTTTAATGAAAGTACCCCTGTCCGCTGCTGACCTTGTGAGCCAAACGTTCTTAAATTAACACCATTTACGGTAAGAATTAAATCGTCTTTATGGGGACCTATACTTGTACTACCACGCCAAATATCATTTTGCCTAAATTGTAATAGTTTGTTTTTATATTCAATTTTAAGCTTTTCCATTTCAGTTTCTTGTATCTCATGTTTTTGGTAAACAAGCGTTAAATTTTCTTTACTTGCCGTTATTTTCCGATGCATTAAATTAGCTAACATTGCTAATTTTTTCACGGCATCTAATCGTTTCGTTACAATTTTACTTGCCGTTACCGCCAATTGATCATCCCATGCATCTAACATATCGTGTTTTTCTTTGTTTTCCCTAATCTTTTTTAATAAATTATTTCTTTGTGTAACAATACGATTGTACTTTAATAATTGCTGATAATAAGTAGGGTTTGCTTGTGATATTTCTATATCTAAAAAGCGCCTGCGCATAGCAGGCATACCTTTTATAAGCATTAAATCTTCGGGTGAAAATAATACTACATTTAGTAAACCAATCAATTCCCGTGGTTTAATTCCATAATTATTTGAGATTATTTCTTTTTTTTGATGATTACTTAGTTTAATAACCAAGCTATTTTCAATATTCATTCGGGAAAATAAAATAGTGATACTGCCATTTTCTTGCTGCCAACGAATAAGTTCTGCATCTACATTTGTACGATGAGAACGTCCCATAGCTCCATAATAAATTGATTCTAGAATATTGGTTTTACCCTGAGCATTTTGACCAATAAAGATATTAATTCCTTGGGTAAAATCTAACGAAAGATCAACATAATTTCGGTAATTTCGTAATACTATTTTATTTACTTTCATGGCAACACCTTTTATTCAGCCGTTACTTTCCATATTCCAATTTCTTTAATTGCTACAATATCACCAGGCTGCAATTTCTTACGACGTTCGCTAATTTGTACTTCATTAACAAAAACTAATCCGTCTTCAATAAATAATTTAACTTGTCCACCGCTTTCCACAATACCAGCCCATTTTAAAAATTGATCTAATTGAATTGTAGGTGTTGTTATCCCTATTTCTTCCATTAATTAGTCCTCACAGGTGTAATAATATAATTATAGGTTTCATCATCAATTGGCTTAACACTAGCTGGGCTAAGAGGCGTATTTAGTGAAAAAATTAATTTTTCACTATTAATATTTTTTAAAATATCAGTAACATATTTGGCATTAAATGCAATTTCTACTTCATTACCTTGCATAATTGTTGAAACTGTCTCACATGCCTTACCAATATCGGGATTATTAGATGTAATAATAACACAATCATTTTTAAAAGCCAATTTAATAATATTATAATCTCCATCTCTAGCTAATAAGGAGACACGTTCTACTGCATCCATAAAGGAATGAGTGTCAATGGTAATGCTTGTAGCAAAATTAGCAGGAATGACCTTATTATAATCGGGAAATTGTCCCTCAATTAACCGAGAAATAATATATACATTATCAAAGCCAAAGGAAACTTGGTTTTTCTGATAATAAATAGTTACATCCATAGGAATATCTGAAATCATAATACGTGCTAATTCATTTAAAATTTTAGCAGGAATAATCATTTTAACATTATCTGTATTATGACCAATATGGTCTTTTTTTATTGCCAATCGATGAGTATTTGTCGCAACCATATTAATTTCATGTTGATTAATTTCTAATAATGCACCTGTAAAGATAGGACGAGACTCGTCATTTGCACAGGCAAACACTGTTTTTTTGATAAGTTCTCTTAAAATATTATCTTTGACAGTTATAATCGTGTCACTTGTTGGTTTTTTTAATACAGGAAATTCTTCTGCTGGTAAGCTTAATAAATTAAATTGTGCTTGATTCGAAGTAATTTGTATTGTTCTATCTTCAAGATTAGAAGCAATTTCAATTGTATCGCCAGGTAGTTTTCTAACTAACTCTTGGAAATAACGTCCTGAAATAACAATGTTTCCTGGTTCTTCAACAATTGCATCAATTGTACAACTTATACCTATTTCATAGTTTGTTGCTTGTAATTCGATTTTATTGTCAAAAGCAGTTAAATAGATTCCTGTTAGTATTGGCATAGGTGTTTTTGTGGCAATTGCTTTTTGTACCGTTTGAACAGCGTGATTAAGCTGATCTTTTGTGCAGGATATTTTCATTATTTGGCCTCCGTTCGGTATATTAATACTAAATAATATATATATTAATAAAATAGTCGTAATAGTAGTAGGGGCTGTAGATATGTTAGTAACTCTAAAATTGCCTTATTAACAGTAGTAAAAAGCATGTTAATAAGATGTCAGTAAGTACTATAGGGGTTATCCACAAATCCACAGACTTTTACTGTTAGTATTTTATCAACAATTAGTCTACAAGCTCGTCCTAAGGTTACTAACAGAGTTATACACTTATTTGTCAAAGGACAGTGCATTGTGTTAGTAAAATAGCGGATTTTGCAATACAAAAGAGGTTATACTTATCAAGTGTTTTCAATGCGTTTAATTAATTCTTTGATGGTATTACTTAATTTAATATCCGCATTTCGTTCACGGCTAATTTTGTCATAGGCATGAATAACTGTTGTATGATCACGACCACCAAACATTTCTCCTAAACGAGGGAGAGAGGTTTCGGTTAATTCTCTCGACAGATACATAGCAATTTGCCTTGGGTAGGCTACATTACGAGTACGCTTTTTAGCTAATAGCTCATCAATTTTAAGCTTAAAGTAAGAAGCAATTGTCTCTTGTATGAGTTCAACCGTAATCTGCTTTGGCTTACCATGAGGGAAGATATCTTTTAATGCTTCTGTTGCTAAATCAATATCAATGTTTTGGTTAGTTAAGGAAGCATAAGCCATTACTCTGATAAGAGCGCCTTCTAGTTCTCGTATATTATTATCAATACGGCTGGCGATATATACCATGACATCATTGGATACATTTAGATGTTCCATAAGTGCTTTTTTACGTAAAATAGCAATCCGTGTTTCCAAGTCAGGAGGTTGAATATCTGTAATCAGGCCCATTTCAAAGCGAGAACGTAACCGATCTTCTAATGTTTGAATTTCACGAGGAGGCCTATCACTAGACATGATAATTTGTTTATTAGCCTCATGAAGTGTGTTAAATGTATGGAAAAATTCTTCTTGCGTATGTTCTTTTTTTGCTAAGAATTGAATATCGTCAACTAAGAGCACATCAATATTACGATATTTTTGACGAAAACTTTCTGGATTCCCATCTCGAATTGAATTAATTAGTTCATTTGTAAACTTCTCACTAGAAATATATAGTAATTTAAGATGAGGATGATTTTTCAGAATACGGTGGCCAATCGCGTGCATAAGATGTGTTTTACCAAGACCAACACCACCATAAACAAAAAAAGGATTATAAGCATTAGCTGGCGCTTCGGCAACAGCTAATGATGCTGCATGAGCTAAACGATTTGAATTGCCGATAACAAAGGTTTCAAAAATGTATTTAGGATTTAAAACGGCCATAGATTCTTCTGCAGGATTCAAGGTTAAAGAAAAATTTTGATCTGATTCAGAGGAAGGTTTATAGATATGAGGCTGTTTAGAGGTAGATAGGGTGGTTTGTACCTGGTCAGCTTTCTTATCAAGGTCCTCAACAACTTCTGAGGAAGAGACGATTGGTTGTACTGGTGGGACGGTTTCTTTAGCGGTAGGATTCACAGTTACTTCATCATCCATATCCAAATTAACAAAAATAACAGTTAAAGGCTTATTCGTAATGTATTGGACCGTTGATGAAATAATAGGAAGATACCTAGATTCGAGCCACTCTTTAATAATTTGTTTAGGTGTTCCAATTTCTAAAGTCGTATCCGTAATTTTTAAGGGGATCGTCGGTTTTAACCAAGTATCAATCATTAGATTTGATAATTCTTGCTCTAATTTTTTTAATACCTGCTCCCATACGATTGTGGCTTGTAGGGTGTCGTCCATACATTCAATCCTTTCTGTTTATACAAATAATATAAATAAAACAAAATGTATCCTATTTAGAAGTAGACATGTAATATAGCAAAAGCATTCCTGCACTAATAAGGATGTAATGAGGATTTATAGCCTTATTTAAGGATATATCAACAAATTTTACTAACACGAGGATAAGTTATCCACACACTTATCAACACATGTGTATAACTTATTTTAAAAAAGAATGGTTTAGACGAAAAAAAAATACAACAGCAAAATAAAAAGTATTTCGCAGTCTTGTATTTATCAAGTATAATAGAGTTATTAAGTGGTGTGGATAAAAGTGTGCATAAAGCCATGTTTTTGTGAATAACTTTAACTTTATGTAGATAAATAATCAATTTAAAAGTATATGTGGATATCTTGTTAAGCTTTATATTATCAAAAAGTATATAAGTTATCAACAGGTTTTTACGAAATAGGACATTCTATCTACAAATTTATCCACAATAGTCCTAAACTATAAATGCGTATATTTCTTGACACTGAGGCATTGCCTAGTCTATAATCTTTAGTGTTAAAATATAGGCATTTTAACATGATAGCTTGGGCTTTTTGTAAGGAGGTGTAAATAGATGAAACGTACTTATCAACCAAACAATTTATGGAGAAAAAGAACACATGGCTTTCGTGAGCGTATGAAAACCAGAGGTGGTCAGCTAGTTCTAAAAAGAAGACGTGCTAGAGGCAGAAAGATAATCTCTGCATAGTAGGTCGCTGAATAGAAAGCCGATTTTCCATATGGCGGGATGATAAACTGTGATATATAAGTTATCGAAACAAGGTATGTTACACAAAAATAAAAACTTCCAGGCTGTATATAAAGCTGGCAAATCATATGCGAATAAAATGGTGGTTCTTTATGTTCTACCTAATCGCAGCGATGTGCGCCACGTCGGATTTGCTGCAGGTAAAAGATTGGGAGGAGCGGTAGTGCGCAATCGCGTAAAACGCCTTTTGCGGGACTCTTATCGTTTAAACCAATTTCGCTTAATTAATGGCATTGACTTACTATTAGTTGGCAGACAAGCTGCAGTAAAATCTGACCGGATGGCCGTGGCTAAAGCTTTTATTCATTTGTGTGAGAAGGCAAAAATATTGGCTAAGTAGGTAGTTAGGATGAAAAAAATGGCTATACTGTTTATTAAAGGTTATCGTTTATTTATTTCACCGTTAAAGCCACCTACTTGCCGATTTGTGCCGACTTGTTCAGAATATGCATTGCAGGCAATTGAGAAACATGGGGTTGTGCGTGGAGGATTGATGGCAGTTCGCCGAATTTTGCGTTGTCATCCATTTCATCCTGGTGGTTACGATCCTGTTTAATATATATATTTATTGAGTAAGATTATAATTGGCTTTTGCCAAATTAGTATTGAGGACGTGAGATATTGGCTTTATTCGATTCAGCTATCGGACTGTTACAAGATATATTAACCTTTTTCTACAATATGACGGCAAGCTTGGGAATACCAAACTATGGTCTAGCGATAATTTTATTAACCTTGGCCATAAAATTAATTTTATATCCTTTAACTGTAAAACAAGTTAAGGGTATGAAGGCTATGCAAGATTTACAGCCTAAAATGAAAGCAATGCAAGAAAAATATAAAGGTAATCCCGAAAAATTAAATAAAGAAATGGCACTTTTATATAAAGAATCAGGAGTTAATCCCTTATCAGGATGTTTACCTCTTCTCGTTCAAATGCCAATTCTTATGGGAATTTTTTATGCCATTCGTGATTATCATTATGCCCAATTGCCTAGCTTCTTTTGGATAGCTGATTTATCCCAACATGATCCGTTATATATTTTACCGGTTTTATCGGCAGCCACTACTTATATTCAACAAAAACAAACAAGTTCTGATGCGAATCAACAAGCAAAAATGATGATGAATTTTATGCCATTATTTATCGGCTATATCAGTATTAATTTTCCTGGTGGGCTGGTATTGTATTGGGTAATGAGTAATCTTTTCCAAATTATTCAACAGTGGTGGATGTACCGTGGCGAGGCTCAAAAATAAGGAGGCTAATTAACACGATGACTTCTGTGGAAACTACTGGTAAAACCATTGAAGAGGCGGTACGTCTAGCTTTAAGTGAGCTTGGAGTGGGAGAAGACCGTATTGAGTATGAAGTGTTAGAAGCACCAAGTAAAGGCTTTTTAGGCATTATTGGCTGTAAACCTGCGAAAATCAGAGCATCAGTTAAGCCAATTGATCCTGCAAAAGTTGCATATGATTTCTTGGAAAATGTTTTTGTATTAATGAATTTAGAAGTTCAAATTGAAAGAGTAGAGCAAGAGGATTCTATTAGTTTTAATATTCGTGGTAATAATTTAGGGATATTGATAGGGAAACATGGTCAAACTTTGGATGCACTGCAGTATTTGACGAATTTAGCAGCTAATCGAGACGCAGATAGTAAGGTGCGGATCGTTCTTGATGTCGAAGATTATCGCCAGCGTCGTACAGATACCTTAAATCGTTTGGCTGCTCGCTTAGCAGATACGGTAAAACGACGCGGGGAAAAAGTAGTGCTAGAACCTATGAGTCCGAATGAACGTAAAATTATTCATATGGCCTTACAAAATGATCATCGAATTATCACCTATAGCGAAGGGGAAGAACCTTATCGCAAAATTGTTATTGCATTAAAAAGATAGATATTATACATATTAAAAACCCAGTAATAATTATTTTATTACTGGGTTTTGCTACTAATTAGTAAGGAGGCAGTTTGGTGTTCATAGAAGAAACTATTAGCGGAATTGCTACAGCCCCAGGAGAAGGAGGGATTGGCATTATCCGCATGAGTGGATCATTAGCAACTAAAATAGCCAATCAAATTTTTTCTGGTGTAAAAGGAAAAAAAGCAGTTGATGTTGCATCAAGACAAGTAGCATATGGAAATATTATAGAGCCAGATTCGAAAGAGATTGTGGATGAAGTATTACTACTTATTATGCGTGGACCGAAGTCATATACCCGTGAAGATGTAGTAGAAATTCACTGTCATGGAGGGCCCATCCCCATGAAGAGGATTCTAGAACTTTCTCTGCAATACGGTGCTAGAATGGCTGAACCTGGTGAATTTACCAAAAGAGCATTTCTTAACGGCAGACTCGACTTATCCCAAGCGGAAGCTGTAATTGACATTATTAGAGCTAAAACGGATGCTTCTCTACGTATGGCCCTTGGACATTTGAAAGGAAATTTGTCGGAGAAGATCAGGGAAATGAGACATGGCGTTTTAACTATGATTGCTCATTTAGAAGCTGCTATCGATTTTCCTGAAGAAGATATAGAAGTAATGACCGCCCAAGAAGTAAAAGGCTCTGTTGAAACATTATTAAAAGAAATGCAGGAATTGTTAGCGACGAAAGAAACAGGTCGAATCTTAAGGGAAGGACTCGAAACTGTAATTATTGGTAAACCTAATGTAGGTAAATCGAGTTTGCTAAATGCATTATTAAAAGAAAAAAGAGCAATTGTTACAGATATTCCTGGAACAACGCGAGATAGTATTGAGGAATTTGTTAATATTCGTGGCATACCATTAAAGATTGTGGATACTGCAGGAATTCGTGAAACGGCAGATTTAGTTGAGCGGTTGGGTGTGGAAAAGGCGCGAGAGTTTGTTGCCACAGCAGATTTGATTTTATTACTATTAGATGCTTCGATGGAATTATCCACAGAGGATAGAGAAGTACTTACTATGCTAGCAAATAAAGAAGCAATTGTCATTGTGAATAAAAGTGATTTGCCAGTAAAACTTGAGATGGATGAAGTTTATACTTATGTTTCTAATAAAAAGGTACTAAAAGTATCTGTAACCGAAGGTATAGGTTTAGAAGATTTAGAAAAGAGTATTGTGGATTTAGTGTATAGTGGAAAGGTTGAGCAAAAAGAGGGAGCATTTGTTACGAATTTACGTCAGTCAACTCTTTTAGAACAGGCTAAAGAACATTTGGAGGCAAGCCTATTAACGATTGACCAAGATATGCCTTCTGATTGTATAGTAGTAGATTTAAGGGATGCATGGGACAAGTTGGGTGAAATTTCAGGAGATACAGTAGGCGAGGATATTATTCATGAGATTTTCACTCAGTTTTGTATTGGTAAATAGGGGAGTGACAGATTGTGTTTATTGCTGAAGATTATGATGTAATTATTATTGGTTCCGGTCATTCTGGTTGTGAAGCAGCGTTAGCAGCCGCTCGTATGGGCTGCAAAACTTTGCTTACAACTCTCAATTTGGATAATATTGCCTTTATGCCATGTAATCCGTCTGTAGGTGGACCAGCAAAAGGGCATTTAGTTAGAGAATTGGATGCTTTGGGTGGGCAAATGGGTATAAATACGGATAAGACTAGCTTGCAGATGCGGATGCTCAATACTGGTAAAGGTCCAGCTGTACACGCTTTAAGGGCACAAGCTGATAAAGGGCTATATCATACTACAATGAAGGAAACTATTGAAAATCAGCAGAATTTGGATGTAAAGCAAGTACTAGTGGAAAAGATTTTATCTAGGGATAATTTGGTGTATGGTATAGAAGTCGAGACTGGTGAAGTGTATCATGCAAAGTGTATTGTATTAGCCACTGGTACATATCTCGGAGGAAAGATCATTATTGGTGAGCTGGCTTATAAAGGCGGTCCGAACGGACAGCGTGCTGCCGAAAATTTAACGAATTCATTACGTGAAATGAATATTCGTTTAATGCGTTTTAAGACAGGTACGCCTGCTAGAGTGGATCGAAGATCTTTAGATTTCTCTAAAATGATAATTCAGCCTGGTGATGAACAGGTTCATAACTTTTCCTTTTTAAGTGATATAACAACTAGGGAGCAATTACCTTGTTGGCTAACATATACAAATGAAAAAACTCATGAGATTATTCGTAATAATTTACATAGAGCTCCGATGTATACTGGTATCGTTGAAGGGGTGGGGCCTAGATATTGTCCATCTATCGAATCGAAAATTGTCCGATTTGCGGATAAGGATGCTCATCAGTTGTTTATTGAACCGGAAGGATATCAGACGAACGAAATGTATGTACAGGGGATGTCTACCAGCCTACCAATTGATGTGCAATATGAATTTTTAAGAACGATTGCAGGTATGGAAAATGTTAAAATTATGCGTCCAGGTTATGCGATTGATTATGATTGTATTGATTCAACCCAGCTAAAACCCTCTTTGGAGTTTAAACATATTCATGGTTTATTTTCTGCAGGACAGATAAATGGGACTTCTGGTTACGAAGAAGCAGCTGCTCAAGGGTTAATTGCTGGTATTAATGCAGCTTTATTAGTGATGGGGCGTGAACCGCTTATTTTATCTCGTTCTGATGGCTATATTGGTGTACTAATTGATGATTTAGTAACTAAGGGCACAAGTGAACCTTATCGTATTATGACTTCTAGGGCTGAATTTCGTCTAATTTTACGCCAAGATAATGCTGATCTGCGTTTAACAGAAAAAGGGCGAAGAATTGGCCTAGTTAGTAATGAAAGATATACGAGATTTGTTAGTAAAAGAGATTCCATTGAAGAAAGTCTTGCCCTATTGCGTAGTACGATGATTACTCCGATACCGGAAGTGCAGGTCAAAATGTCCGCCATGGGTACTGCTGAACTTAGAACAGGCATCATGCTTTACGATTTATTGCGTAGAACGGAGATCAGCTATGATATGATTCGTGAACATTTTGATGTACCTGCTTTGGAAATGTCGGTTAAGCAGCAAGTAGAGATTGCTGCCAAATATGAAGGATATATTAGTAAACAACTTGAACAAGTAGAGCGGGCCAGCAAACTAGAAGAAAAATTGTTACCAGAAGATGTTAATTATATGGAATTACACGGTTTAGCTGTGGAGGCTAGAGAAAAGTTAAACGAGATTCGCCCATTATCTATTGGACAAGCGGCACGTATTTCTGGAGTTTCACCTGCTGATATTTCTATTTTAATGATTTATTTAGAACAACGTCGCAGGAGGGAAGAAGTAAATTGATATTTGAAGATGTATTAGCCCAAGTTGCCGAAGAATACTCTTTATCCTTAACAGAGGATCAATTAGTAAAGTTTTCCATATATTTCAAGACTTTAGTTGAATGGAATGAAAAAATAAATTTAACAGCGATTACCGATCCTGCCGAAGTAGCTGTTAAACATATGATTGATTCTTTATCATGTTATGATGAAGATATTTTTAAAAAAGGCGCAAAAATAATTGATGTAGGGACAGGGGCAGGGTTCCCTGGTTTGCCGTTAAAAGTTTTTCGCCCTGATTTGAAACTTACATTATTTGATTCGTTAAACAAAAGAATTTTATTTTTAAAAGCGGTTGCCGAAAAAATGGGTATATCTGATATAGAGTATATTCATAGTCGTGCAGAGGATGGGGGCAAAAATAAACGATATAGAGAACAATATGATATTGCTGTTTCTCGAGCAGTTGCAAGATTGAATGTTCTCTGTGAATTGTGTCTTCCATTTGTCGCCGTAGGAGGTTTTTTTATTGCCCTTAAAGGGTCTAGGTACAATGAGGAAATAAAAGAGTCTACAGAGGCTCTGAGGCTGTTAGGCGGCGAAATCCTAAAAATAGAAAATATAAAGCTACCTAGAATCGATGATGTCCGAGCAGTTGTGTATATTAAAAAAGTAAAGAAGACTTCACCTAGTTATCCAAGGCGTCCAGGCGTAGCTGAAAAAAATCCATTATAAACCATTCATGGTAAAGAGGAACTTGTAGGGAAATGCCGAATATTACCTATTGACAAACCTATTATTGGTAAGGCGGTGTATAGATGAAAAACTTGGCCAGATTATTAGGCCTGACTTCAGATAATGCAGAAATAGCTAGCCAGGCTAAAGAGCAAACAGATGTTACAGATAATATAGATAATAGGGAAGCTTGCATTATAGACGATACGATTTCTGTAGAAGGTAATGTAAAGCATGTGCAGATTACGGATATTGTTCCGAATCCGTTTCAACCTCGAAAAATATTTACGGAAGAATCCCTTCAGGAGCTAGCATCTTCCATTGGAGAGTATGGTGTCATTCAACCACTCATCGTAAGGGCCATTGCTGATGGCTTTGAATTAGTGGCAGGAGAACGTCGGCTAAGAGCTTCAAAGTTGGCTGGATTGCAGCAAGTTCCAGTCATTGTGAAGGAGTTTACGGATAAAGAAGTGGCTGAATTAGCCATGATTGAAAATTTACAACGTGAAGATTTACACTTTTTAGAAGAGGCGGAAGGCTTTCAACAATTAATTACGAGTTTTGGCTTTACCCAGGAAGAGTTAGCGAAACGTATGGGCAAAAATCAATCTACGATTGCCAATAAATTACGTTTATTAAAACTGATACCAGAAGTTCGGGCTGTAGTAGCTAACGAAAAATTAACAGAACGTCATGCCCGTTCTTTGCTTAAAATAGATGATTCTAGATTGCAATTAGAAGTGTTGGAGCTTATTAGTGAAAAGAATTTAAATGTTCGTGAAACAGAAGAACTTATTGAAGAATTTTTGGAAGATATTGCGAAACAAGTAGAAGCTAAGAATGTACCAAAGCGCAATGTTGTAAAAATCATTCGAGATGTACGGATTTTTATTAATACAATTAATAACGTTGTAGGTGAAATGAAAAAAACAGGTCTCAAGATTAAAGTCAAGCAAGAGCAAGATGAAGAATTTATTCATATTAATTTACGAATCCCTAAGCGGAAATAGAAAAAAGGCTAACAATTTTTGTTAGCCTTTTTTTTACGGAATCAGAAAGTATAGATTCCAAGTAAGAACGACTAAGGCTTCTGCCTGCGTCCGAGGACTTGGCACAAGCCAAGTCTTTTCTTAATAGGTAATTATTCGTGTTATCTTTGTGTCAGGGGAGATCGAATTCGGGTTATTCGTTTCTAACCATTTTATCGGAATGGCTGCATTTTTCGTATCCAGTTCAAATAACATTCTCATACTTTTTACTAAAAGAAATAAAGAATTATTAATGATTCTAACTTCCGTATTCGAATATTGTTTTTGAATGTCGCCAACAGTAGAATTTATTGTAATATTTTTGTCAGTTACAAAACGAGGATCATAAGTGCTAATTGTAGAAACTAATTTAATTTTGCCATTAGTAAGGTCTAGTTTTAGAGAGGGAATAGAACCGTTAGGTAAATTTATAATCGCAGTAGTTTTCTTTTCACCATCGAAATACTCTTCCCGCAGGGCATAGTTAGGATAAATTTTTTGTAAATCATCTAATGACATACCAATATGTATAAGGCCAACTTTGTTAACGGTGAGCCGAATTTCCTCGGGAGTTGTTGAGATGGATGCGGTGGCAGGTGATTTCTCTGTAGTTTTGGCTACGGGCGATAGTGTTGGCTTTTCTTCGACTTTAGGTATGGGCTGGATGCTTGGGTCAGCCCCAGCATTTTTAAGGATTTCAGCGATTTTTGCCTGCTGTTTTGAATAGGCTTCCATAAGTGAAGTACGGCCTTGCTTATCTTGTAAATTAGGGTTTGCCCCAGCTTCTAGTAGCATAGTAACAATATCTTCAGCGCCCATTGCAGAGGCGTAATGTAAGGACGTTCTGCCTTGTTTATCTTGAATATTGACAGCAGCCTGTCTTTCTAGTAATAAGTGGACTAAATCTGTTTTTTTGTAAAAAGAAGCTGATAGTAAGGCTGTCCATCCATCTGAATTTCGGGTTGCATTAATATTCATACCGGCATCCAGAAAGGCCGTTACTATTTCTTTATCACCACGTCCTGCATAAGAGACCAGATTTTTATCTTCAAAAGTAATGCCAAGCTGTACAATTTTATCAAGGGGAGTATTTGCTGTTACAGCTTCATGAGAAGCTCTGTATCCTAGAAAACCACTAGTTATAATTACGAAACAAAAAAGTATTAAAATTGCAGCGATTTTAATTTGATAAATGTACTTTTGTAGTAATTCAAGATTAGAAAAACTCTGGTCTGATTGTACTGTAGATTCCGAATTTGTAAGCAAGGGGCCCTCTTTAATGGGGGCTGTTTCAGGGGAATTTATACTATCTGCCTGTAGATCAACTTCAGAAATGTGCAATTCTTTCTCTGCACTTGCTAGTAATTCTTCTATATCTATTTGATCGATCGCTTCTTCATCTGCCATAAACTACCACCTATTATTTAATCAATCCGTACTTCCTTAAAATCGACATATTATTTTAAAAAGTTCCATACTGGTAGCGAGAATTCCTGCATTTTAAAAAATAAAAGCATCTTACTTTCATAATATAAATGAAAGTAAGATGCTTTATCTTTTTAGTGAATTGCCAGTAGTTTTTTGGCAATTGTGACAGCTTCGACACCATTTTCCGCATAGGCGTCAGCTTCTGCTTGTATTGCATACTCCTGGGTTAGTACTGCACCGCCTACAATTGTTTTGGCACTAGCATTTCCAGCTTTTAGCGCAGCAATTGTAAGGTCAATTTGAGGCATTGTAGTTGTCATTAGGGCACAGAGGCCTACGATATCAGCCTTGTATTTTAAAGCACCTTCTACAATTGCTTCTGGTGTAACATCTTTACCCAAATCAATTACAGTAAAGCCATTGTTTTCTAGGAGGGCAGCGACTATGTTTTTTCCTAGATCATGAATATCGCCTTTTACGGTAGCCAAAACAACAATACCAAGGCTTTTCGACTCATGAGCAGGTAAAACTTTCTTTATCGTAAGAAAAGCAGCACGCATAGTTTCTGCGGCAAGTAATACTTGTGGTAAGAAACATCGTCCACTGCCAAAATCAGTACCAACTTCATTCATGGCAGCTGTTAAGGCTTGTTCGCTAATTGCAACAGAATTGATTCCTTCATCCAGTGCTTGCTGTACTAAAGGAACAACAGCCTCTTTTTCTCCTGAGGTTATAGCCTGACGAATTTGATCAATGATATTTTTCGGTACATTTCGACTTTCTTCTTCCTCTGTCTGCTTATTGGGTGCATACTGCATACTGTAAGATCTTCCATTGGCGTCATGACCGAGAAGTAAGGAAGAGGCTGCTAAAGTATGCTGCATAAGCGGGTCATAAGGATTTAGTATAGGAGCATCTAGGCCTGCATCTAGAGCCATGGCGCAGAAGGTTGCATTAATGGCGTCTCTACGAGGAAGACCAAAAGATATATTACTAAGTCCCATCGTCGTTGGGTAACCTAAATGCTCTCGGTAAAGTTTTAATGCTGTCAATGCTTCCATGCCGGCATGGGCATCCGCAGCTGCTGTCAGAATTAAGGCATCTAAAACGAAATCACATGGTCTGAGACCTGCAGCAAAAGCAGCATGAATAATTTGTTTTGTAACCTGTAGACGCTCTTGGGCTGTTTTAGGCACACCCTTGGGACTAATTGGTAAACATAAGACGGCAGCGCCATATTTCTTGGCTAAAGGTAGGAATGTTTCCAAACGCTCAGGTTCTGCGCTGATAGAGTTTATAAGTGCTCTGCCAGGGTAAGCCTTAAGGCCAGCTTCTAAAGCCTTAGAATCGGTGGTATCAATGACTAGGGGAGCATCTACAAGCATGGATAACTCTTGAACTACGTATTCCATAGCTTCCGCTTGGTTAATACCAGGAACCCCCATATTAACATCAAGAATATGCGCTCCAGCACGAATTTGGGCTAAGGCTTCTTTTTTAACAGAGATAAATTGACCTGAGGCAATATCAGCAGCTAGTTGTTTGCGGCCTGTAGGATTAATACGTTCCCCGATAATAACTGTGGGATGGTTAGCACCAAGATAAATTGTTTTACTGCGGCTGGTTAAAGCTGTTGTTTTATTAAGTTGTTGCTTAGTAGACAAGGTTGTTACCGAGAGGTGACTGACTGCTTCGTGAATTGCTTTAATATGCTTAGGAGTAGTGCCGCAGCAACCTCCAATATACTGAGCGCCTGCGGCAACTAATTTTTGTGCCCATTGGCCCATTTCTTCTGGCCCCATAGGGAAAACGGTTTGTTTGTTTATAAGACTAGGCATACCAGCATTCGATTGAATACTAATAGGACAACTGGTGGTTTGAGCCAATTGTTCAACAATCGGTAATAGTTGAGCTGGTCCTAAGGAACAATTGGCACCAATCACATCTGCACCCATAGCTTCTAATATGATAGCAGCTGTAACTGGATCTGTACCTGTTACAGTGCGTCCATCTGCACCGTAAGACATCTGACAAATAATTGGTTTAGTAGAAGCTGCTTTGGCAGCTAATAGGGCTGCGCGCATTTCTTGGATATCAATGATAGTTTCAATCAAAATCATATCTACGCCAGCTTGATCTAATGCACAAATTTGTTCATAAAAAACGTCATAAGCGGAGTCAAAGGTTAAATCTCCTAGCGGGGAAATTAATTTTCCGGTAGGTCCTACAGAACCTGCTATCTTGGTTGTTGGCCTGCAAGCGGCCCGTGCCGCTTTTACAGCCGCGGTATTTAGTGCTTGTACTTTATCTTGTAAGCCATAATGTGTTAATTTTATCCGATTTGCACCGAAGGTATTTGTTTCAATAATGTCTGCACCATTATCAATATAACTTTTATGTATGCTAGTAATAACAGCAGACTGCTCTATATTCCATAACTCCGGGCAAGAACCTGCTGGTAATCCAGCATTCTGTAACATAGTTCCCATGGCACCATCAAAAATATAAATCATAAATAGTTCAATCCTTTCTCGCTAAGCAGTTTACTTGTTGACATTGTTGACAGTTAGCCTTTTTGGCAGGCGAAGTAGGGGCACTCTGACAAATATTAGGGGTGAGTCCGATTATAGCAGTAATGGATTTTCGTGGTAATAACATGCAAGAGGGTGTCGCGGTTACATTGATTTCATAGGCATGAGCCAAAGATAGAATTTGGGGTTGTACGGTAATATCCCATTGACCGTAACCAGGACTGAAGCGGAAGAGGGTCGAATAACCCTTTTGATTTGCTTGTTGTCTAAGTAAGTCACATGCTTGGTCCGCCGCCACTTCAACAGCTGTTGTACCAGCTGCATCTAGTAATAATCCTAGGGTATACTCGTCTTTTGTAAAGTATTCACTTACCATTTCCTCTAATCTAGATCCTATTGTAACAGCAATTACGATTACTTGTAGGCAATTTTTCAAGTGTTCAATTATTTTTATTGATGACAGGGTTAGCGGCTCTGGACTCATTATAGTAGCAGTGTTTGGATTATAATCGTAAATTTGCCATACTACTTTAGGCTGTGATATTATTTGTGCCTCAGTACAAGCTTGTTCTAGTAAATGGGGCGGAAACTCGGAAGCCTTGGTTAGTCCAGAATAGCGCTTGATTTCTTTCATATCTAGATTTTTCAATGCTGGATTGTAGATTGGCATAACACTCCTCCTTAGGTAGTCTGCTAGTTAGCGTAGCCCTGTTTCTTGAATGATAGTTTTAGACTGTTCTAGTTTGTTCATAGTATATAGATGTATGCCATCTACTTTATGGGCAATTAAATCGGTAATTTGATTACAAGCATATTCTATTCCAGCTTTTTCAAAATCATTTGGCGAGTTTTCATACTTTTCAATAATGCTTTGCAAAGGTTTTGGAATGGATGCTCCGCATAGACCATGAATTCTAGCCACTTGCCTACTATTTAGTAGGGGCATAATCCCCGCGCAAACGGGGACGGTAATATTGGCTTGTCTGATTCGATCTAGAAAGTTATAAAGGACAGCATTATCAAAAAATATTTGAGTAATGAGAAAATCGGTACCACTATCTACTTTTTCTTTCAGATGAACCGTGTCTTCCGCAAGGTTAGGACATTCTAAATGACCTTCTGGATAAGCAGCAGCTGCAATACAAAAATCATGTTGGGATTTTATGTGGGCAATTAGATTTTTTGCGTAAGGAAAGGTTGTTGTCATATTCTTTAGGGACCCTTTGTCCAGGGGATAATCGCCGCGCATAGCTAATATGTTTTGAATATTATGGGCTTGCAATTGGTTAAGCACTGTATCAATATCATCTTTTTGCGAATTGATACAAGTTAAATGAGCTAGAGCTTCTACATGATAGGTATTTTTGACTTTATCTGCAGTTTCAAGAGTGCGATCCGAGGCGCTACCGCCAGCACCATAGGTAATACTTATGAAGTCTGGGTTTAATGTTTGTAATCCTTCGGTAGTTTTAAAAATCGATTCTAAAGTAACCGTTTGTTTTGGTGGAAATATTTCAAAAGAGACAAGGGTTTTTTCTCGATTAAATAGATCACATAGTTTCATAATTAACCTCACATTATTATAAGTTATTGAAAAGCAACAGGCTTATCTAAAATTTTGGCTTCATCATAACAAAAACAAGAACTGTTCTTAGGTTTATATATTATAATAGGATAAAAAAACAGCCCTTTTCCTTGTTGAGGAAAGAGGCTGTTTTTTTAATCCGTTCTTTCCTCTTATCTTTCAGAATTGAATTCTGCTGGATTTAGCACCATTTGCATTACTGCCGGTTGCTGGGTGTCATAGGGCCAGTCCCTCGACCACTCTAGATAAGAGTATTTATTAAATTGGATATTATGATAAATTAAAAACAAAGGCTTGTCAATATTTTTAATTTATCATATTGATATTTATAGCGTATCATTTATACACTAAAGGTATAAAATACCTATTTTAACGAAGAAGATTGTGGATTAGCCATTTTACTTTACTATTTTATTATAAGTTACTTAAATAATAGTGCTTTTGCTTAAGATGACGGTTTTTTTGCAGGAAATGTTCTTAAGAATGTGGAATGAATTAGCATTATAGAAATTAGCAGCGAAAGTGCCGTTTCGTAGTCTTTCTTAAAATATAAATGAGAATATGGGGTGAACTATTTGGTAAAGGTAATTGCAATTGCCAACCAAAAAGGAGGCGTTGGGAAAACAACAACTTCTGTAAATTTGAGTGCATGTTTAGCAGACTTAGGTAAAAAAGTTCTATTAGTTGATCTTGATCCACAAGGAAATTCTACTAGCGGCTTTGGTTTTGATAAAACAAAAATTAAACAATCTATTTATGATGTCTTAGTAAATGATACTCCAATAGAAGGCGTTATTTTACAAACAAAAATTGAAAATCTAAAATTATTACCCGCTACAATTCAATTGGCAGGGGCGGAAATAGAATTAGTTTCCATTATGTCACGAGAAACAAAACTAAAAAGGGTATTGGATAAAATCAAATATAATTATGATTATATTATTATCGATTGTCCACCATCCCTTGGATTATTAACAATAAACTCTTTAACAGCGGCTAATTCAGTATTAGTACCAATTCAGTGTGAATTTTATGCACTAGAAGGATTATCCCAATTAATGAACACCATAACGTTAGTACAGAAAAACTTGAATCCTGCATTATCCTTAGAAGGTGTAGTTCTGACCATGTTTGATGCTCGGACGAATTTATCCATTCAAGTTGTAGATGAAGTTAAAAGTCATTTTCGTCACAAGGTATATCAAACAATTATTCCTCGTAATGTTCGCCTTAGTGAGGCTCCAAGTCATGGACAACCGATAACTCGATATGATCCTAAATCTAAAGGTGCTGAAGTATACACTGATTTGGCGAAAGAGGTGATTGATGATGAGTAATAACTCACAGAGAGGATTAGGGCGTGGTCTCGATGCGCTATTTTCTGGCTCTAATTCTGTAGAGGAAAAGCCTCTTGTCAGTAATATTTCTATCAATCAGATTATTCCTAATAAGTTTCAACCCCGCAGGGTATTTGACGAGGAGGCACTCGCTGAGCTTGTGTCTTCTATAAAGCAATATGGAGTATTACAGCCCATTGTAGTACGAAAAAGTAATAATTCTTATGAATTAGTGGCTGGAGAAAGACGTTGGCGGGCATCTCAACAAGCAGGTCTGCAGGAAGTCCCTGCTATTATAAAAGAATATACTGATGGTGAAATGACTGAGATTGCCTTAATTGAAAATATACAAAGGGAAGATTTAAATGCGATAGAAGAAGCGTTAGCCTACCGCCGTTTAATGGATGATTTTAATTTAACACAAGAGGAAGTTGCGAGGAGAATTGGACGTAGTCGTTCTGTAATTGCTAATATGGTGCGATTATTAAATTTACACCCAATAGTTCAAGATTATGTTTCACGTGGAACATTATCTATGGGACAAGCGAGACCTTTATTAGGTTTAGAAACATTAGACTTACAATTGGAAGCAGCTGAAATCATCATTGATGATGATTTATCAGCTCGCGATGCAGAAGAACTAGTAAAACGTTTGACAGAAAAACCTAAGCAAGCTAAACAGCAAACAAAAACAGTGGAAGATAAAGATTTTTTTGTATCAGAAGCAGAAGATCGGCTAAAAATGATCTTAGGTACAAAAGTAAAAATTAAGCCAGGTAAGTTGAAAAGTAAAATTGAGATTGAATTTTATTCTACTGAAGACTTAGATCGAATTATCGAAACATTAAGTGGGGATGAAACCCCTGTATCAAATAAGCCTCGCGGCACATTTGCTGTATAAAAAGTAAAAGTGTCAAATTATGTTTCACGTGAAACATAATTTGACACTTTTTGTAAAGTTACATTGTAAGCTTTTGGGATGATATGTCAGATTGTAAATAGGAGATGTGCTAATTCATTTGCAAGAGTTCCTTTATTTATTGCCTTGTAATTTCCTATTTGCAATAGATAGGTATCAAATTTAGTATTACCTCATTATTAACTTGAAGAAGGAGAATAAGTATGGAAGAAACGCCAAAAGCATCCCGTTTACATATTGCAATTCTAGGACGTCGTAATGCAGGGAAATCTAGTTTAATCAATGCTCTAACGAATCAAAAGGTAGCCTTAGTTTCTGATATTCCAGGAACGACAACGGATCCAGTATATAAAGCGATGGAAATTTTACCGATTGGTCCTGTTATGATAATCGATACGGCTGGTGTTGATGATGCGGGCCATCTCGGCACACTTCGTGTTGAACGTACAATGCAAGTTCTGAACAAAGCTGATTTGGTAATCATCGTTTTGGAAGCTGAGACAGGAGTTACTCAGTATGAAAAGGCATTAATTGAAGGTATTAAAGTAAAAAGGATTCCTATTATTGGAGCGATTAATAAAAGCGATATCATGGAGTTATCCCAAGAAAAGATAAAAAGCTGGAGTGAAGATTTCAATATACCCCTTCTACCGATTAGTGTAAAAAACAAGAAGGGGATCGAGGCGCTTAAACAACTTATCGTTACCTATGCACCGAGCGATTGGCAAGGGCCCCCCGTGATTGGTGATTTAATTAAAAAAGGTGATACAGTTATTTTGGTTACCCCAATTGATTCAGCTGCTCCAAAAGGAAGGTTGATTTTACCACAAGTACAAACGATAAGAGATATTCTTGATCATGATGGTTTGACGATCGTTGTGAAAGAAACTGAATTAAAACAGGCCTTTGCAAACTTGCGGCAGCCACCTCAACTAGTAGTCACAGATTCACAGGCTTTTGCAAGTGTTGCAGCCGATACCCCTCCAGAAGTTATGCTGACATCCTTTTCTATCTTATTTGCTAGACATAAAGG
Organism: Pelosinus sp. IPA-1; assembly: GCF_030269905.1. NCBI lineage: Bacteria > Bacillati > Bacillota > Negativicutes > Selenomonadales > Sporomusaceae > Pelosinus > Pelosinus sp. IPA-1. The sequence goes on along the minus strand of NZ_BSVC01000005.1, from coordinate 397,662 downwards.
AGATTTGGAAGTTTTAGTATCTGGAGTCAAGAGTATTGACCGTTTAAAACCAGGAGATAAAGTACTAATTGCCGAAGCTTGTACACACCACCGCCAGAAAGATGATATTGGAACAGTTAAAATACCTAGGTGGCTGCAGGAAAAAGTGGGAGGTAAATTAGAGTTTGAATGGGTTGCAGGCAGTCATTTCCCCGAGGATTTGAGTAAATATAGTTTGATTATCCATTGTGGAGCGTGCATGTTAAATCGCCGGGATATGTTACATCGTCTCGCAGAAGTATCTGATAAAGAAGTACCGGTTGTTAACTATGGAATATTAATCGCTCATATTCATGGAGTTTTGAAACAGGCATTAGAACCATTCCCCCATATTCAAAGAATATTGGGTGAATAAAAAGCAATCATATGGTAAAATGTATTGTCACTTAGTAGTAGTGAAATTGGTAGAATTACATAAATGAGAATATGGCGCAAAGGGACGTTTAGGACTATCTTCAGCCTTGCGTACCTTTGCGTTCTTCGTACTTTTAAGGAAAGCATAAATAGAATATTATGGGGGAAAGGGGGGGAACAAGTGAAAGGAACCTTAGTGAATGCAGCAGCAGTTCTCGGCGGCTCGCTAATAGGTTTATTATTAAAACAAAAGCTTTCAACCAAATACCAGCAAACGGTAATGCATGGATTAGCTTTAGCTGTCGGATTAATTGGTTTACAAATGGCATTTAAAACACAAAATATACTAATAGTAATATTAAGCGTAGTAATTGGTGGGTTAATTGGTGAGTTTATTGCAATTGATAACTGGCTAACACGTCTCGGCGATTGGCTAAATTTGCAGGTAGGTAGCAAATTTGGTCGTGTGGGCGAGGGCTTCATCACTGGAAGCCTTGTATTTTGTGTGGGAGCAATGGCGATCGTTGGTTCCATACAAGATGGATTAACAGGTGATGCGAGTACTTTATATGCAAAGTCTATGTTAGATGCTGTTGCATCTGCTGTGTTTGCAGCCGGAATGGGGATTGGAGTAGCTTTGTCCAGTATTTCTGTTTTAGTTTATCAAGGTTTGATTACTTTATTGGCTAGTAGTCTTAGTGGTATAATAGCTGATGGAATGATTATGGAAATGACAGCGGTTGGCGGTTTACTTATTATGGGAATTAGTTTACTCATGTTAGAAATAAAAACAATAAAAGTAGCTAATTTACTCCCGGCAATTCCAGTAGCCGCAGTACTTGCGTCTCTATGGCCGACATAAAAAATTAAGTGTAAGTTGAAAGGTATGATGTAAAAATGGATTATGTAGCACAACTGTCTAGCCTGGTAATGAATAATTTACAATATGTGTTATTAGGAATGACAATTATGATACTACTAGCATTGGTAGTATTTGTCAGTATTAATATGAAATTAGCTAAGATGAATAAGCGATACCGGACAATGATGCAGGGGATGGATGGCCAAAATTTAGAGACACTTCTACTTTCACACATTGAAGATGTAAAGCAAGTTGTTCACAAAGTGGATGATTTATCAGTAGTGTGTAGACGTTTAGAAGGCATCTCTAAGGAATGTATTCAGAAGGTAGCATTAGTTAGATTTAATGCCTTTGAAGACGTGGGGAGTGATCTAAGTTTTGCAATCGCTATTTTGGACTCACATAACAATGGTATAGTTATTTCGAGTATTTATGGTCGTAATGAATTTCGTACTTATGCAAAACCAGTTGTTTCAGGAGACTCATCTTATCTCTTAACAGAAGAAGAAAAACAAGCGTTAACACAGGCTATGAAAAAATAACTTAAATGTAGCAGGATATTTTACATTTAGGGCGAATAATAGATGTGTTTCAATATATAGAAAAAATTTCCAACGAGGGGAGGAAACTTTTTGATAAAAAAAGAAAATAAACCAGATAGAAGAGAATACACTCTAATGGTTGTACCTCACCAAGGGCAGGCGGTTCGTAAAATCCGGATACCAATTTTAGCCGTAAAGGGAGCCATATGTTTAATATGTTTGCTTGCTATAGTTATAGCAGGGAGTTTTATTAACTTTCGTCATAGCGCCACTATCGCTAGTGCTGAAAAGGCTGAATTAGAAAATCTGCGAAAGAGCAATGGAGATCAGGTTACGGAGATCGAAAAATTGGCAAAAGAAACGGCCAAATTACAATCAGATATGGAGCGGCTAAATTCCCTAGATGCAGAAATAAGGCGTATTGTTAATAATGAAGATACGACAAATACATCTCGGGCTGGCTTGGTGCGTCCTTCTGCCACTTACAGTGGACAAGGTGGACCTCGAGTACAATCCGATATTGATAATATTAAAGTAGTAGTAAATGATTTGCAGGCAGCAGTTACAATACGTGAGCAAAGTTTAGTTGAATTAAAGCAAGAATTGTTGGCAAAACAAGCTAGGCTTGCAGCGACTCCCTCTATTTGGCCAACAAGTGGCGATGTTACATCTCGTTTTGGCTGGCGCAGCTCACCATGGGGCGGTGGTGGTGATTATCACCCAGGCATTGATATAGCCAATAGTGTAGGAACCCCCATTGTTGCCACGGCAGACGGTGAGGTCGTACAGAGTGAATGGTATGGTGGGTACGGTAATATGGTACAAATCAATCATGGAAATGGTATTGCCACTATTTATGGACATAATTCTCAATTACTCGTACATACTGGTCAAGTCGTAAAGAAAGGACAAGTCATTGCATATCTTGGTAACACAGGAGCAAGCACGGGACCGCACTGTCATTATGAAATTAGGGTAAATGGTACTGCTGTTAATCCTGCAAGTTTCCTAAATTAATCAAGTTGAGTAGATAACTAGAAACAGTAGATAAAGCTGACAACAATACAGGAGCGTGCAATATGTTTAGTAGTAATAAAAAAACGACTTACGTAGGTGAGGTTGAGACTATTATTGGTAAGGATACCATAATGAAGGGAAATATTAGCGGTAAGGGTACCATCCGGATTGACGGACAATTTGAAGGCGATATCAATACAACTGGTAATATAGTGATCGGAGAAAATGCAAAAGTTACTGCCCAATGTAAAGCTGTTAATGCTACGATTGCTGGTACTATTTATGGTAATGTAGATATTACTGAAAAATTAGAGTTACTTCCTAGTGCGCAAATTATTGGAGATATCAAAGCAGGTATCTTAGGTATTAGTGAAGGTGCTGTTTTTAAAGGGGCATGTGAGATGCGTCATCCTAGCGAAGAAATTGTCACAAAGAAAAATTCAGCAAAATAATAAAAATCATTGCCTCGGCATTAGAAATAATGAACGAGGCATTATTTTTTTTGTATATAAAAACGCTGAATAGAAGATATAGCGGAAATTGTCAGCATTTAAATAAGTAGAAAGGATATAAGCTAGGCGTAAACTGGCTTATATCCTTTCTACTTATTTAAGATGTTAAAAATGATAAGTTTGTAGTTGAGTACTGTTAGGAAAATGTACAAAATATTCATGAAATGGTAAAATCTGATAGATGGTAGCAGGTTTACTGGCTTTTAAGGCAAATATAAATTATTTTTTTGTATGGCATGGTAATTGCGTAGTATAGAAGCAGAAGAGGGGTTTTGTAATGGATTTAAAAGAAAAGATGTTAGGGATTATAAGAACTGAAAACATAAAAGATCCGTTTACAGATGTAAGATTAGCAAAAATGTTATCGACTACAAGAGAGCAAATTACAATTTTACGTAAAGAGTTAGGAATTGGCAACTCAAGAGAACGGCGCAAACCATATTTAAAGAAAACAATAGAAACCATAGTCAAAGGAAATAGTAAGCTGAATATTACTGAAATCACCAAGAAATTAATGGAATCAGGTTTTGATATATCTAGGCATGTAGTGGAAGAATTTTTTAGTGAATCTAGTATAGATAACATACCCGATGAAGAAGAAATAGTCGTGCTGCAAGATCCCTTTGCCAACTTAGTAGGTCATAATGGTAGTCTAGAAAACAATGTGATCCAATCAAAATCTGCAATCTTATACCCTCCTTTTGGCCTGGCAACCCTTATTATTGGTGAAAGCGGCGTTGGGAAGACACAGTTCGCTGAATGTATGTACAATTTTGCGAAGCAGAAGAAAGTTATAGGGGAAACAATACCATTTATCGTTTTTAACTGTGCAGATTACAGTGATAATCCTCAGCTGCTATTGTCTTTATTATATGGTTATAAAAAAGGTGCTTTTACTGGTGCTGATAGCGATACAGAAGGAATAGTGGAACATGCGAATAATGGCATTCTTTTTTTAGATGAAATTCATAGGTTACCGCCAAAGGGGCAAGAAATTCTTTTTTCTATCTTAGATAGAGGACAGTTTAGAAGATTAGGTGAGACAAAAGATGAAAGAAAAGTAAAAATTATGTTTATCGGCGCAACTACGGAGAATATAGAGTCCAATTTACTATTAAGTTTTAGAAGACGTATACCAATGATTATTTCGATCCCTTCTTTACATGAGAGAGCTTTTGTTGAAAAGGTTGAGATTATATATGACTTTTTTCAAAAAGAATGCAACCGGATTAATGTGAAAATTTTTGTAGAGTCTAAAGTGATAGAAATACTAACTCTAAAAAGGTTTAACGGTAATATTGGTCAACTAAAAAGTACAATACAAGTCGTTTGTGCTAGGGCCTTCATGAAAAATATAGGGAAAGATAGTGAAATTATTAGTATCGGATATGAAGATATTTTAGAAACCAATAGTATTCAGCGAGATTTTATCTTGGAAGACATTAACATTATAGAGATTAGAAATTACATTCAGGATATGTTATTTATACCTTTTATTAAGAATAGTGCTAATTTTATTAAAGATATTCAAAATAACGAATGCTCGGTGCCGGAAGATTTCTATCGGCAGATTGAAAAAAAATATTATGACTTAATTAAGCTAAATATAAATTTCTCGGAAGTAGAGGAAATTTTATGGACTTTTATTAGTAATAAGTTCAGTAATCTTGAATCAAGTCTTACTGCTAAGAATAAATACTTTTCCTTAACGGAATTAGTAAATATAGCAGATAAAGATATTATTGTTTTAGTAAAGAAAGTAAGGCTGCAATTAATAAAAGAGCATCTGTACAATGAAATTAACGAAAATATATTTATTTACTTAGCCATTCATTTAGATGAAACAGTCAAAAGAATACGTTTAAAACAGCCCATTATAAATATTAACCTATCTAAAATAAAAAAAGACTTCGCGAAAGAGTATAACATAGCACATCAAGTTGGTAACTGGCTGAAAGAATTAAAAGATGTGGAGCTACCAGAAGATGAAATTGGCTTTATTGCAATGTATATTAAGGCCGCTGTTCAAAATAAGACACCGAAGAACCGAGTAGGAGTGGTTGTAGTCTCCCATGGGAAAATTGCTACTGAAATTATTAATGTAGTAAGGGAATTACTTAACGTGACTTTCCCCATAGCCATTGACATGCCTTTAGATGAAAGCCCAGCTATGATTTATGAAAAGATCATTGGCATCTCTAAGATTGTAGATGAAGGTAGAGGCATATTATTTTTGGTAGATATGGGCTCACTTGTTAACGCTGGTAAAATTGTTACGGAAAAATTACAAATACAAACCCAGACTCTTGATCGAGTAGATTTACTTACTGTGATAGAAGCGGTACGCAAAGCCTCTATCCCGGAAAATAACTTGAATGAAATATATGCAAGCTTAGTAAAAAGTCGCTACAATTATCCCTTATTAAGCATAGAGGAAACTAGTAAACCAATCGCGATTGTTGCCTTATGCCTTACAGGTGAAGGAACGGCTTATCATATTAGACAAGCTATTGAAAAAAAATACCCAAATGTTACTGTATTTCAGGTAGGAGTGATGGACGATCATTTACGGGATAAAATACAAGAAATTCAAGAAAAATTTAAAATATTGACGATTATCGGAACCATTAATCCTGAAATTGAAGGAGTTAACTTTATCGTTTATGATCCTTATTTACTTAGTAGCGGCATAAGAGAATTTGACCTAATTCTAAATAGTGAAAAAGGAAAGGATTTAGCAAACTTTTCAAAGGAGGATCTATTTGTTTTTGAATCCTCAATTACTGCTCAAAAAGAATTAATTGAGGTTATGTGTCTACTCCTAATCAATAAAGGGTATGTAAAAAAAGAGTTTTTGCAGTCAGTTTTAAAAAGAGAAGAAATGTCTCCTACCTTTATGAAAGGGGGCATGGCAATTCCTCATGGGGAATCTAACATAGTTAATAAATCAGCCATTGTGGTGGCTAAGTTAAAACAACCAATGGCTTGGGGTGGTGGTAAAGCAAAGATTGTTTGTTTACCAGCATTTAAAATTAATGATAAGAAAATTGTTAAAGGTTTGTTAAAACCGTTCTTAAATTTAGATTTTGTAGAAGGGTTGAAAGATCTAACAGACATAAATCAATTTAGAGAAATTCTTTTCGCTAAAATGAAAGAGTGATCAAGATATAGTCCAGTTAACTAACATAAGGAGTGGTTGTATATATGTTGGATTTAGATTTAGTAGTATTAAATATGGAAGCAAACTCATCAAAAGATATTATAGAAAAACTAGGGGACTTAATGTTAACCAAAGGGTATGTAAAAGATAGCTATGTCCAAGCGGTGTTAGAAAGGGAAAAAAATCTTCCCACAGGACTTTCAATTGGTGATTTTTGCGTAGCAATTCCACATACTGACTCAGGTCATGTAATTCAATCGAATATTGCCATTGCAACGCTAAAGGATGCTTCTATCTTTCATTCTATGATAAATCCAGATGAAGAATTAAGTGTAGAATTGGTTTTTTTATTAGCAGTTAAAGATCCAAATCTGCAGATCCAGCTACTAAAAAATCTCATGTCGGTATTTCAAAATAAAGAGTTGTTAGTGAAATTGAGAAATGTTACATCCAAAGAAGAGGCATCTGGGTTATTAAGTTGTCTTGATCAGTAACAGGACAATGCAATAAATTAAATTGGAAAGGAGTAATGCAATGAGAAAGTTTAACGTTCTGTCAGTATGTGGATCAGGTACAGTCACTTCGTCGATGATCGCCGAAAAATTGAAGGAAGCGATGGAAGAAAGGGGGATTAGAATTACGGCAACGGAGGCAAAACCAACAGAAGCGCTTAATTTAGCGGAAGGAGGTAGGTTTGATTTTATCACCCACACCAGTCCACTGCCCTCTGCGGACTATGGTATTCCAACGATAAATGCTGTTGGTTTTCTTACTGGATTCGGTGAAGATGAGTTTTTGGAAGAAATCATGGGTGTGATTAAAATGCTAGAAAAGGATAACAGGAATTAACATAAATAAGTTTAGGGGGAATATCTATGTTTTTACAAGCATTAAAAGAGATCTTTCAGACTTTCGGTTCGCCTGTTTTTGTTCCAGTTATCATTTTTGTTATTGCTAAAATTTTAAAAGTAAATACTAAGAAAGCGTTTTTTTCAGCATTATATGCGGGGGTTGGGTTAGAAGGGTTTACGCTGCTCTTAAATGCTTTCACACCAATTATCACACCTGTAGTAAAAAGTATGGTTGAGAATACGGGAATACAACTGCCTGTATTCGATGTAGGCTGGCAGGCGACTGCATTGGTGGCTTATTCTACAGAGGCTGGTATGGTTTTCTTAGGCGTTGGCTTATTGGTCCAAACAGTGCTATTTTTAGCTAAATGGACAGATGTTTTTCAACCGGGTGACTTATGGAATAACTACTCCTATATGGTATGGGGTTCTATGGTTTACCTTGCAACCCAAAATATGTTGTTATCTTTAGGATGTATGATCTTATTAAACATGTACAGTTTGTTAATTGCAGAAATACTGGCTAAAAGATGGTCAACTTACTATAACTATCCCAATTGCACTATCATTGCTATGCATAATATCGAAGTAGCCATTTTTACGGTACTCTTTGATCCCCTACTAAATTCCCTTGGTTTAAATAAAATTAAATTGAGTCCTGAGCAGTTGCAAAAGAAACTGGGATTCTTCGGTGAACCTGTATCCTTAGGTTTATTACTTGGTATCTTTATTGGCATTATGGGGAATTTCAAAAGTTTAAATACCTTGCCAGCTTGGGGGCAAGTCATGACGATGGGTATTGCTACTAGTGCTATTATGGCAATTTTCCCAAGAGTGGCAGGTCTATTTGCGCAAGCTTTCTTACCAATAACAGAAGCTGCGAGAAAAGCAGTTAAGAAAGATAGTAAAGCACGTCAATGGTATCTTGGGGTAAATGATGCAACTGGCTATGGCGAGCCTGCAACATTAATTTCAGGAATTATACTTATCCCCGTTATGGTTTTCCTGGCAATTGTACTACCTGGAAACCAAGTATTACCGGTAGTTGATTTGCTAGCATTACCTTTCATGGTGCAAGGGATTGTTCCACTAGTAAATGGCAATATATTTAAAGTACTCATTACTGGTGCTATTTGGTTTAGTGCAGGATTATATATGTGTACATATACGGCACCTATGTTTACCGAAATTTGTGCTTCAGTGGGAGTTCATTTACCAGTTGGTGCATTGTTAATTACCAGTTTCAATATTTTAGGTAAGCCTCTTATGGGATTGGTATTCTTGGCCTTCCTCAGCCAGTCTCCAATACTAATTGCTATTGCAGTAGGGGTATATCTCATGGCATATCTCACCTTTAGAAAGAACAAAGAATCTATCTATAATTATTTAGATCAAAATGCCTTGAAAAATGTAATGGATAGTACGGAAGAATCTAATATCAGTGCATAGCTTAAAGAAACCTTACAAAAATAAAGTAATGTTATATTCGATCAGTCCAAACCTAACGTAATAAAGGAAATGAGCGTTGCAAGGAAAAAATTCTTGCAACGGCCTTTTTTTACGACAATCTTATGATACAATCAAAGAAAAACAGGAATAATTAGGAAATATGAGGTGGATTTATATGAATGAATTATTGCTAAAATCTCCAGAAGAGATGGCAGGTTTACAGTTTTCCTGTTCTTGCGGAAAAAACCATAGTATTGATATTAAAGGAGTTCGTATTGGTAGTAATATTCTTTCTGATATAAGCGATTCTCTTAAGGATTTTGAAAAGGGTACATTATTATTTATTGCAGATCGCAATACCTATGAAGCAGGGGGAAGAGAGGTAGAATCGATTCTTAGCCAAGATTTTAAGCTAGAAAAAGTGATTTTTTCTAATCCTCATCTACATCCCGATGAAGAGGCTTTGGGACAATTGCAAGGTGCGGTGAATTCCACTATTAAGGCTATTGTAGTAGTCGGCTCGGGAACACTGAATGATCTTGCGCGATATTTGAGTCATGAAACAAAGATTCCTTATATAGTGGTGTGTACTGCACCGTCTATGGACGGTTATGCTTCCATGGTTTCGCCACTAATTACGAAAGGGGTTAAAGTTACTTATGATGCCGTATATCCTTATTCTATCATTGCAGATTTGTCGATTATGAAAGAAGCACCTTTCAATATGCTTCATGCCGGACTTGGCGACATTGTAGGTAAATATAGCGCTCTTGCAGATTGGAAAATAGCTAATATTCTTCATGGTGAATATTATTGTGAAATTACAGCCCAGTTAGTAGAAAAAGCAGTTCAGCAATGTGTTGACAGTGCTTCTGGAATTATGGCAAGAAATCCAGAGTCCATTCGCAGTATCATTGAAGGTTTAATTCTATCGGGCATGTGTATTGGTATGACAGGGAGCTCTAGACCCGCTTCGGGGGAGGAGCACTTACTATCTCATACGTGGGAAATGCTAGGTTTGATTCGTAAACAGGAAACACACTTACATGGTAATCAAGTTGGAATTGGAACGGAGATTATACTTCATATTTACCAGCATTTACTAACGTTAGATATTGATAAAGTATATGCTGATGGTAAGTTTAGGTCCTTTACAAGAGAAAAATGGGAGCAGAATATAAAAAATCTATTTGGCAATGTAGCATCACAAATCATCCAAAAGAAAGCTCCTTATATTAATTTTACTGCAGCCAAGCGAGAAAAAGCTGCTCAGCATATTGTGAAAAAATGGGATGAGCTGAAAACAAATGTGTTTTTAACAATGCCAACGCCCATTTCCTATTGTAAAATGATGGAACAAGCAGGTTCTAAGCTGACTCCCCTTGACCTTAAGCTTGATAGGGAGTCATTTCGGTTAAGTTTACTTACAGCCAAAGAAATTCGACAAAGATTCGGTGTAATGCAGATACTGGAGGACTTGGGGATCTTAGAAGAAACTGTTGAAAGAATCACGGATTTCTATTATTCATAAGAAAAATAAAGAAAACACGCAAGGAATATGATAACATTTACAAAAGGAGTTGCTAACTTTGTTAGAAGAACTTAAACTAAAGGTATGGGAAGCGAATTTGGAACTCCAAAAAAAAGGGCTAGTTTTATACACATGGGGTAATGCTAGTGGTATTGATCGAGAAACAAGTTTAGTTGTTATTAAACCGAGTGGTGTAGAATATGACAAGCTGGAGCCGAAGGATATGGTAGTGGTAGACTTATCAGGTAAACAGGTAGAAGGAACGTTCCGTCCTTCATCAGATACTCCAACTCATTTAGTGTTATACAATAAGTTTCCTAGTGTTGGCGGGATTGTCCACACTCACTCTACCTTTGCTACGATTTGGGCCCAAGCAGGTAGACCGATTCCTGCATTTGGCACGACTCACGCAGATTATTTTTACGGCGAAGTTCCTTGTACGCGGAAGTTAACGGCAGAAGAAATCGAAGATAACTATGAAGTAGAGACGGGTAACGTCATTGTTGAAACTTTTAAAGACAAGATCCCTCTGCATGTTCCAGGTGTCTTAGTATCGAATCACGGTCCTTTTTCCTGGGGTAAGGATGCTCATGAAGCCGTGTATCATGCTGTAGTATTAGAGGAGCTTGCCAAAATGGCCCTTTATACCTGCTCATTAAATCAAGGCGCTAAACCGATTGATCAGGTATTAGTAGATAAGCACTTTCTCAGAAAGCATGGAAAAAATGCTTATTACGGGCAAGGTCAGGAAAAATAGAAAACTTCTTTAAATTGGTGTGTAAAAGGTCAAATGTAAATATAAGCTAAAGGGGGACTGAAAATTATCATGGAAAGCAAAGTAATAGATCAGCTGGCGATAAATACACTTCGTACCTTAGCAATTGATGGAATTGAGAAAGCCAATTCTGGCCACCCTGGAATGCCCATGGGGGCAGCACCTATGGCCTATCAATTATGGACAAAACATCTAACCCATAATCCGGTTAATCCTAAATGGTTTAATCGAGACCGTTTTGTTTTGTCTGCGGGACATGGTTCCATGTTGTTATATAGCTTATTACATTTATCTGGTTACGACCTTTCTATTAATGATTTAAAAGGTTTCCGCCAATGGATGAGTAAAACACCTGGTCATCCTGAGTATGGCCACACCCCAGGAGTCGATGCGACCACTGGTCCCTTAGGACAAGGAATAGGAATGGCTGTGGGGATGGCTATGGGCGAGCGTCACATGGCGGCTATCTACAATAAAGAAAATTATGAAGTTGTAAATCATTATACATACAGTATGTGCGGTGATGGAGATTTGATGGAGGGTGTATCTGCTGAGGCGGCATCTCTTGCAGGTCATCTTAAACTTGGCAAACTAATTGTTTTATATGATTCAAATGATATTTCCCTAGATGGAAAACTGAGTCTATCCTTCTCTGAAGATGTGAAGAAACGGTTTACGGCTTATGGCTGGCAAGTTATTTTAGTAGAAGATGGTAATGATTTAGTTGCAATTGATGAGGCATTAACGAAGGCAAAAGCCGATACAAATAGACCGACCTTAATTGAAGTCAAAACAGTAATTGGTTTCGGTGCGCCAAATAAAGGCGGATCTTCTGCTTCTCATGGGTCACCTCTAGGAAAAGCAGAAGTTCAGTTGACAAAAGAGTTTTACCAATGGTCCTACAAAGAGGAATTTTATGTTCCTGATTCTGTTTACAAACATTTCGAAAAACAAGTGAAGCAAAGAGGCGAAGGGTTAGAACATGAGTGGAATGCTTCTTTAGCAAACTATGCCAAAAAATATCCAGAACTCGCTGAGCAACTTCGTCAGTCCATAATGGGCAGTCTTCCAAATAAATGGGATGAAAAACTGCCAAGTTACGAAGAAGGAACTAAGATAGCGTCGCGTTCTTCCTCCGGTGAAGTAATAAATATACTGTCAAAGAGTATTCCCGCATTTTTTGGCGGATCGGCAGATCTGGCGAGTTCCAATAAGACGATGATAAAAAATGGGGGAAATTTCTTAGCAGAAGATTATAGTGGACGTAATATCTGGTTTGGTGTGCGGGAATTTGCCATGGGAGCGGCTCTAAATGGCATGGCTTTACATGGTGGGCTGAAGGTATACGGAGCAACATTCTTTATTTTCTCGGACTACCTGCGGCCAGCGATTCGCTTGGCGGCTTTGATGAAACTTCCTGTGACCTATGTATTCACTCATGATAGTATTGCCGTTGGTGAAGACGGTCCCACTCATGAGCCTATTGAGCAGCTAGCGTCTTTTAGGGCGTTACCCAATATCAATGTAATTCGTCCAGCAGATGGCAATGAGACAGTAGCAGCATGGAAGGTAGCTGTTACTTCAACGGCTACGCCCACGGTGCTGGTTCTATCTCGCCAAGATCTCCCAACCATTGATAGTACCAATAAAATCGCAGAACAGGGTGTGGCACAAGGGGCGTATATTATCTCAGCAGGAGATAAACCAGAGGCATTGCTGTTAGCATCCGGTTCAGAAGTACAATTAGCTGTCAAAGCGCAAAAGCTGCTAGCAGCAGAAAATATTTCAGTATCAGTTATTAGTTTTCCCTCATGGAACTTATTTGAAAAACAATCTGATGAATACAAGAAAACGGTACTTTCACCACATGTAAAAGTTCGTCTAGCCATTGAGATGGGATCTTCCTTAGGATGGGAGCGCTATGTTGGCGATGATGGAAGTGTACTTGCTATTGACCGCTTTGGCGCTTCGGGGCCGGAAGAAACTTTACTTAGGGAATACGGTTTTACAGTGGAAAACGTAGTTAATAAGATAAAAGAACTATTGAAAAAGTAAAAAAATTGTTTTAAACTGCCAATCACCAGTATAATCTTCCATTATTTTGGTAACCCTATAGCCGGAGGTGGATGATATGCAAGGTATTATTGCAGTGGAAAAAACGTTATCCAGATTGGCTGATATACTTGAAACGAAAGGCTATGAGGTAGTTGACTTAAGTGAAAGTGATTTGGTTGGTGTGGATGCAATTGTTGTAGGCGGAACGGATATTAACTTATTAAATATCCAAGATACGGCCACGGATGTACCTGTTATTAATGCGACAGGAAAAACTTTCAACGAAATTATTGAAGAATTAGGTAGGATGTAATAGAAAAGCCGAAGCTCTTTAGAGCTTCGGCTTTTCTTTTTATACGGAATCAGAAAGTATAACACTTTCTTGATTCCAAGTAAGAACGACTAAGGCTTCTGCCTGCATCCGAGGACTTGGCACAAGCCAAGTCTTTTCTTATCTTTATGGTTTTGTATAGGTCCGTAGCCCATAAGAAATAGCATGGGCAATGGTATCTGCCATTTTCATAACCAAATTTAAACGAGTACTCTGCAGCACTAGATGTTCCATAAAACCACTTACATTTACTATCCCTGTAATATAGGCATCTCCCACAGACGGAAGATCTTTATGTACCGCGGCCCCTGGTTTTAATGGACCTCTGCCAAGTGAAACGCATCCAACACTTTCTGTACGGCCGAGACAAGCGTCAACAGCAATAATAAAAGGTTGAGAAATATTTTTTTGTATGGACTTTACCGTATCGTTTAAGTTGGTGGCATGGATTGGTTCATCAAGTGTACCATAAATATGAGGGTAAGAGTTAAACGAGCGTAGCTTTGTTCCCGTAAGGGGACCGAGGGAGTCTCCAGTAGAGCGATCTGTACCAATGCATAACACAACTAATGAACCATTCGTTGTAGTGGCTTCTTGCATAATACTGCGTAAATGGATGGCAATATCATACATGGCAGTTGGTTGGCTGATGTTAAGCTTAAATTCAGAACTTAGCTTAGGGAATTTCAAAAGATTATTTAACATATAAAATCTCCTATTTAGCAGTGTGGGACTTAACGGAAATACTGGGGAATATAGGAATATTATATGGTGATCTATAATATTTTATGCAAAGTAAAAAGAGTTACTATCCTTTGTTTGGAGTGTATTTGGGAAGAAAATATTTTGTATACTGCAAAACAATGCAATACAAGGTTCATATGATATTAATGATTACTTATAAATTTTAGGCTGGATTACAGTAAGAACAAAAGGTGAATAATGATTTACATTACTGCTTACTAAAAAACATCAACAGAATTTGTGAATAAATATACATAATATATATTTATCAAGTATTATAGTATAGGTATAAATACAGAAGTTTTCAGAATAATATTTTAGTTCATATGTATAACATGTGTATAATGTATTATTTTCTATACATATTGACAGTAAAGAATTTCGTTTTTATAATGTAGTAAGTGAAACAAAAGTGTTTTTGTCAATAATACAAAAGATTTTTAGGAGTGTACCTAGGGTTCCGCGCGGTAAAGCGGCTGGTCCAAGCGGTACAGGTGCAATTTGCACAACACCGTGGGTAAAAAAGGCCCTGCGGGAAGTCCTGGATAAATGAAGCTTGGTGGTAGAGTAATTCTTGTTTTCTACTTATAGGCTGACTTTACATCCAGCGGTTTCCAGGGTCTTTTCTGTTGCTAAGATATAGTTGATTTTTTCACGTTCTAGCATTTGGTAGCTGTGGTATATAAAAGAGAATTTTGATATGAGGAGTGGGGGAAAGTTATGTGTAGAATTGGTGCCATTAAAAGCAAGGATTATTTCCATCCATCAGCGGCGTTGCATTTAATGCTGCCGCAGCAGGAAGGCCATGATAACTCAGGGTTTGCTATGGTTATGCAGGATCTAGCGGGGGTTTTTTCACAACATAAAGACAAACCCTTATTATCTCTAGCCTGTACGCAAAAAGGTGCTAAGCTGGTCGAAGATTATATGGAAGCAAATGACTTTATACAACTAGCAGAGTGGATTCCGCGTGGCGTTAAAAATGTAAAGCTAGATATTAAGGCTATGCCTTATTATATTTTCCGCAATTATGAATATCCTGAATATTACCGTGATGCCACGGAAGAGGCAAAGGGAGAGTTATTACTAGATACTAGATTGGCACTTAGAGAACTTCTAGAAAAACAAGAGCAAGGTTATGTATATTCCTTCTGGCCCGATGTTCTTACATTAAAAGAAATTGGTGATCCATGGGATATTGCTACTTACTTTAAGTTGTGGGATAACAATGGTGACTTAATGGCCAAAAATGTAGTTGTCCAATGTAGACAAAACACAAATTATGATATTGTACGTTATGCTGCCCATCCGTTTTTCTTACAAGGATATACCTTGTGTGCTAACGGCGAAAACACTTTTTATACTAAGAATAAAGAATATCAAAAGTCATTGCATCGCGGGTATATTGGTTTTGAATCAGATTCCCAAAACTTTCTTTATACCTTACATTATGTATTGCAAGAGTTGAAATGGCCTATCAAGTATTACAAACATGTCATTACTCCATTGCCATTTAACGAAATTTCTGAGCGCTCAGATAGTGCTGAACTTAGAGCGATTCGGCAGTCCTTAGGTTCTTTAGAAATTAATGGACCTAATACAGTAATTGCCATGTTGCCCAGCGGAGATATTGTGACATGCTGTGATTCTAAAAAATTACGTCCCGTAGTCGTTGGTGGGGATGAAAATATGGTAGCTATTGCGTCAGAGGTATGTGGTCTGAATGCTATTTTGCCAAATCGTAACCAAGAGTTAGATGTGTATCCAAATGAACGTGAAGTAGTGATCATTAATCAGCAATTGGAGGTAGAGAGATGGAAACAGTAAAAACGCAAGATATAACCGTAAATGATTTGCCTTGGAAGATTGAAACCAAGCCTGATCGCTGTACCATGTGCGGCAGCTGCGTTGCTGCTTGCACGTTTCAAGCCATTCAGCCAGTGGTAGAGCGTCGTTCTGTTACTGTTTCTACTGGCCATCGCCCTGAGCCAACACAAAAACATAGTGCAGTGCTTACGATCAAGCAAAGAAATAGCATTGAACACGCCTGTACCGGCTGTGGTATGTGTGAGAAAGTGTGTCCCAATCAGGCAATTAAGCCAGTTCGTAATCCTGATTCCCGTTTTAACTTGCTGGCAAGAAAAGGCGGATCACCAATTAAAAGAGGGGGGCGAACTAGCTTAAATAGTGGGCGGACCCTTGATAATATAATTATAGGTCGTATTTCTCAGATGACAGATCCGGCTCTAGATTCAGAGCGTCATACCTTTGATATTTTAGCTCCTTTTGGGAGGGTGCTTTTGCCTCATGAGCTTCCCTTAAGTGCATCAAATGGTACATTAAATCTGACAGCGAAACTGCCACCAGTCAATTGGATTTATCCTGTTATTTTTAGTGATATGTCGATTGGTGCTTTGTCCACGAGAGCCTGGGAAGCTGTTGCTTTAGCAACTGCATATTTAAATGAAAAACATAATATGCCTGTACGTATGTCCTCTGGTGAAGGTGGAATGCCAGTTAAACTTCTCGAATCAGAACAGCTAAAATATATGATTTTACAAATTGCCTCCGGCCATTTTGGTTGGAATCGGATTGTTAAAGCAATACCTAAAATGAAGGTGGATCCAGCAGGAATTTTAATTAAAATTGGGCAAGGTGCAAAACCTGGAGATGGAGGTCTCTTACCTGCCGCCAAGGTGGCAGATCATGTGCAAGCTATTCGGGGTGTACCTAAAGCTGACCTTATGTCACCGCCGAATCATCAAGGCTTGTATTCCATCGAAGAATCCGTGCAAAAAATGTTTTTATCTATGAATGCAGCCTTTAAGTTTAGAGTTCCAGTTGCTATTAAGTGCGCCGCCTCGGCGACTTCTGTTT
The DNA here is from genome assembly GCF_030269905.1 of Pelosinus sp. IPA-1. Lineage (NCBI taxonomy): Bacteria > Bacillati > Bacillota > Negativicutes > Selenomonadales > Sporomusaceae > Pelosinus > Pelosinus sp. IPA-1. The sequence continues at coordinate 380,563 of NZ_BSVC01000005.1, read as the reverse complement.
CTGTATATAATAATCTTTTACGGGATCCTTATAGAATTTGTGGTGGATTTTTCTTAGATGGCATCCAAGGTGGTACTGGTGCAGCGAATGAAATATCGCTCGATCATACAGGGCACCCTGTAGTCTCAAAGACAAGAGAGTGTTATTTGTCTGCTGTAAAACAAGGAAGACAAGGGCAGATTCCGTTATGGGCAGGTGGCGGTATTGGTTTGACAGGAAATGCAGCAGCTGACGCCTTTAAAGTAATTTGTTTAGGTGCAAATGGTATCTTCTTAGGAAAAATACTAATTCAGTTACTTGGCTGTGTAGGAAATGAACATGGCAGATGTAATGCATGTAATACGGGAAAATGCCCAGCTGGTATCTGTACGCAAGATCCTCGCCTTGTAGAACGCCTTGATATTGATAAAGGGGCGCAGAATATTGTAGATTATATGCTAGCCCTTGATAGTGAGCTGAGAAAGTTAATGGCTCCTATTGGTAATAGTTCGCTACCTGTAGGGCGTTCAGATGCCTTAGTAACTACGGATCAAGCCGTTGCTGAAAAATTAGCAATCCAGTATGTTTGTTAGGAGGGAAGCAGTATGTTTAAAATAAATGGTCTCGACAAAAATCAGCGAATGTCTACCCAGGATCTGCTGCAAGCTATTAATGAAGCAGTAGCAGCAGGGGAAACAGAATTTCATATAGAGGCTTCCGGCCAACATGATATTGGAGGACCTCTTTGGCATCCAGAAGGAAAAGATTTAAAGTTTTTTGTTAAAAACCCTGGACAACGGGTTGGATCTATGTGTCTGGAAGGTACTGAAATAGTCGTAGAAGGATCGGCTTCTGCTGATGTGGGCTGGCTAAATGCTGGCGGTAAAATTGTAGTGCGTGGGGATGCTGGTGATACAGCAGCTCATTGTGCGGCATCCGGTAATATTTATATTGGGGGCCGGGCAGGTACTCGCTCTGGGTCTCTAATGAAACATGATCCTCTTTATGCCCCGCCGGAATTTTGGGTGTTAAAAAACTGCGGTAGTTTTTCCTTTGAGTTTATGTCTGGTGGTATTGCAGTTATCTGTGGTTATGATAGTGAAAAATTTGAGTCCGTATTAGGTGATCGCTCCTGTATTGGTATGGTAGGGGGAACATTATATTTCCGGGGAAATGCTTCCGGAATTTCTAAGAAAGATGTCAAAATTACACCTCTTGGCGAAGCTGATATTGCCTATTTGGATAATAAAATGGATGATTTTCTTACATCGATTGCTCGACCGGAAATTCGGGAAGAATTAAGTAATTGGGCAGAATGGTATAAGGTAGTTCCTTTAAAATATGATGAACGCGTGAAAGTAGCGCAGACAAATATCTTATCCTATCGTACAGAAGAATGGGTACCAAGTGGCATTTTTAGTGACGTATTGAAAGACGATTTTGCTGTAATTGGATTAGTAACTACTGATTTATATCGTCAGCGTGTTCCTGTGTGGGAAAATGCTCTTTATGCTTCGCCATGTGAATTTAATTGTACTGCATCCATACCTTCTCATCGTCGTTTTAATTTACTGCGTGAAGGCAAAGTAGAAGAAGCTTATAAACTAGTTTTAGAATATACCCCATTCCCTGGTTCGGTTTGTGGCGCTGTATGTCCAAATGTTTGTATGGACGATTGTACGCGTAAGAATCTAGATATTTCAGTGCAAATTGGTGAACTTGGCACCTATTCTAAAGATGTTACATTGGCAAAACCAACTGCTAAAACGGGGAAATCTGTAGCAGTTATTGGCGGTGGTGCAGCCGGTTTAACTGCGGCATGGCAGCTAATTCGGAAGGGGCACAACGTGACTGTATTTGAAGCGGATGAAAAGATGGGCGGAAAACTAGAACAGGTAATCCCTCGTTCTCGCTTACCGCAATCCACGTTAGCCAAAGAGTTGAAGCGTATTGAAGACATGGGCGTAATATTTAAAAATAATACGGTTGTAGATGAAGTAAAATTTACTGAAATCAGAGAAACTCATGATGCAGTTGTAGTCGCTACAGGAGGACATATTGGTAAAGTGGTCCCTTGGCCAGGACATGAACGAATTCTAAAGGGGATTGATTTTCTTAAGGCAATCAACAAAGGGAAAAAACCTAAGGTTGGCAAAAATGTAATTGTAATCGGCTGTGGTAATTCAGGGATGGACGCAGCAGTGGGAGCCTATCAGATGGGCGCAGAACAGGTAATTTGTATTGATGTTCAGCGACCAGCTGCTGATGCTAAAGAAATAGCTCACGTTGAAGATTTAGGTGGGAAGCTATTATGGCCTGTTTCTACCAAAGAGGTAACCGCTGAAGGCATTGTTACTCAAGATAACGAATTTATTAAAGGTGATACTGTAATTATTGCAATTGGTGAAGTGCCTGAACTTAAATTTTTACCAAAAGACATTGTAACTGAACGTGGTTATTTAATAGCTTCTGGTGATTATAAAATTGCAGAAGGCGTATATACTGCAGGTGACACTGTAAAACCTGGGCGTATGGTAGATGCCATAGGTGCAGCGCAACAGGCTGCTTCAGCAGTAGATGCCTATTTGACTGGTTCCATATATACAACACAGCAAAAAACTAAAATTGATACCAATCGTTTAAGCACAGCTTACTTCAAAAAGTGCCATAGCTGTGAGGTTCCAAAAGCAGATGATGATCATTTGCGCTGCATTAGTTGCGGAACTTGCCGTGATTGTCATATGTGTGAACGATCTTGTCCGGAAAACGCCATTACCCGAACTCATAGTGCAGATGGTAATTTTGAGTATAAATCAGATTCTCATAAATGTATTGGTTGCGGCATATGCGCTGGTATTTGCCCTTGTGGTATTTGGTCAATGCATGATAATAAGCAGCCGATACATTCATAGAATGAAAGCATCCTTATTTTAAAAAATCCTTCCTATTCCCAAAAAGTATTGGAATAGGAAGGATTTTTTTTATTATTAAAAAGATTTAGAAAAGCAGGAGTTTGGTAAAAAGTGGAGTAAATACCATTATATAATAAAAGCGGAAAGTGTCTGGGTTTATAATAATATTAAAAGAGGGTTGGGCATGCTTGAATATGAGACTCATAAAAAGGTACAGATTGGATATATTGCAAATCTTATATCACTAGGTTGTTGTTTAGCCTTACAATTAATAACGGTATCGGACCTGCTAAATAGCCAAATATATCTATATATACTATTGGCTATAGTATATGGAGTATTACTTGTTTTTCCGTTAAAGAGATTCGCTGCCTATGATATAAGCACATTTTTTCTAACTGTCAGTTTATTAGTCTATTTTTATATGAGCACCCCTAATTTTATGGCAGTAGTATTATTTTATTTGTATGCTGTTCAGATCGGCTTAACATTTGATCGTAAATACTCCTTGGCTGGAGCAATGGTGATTGCAGTCATTTTTTTTGTTGCCAGTATAGACCAAGTGGAAATTGATCAAAAAAATATGATTTGGATTATAATGCACAGTTTATTGATTATCAATGTGAATGTTTTGGCTCAACATTTATCACAGCTTGAACACCAAGCCTTACACCAAAATGAAAAAGTAAAACAACTACTCAGTCAGATGGAAAATTCCTATAAAACGGTAAGTGCATTAGCAGAAAAGGACGAGCTGACTACATTATATAACTATCGTTCCTTCCGGAATAAATTAGAGGAGTTAGTGCCCTATAATATAGCAATACTGCTCTTAGATGTAGATTATTTTAAGATTTTTAATGATTCCTATGGACATTTATGCGGTGATGCTGTGCTTAGGGATATGGCGACAGTATTAAAAGGTAGTCTACGAGAAGGCGATATGGTATTTCGTTATGGAGGCGAAGAGTTTGCAGTGATAATTCAGTGTAGTAATGAAACGGAAGTGCAGACAACAGCTGTACGGATTTCAAATAATGTAGAGCGACACCCCTTCTATTTCGGAAAGGAATCTGCATTACATGTAACAGTTAGTATTGGATATGCTATTGGCAAAGAAGGGATAGAAACAACTGAAGAGCTTTTTAGGATTGCCGATGAAGCCTTATACAACGCCAAAGAGAGTGGCAGAAACTTAATTGGTTGTCCAAATGGCCAAATTTGTAATCCAACCACTTCACCTTTATATCATGTTAGTTAATAAGTACGATTTACAGTAGTATATTTATAGTGAAGAATTTCTCAGGTAAATTATAGATTCCTAGATCGCTGTTTATTTAGATATATATATATTAAATTATGAGCCAGTAGGACAATGACCACGTACGTGGTCATTGTCCTACTGGTTTTTTTGATGTACATTTGTATCACGACAAATGTATGCCCTGAGGAGAGTGAGATACTCAAAGTACGTTTAAGTGAGACAAAAAAGTATTGACAGTAGGGAATGAAGTAAATATAATAGCCTACATAGACAAATATGTTACAAATACAATATTGCACAAACAATATAAAAATAAAATTATGTAATTGTGTAATGATAAGTGCTAAGGGGGGCACAAAGGATAAATGTAATATAGCAAGTACAGATTGTTCGTATTGAACTACTAGCTTCTCTCGCTGTGAAGACAGGCGGTGTAGGGCTCTTGGTTACATTAGGTTTAGGAGGACGAAGATGTGAAAAAATGGTTATTGGCAGCTGGCTTTATTACAGTAATTATCGTTGGAGCGGTGCTAGCAGGGTGTGGATCATCGCCAGCAGCGAATGATTCAAAAGAAATAAGAATTGGTGCAAACGTTGAAATGACCGGCGGTGTTGCCAATTATGGTAAATCTGCTTTAAATGGCATTCAATTGGCCTTTAAAGAGGTAAATGCGGCAGGAGGGGTTCTTGGTAAACAAATTAAAATAATAATAGCTGATAATAAATCTGAGGCATCTGAAGCTACTAATGCAACAACAAAATTAATTACTCAGGATAAAGTTTCTCTTATCATGGGTCCTATTACTAGCTCTAATGCATTAGCAACCTTGCAAGTTGCCCAAGATAATAAAATTCCGGTTATCACCCCAACTGGAACAAATGCTAAAATTACAGTTGATAATGGTAAAGTAAGGCCTTATATCTTCCGTAGCTGTTTTATTGACCCTTTTCAAGGAATTGTTATGGCTAATTTCGCTGCGAAGACATTACATGTTAAAACAGCAGTCATTTATATTGACAACAGCTCAGATTATTCTAAGAACCTGGCAGAATCCTTTGAAAGCCAATTTGTTAAAAATGGTGGTATAGTTATAGGGAAGGAAGCGTTTTTACAAAAAGATCAGGATTTTAAATCAACACTAACTAAAATAAAAGCGTTGAATCCTGAGACAATCTTTATTCCTGCTTATTATGAAGAAGTAGGCAAAATTGCAAAACAAGCTCGTGAGATGGGACTTTCTATACCACTAATTGGCACAGATGGCTGGGATGACCCTAAAATAGCCGAAGTGGCTGGTGCTGATGCATTAAATAATACATTCTTCAGTAATCATTACTCTGCACAAGATACGGATCCTAATATTGCAAAGTTTGTTGAAGCTTATAAGAAAGAATATGGACAAGAGCCCAATGCTTTCGCAGCTTTAGGTTATGATGCAGCGTTAATGGTAGTGGATTCCATTAAGAGAGCCAATAGTACTGAACCTGAGAAAGTAAGAGAGGCACTAGAAAAAGTAAAAAACTTACAAGTAGTAACTGGTTTGATTACGTTAGATGCCAATCATGATCCGATTAAGAGTGGCGTTGTTATTGAAATGAAAAATGGCAAACAAACGTTTAAAGAGAAAATAAATCCTGAATAAGAAGATTATGAAAAACTCGGCTTGATGCCGAGTTTTTTTATTTTAAGAACATAAAAACGGGAATAGTTGGGTAGGGAAAGATAAAAGATATTATGTTTGTGTCAGATGGATATAGGCGTTTCAGATTTAAAAATTAGCTTTTTTATTTTTTCACAGGGAATCCTTATTAAATGCTAAAGACAAGTCATATTAAAAAAGTATTGACAGTAACAAGAGTAGTAAATATAATAGCATACATAAACAAATATATTCTGGTGACGCACTTTACTGCTAAATGCAAATTAAAATGTGTAAAGATGTAATGCAGGAGATAAGGGAGGAAGAATGATGTCAAAAAAGAGGTTGTCGTTTATTGGTTCATTAGTAACAGTAGCTATGGTTAGCCTAATGTTGACAGGTTGTGGCTCAACGCCATCGGCAAGTGATTCTAAAGAAATAAAAATTGGTGGCAATATGGAAATGACAGGTGGTGTTGCCAACTATGGTAAAGCTACCAAAAATGGTATTGAGCTAGCCTTTAAAGAAGCAAATGCAGCAGGGGGGGTTCTTGGTAAACAACTTAAATTAATCGTAGCAGATAATAAATCAGAGCCCTCAGAAGCTACAAATGCGATAACAAAGCTAATTACCCAGGATAAAGTATCTGTTGTTTTAGGACCCGTAGCGAGTTCAAATGTATTAGCAACTTTACAGGTAGGTCAAGATAATAAAGTTCCCGTTGTCACTGCTACTGGTACAAATACCAAAATTACAGTAGATGATAACGGTAAAGTGAAACCATATGCTTTCCGTAGTTGCTTTATCGATCCTTTCCAAGGAACCGTAATGGCTAACTTCGCTTCCAAATCCCTAAACGCAAAAACTGCTGTCATTTATATAGACAACAGTTCTGATTATTCCAAAGGACTAGCAGAAGCTTTTGAAGCCCAGTTTGTCAAAAATGGTGGAACAATTGTTGGCAAAGAAGCATTTTTACAAAAAGATCAAGATTTTAAATCAACTTTGACAAAAATTAAAGTAATGAATGCGGATACCATTTTTATTCCTGCATATTATGAAGAGGTAGGCAAAATTGCGAAGCAGGCTCGTGAATTAGGAATTTCTATACCGCTAATCGGTACAGATGGCTGGGATGATCCTAAGGTAGTAGAAGTCGCTGGCGCAGCCGCACTAAATAATACATTCTTTAGCAGTCATTATTCATCCCAAGACACAGATCCTCGAATTGTAAAATTTGTAGCTGCATATAAGAAAGAATATGGGGAAGAACCAAATGCCCTAGCTGCTCTAGGTTATGATGGTGCATTGATGGTAATTGATGCAATAAAACGCGCAAATAGTACAGATCCAAGTAAAATTAGAGATGCATTAGAACAAACAAAAGATTTACAAGTGGTAACAGGTATTATTACCCTCGATGCTAGTCATAATCCAATTAAGAGTGGCGTTGTTATCGAAATGAAAGATGGCAAGCAATCTTTTAAAGAAAAAATTAATCCTTAAATAATAAGAAAAAAGGACTCGGCACCTGCTGAGTCCTTTTTTTAAACAAAAATTGTTTAAGATTAGGAGTTAAAGGAGAATATAGAGTTCCGTTACATTGAAAAACAGTCGATGTCCACTGCGTGAGAACAAATGACTCAATGTCCTCCTCGAAAGTATTGACATACAAAGACAATATGTCTATAATACACCTTATATTGAGTACGTATATTCGCCTGGAGAGGACTAGGTGGTGTAACGGGAAAAATAGAGCTGTATAGTTTTTAGAAAAGTAACAAGTAGGGGGAGAGTGTGTGTTTAACATGAAAAAGGGAAAATGGATCGGTGCCCTTATGGCAACTGCAATGATAGCACTAGCAGTTACAGGTTGTGGTGGTGGTAAACCAGCTGTAGATGTAATTAAGCTTGGAGCTAATTTAGAAATGACTGGTGGTAACGCAACTTTTGGTAAGTCGGCGAGTAACGGTGCTAATCTAGCAATCAAAGAAGTCAATGCTAAGGGCGGTGTATTAGGTAAGCAATTAAGTTTAGTCATTGCTGATAATAAGAGTGAAGCTGCAGAAGCCGCAAATTCTATGCAGAAATTAATTACTCAAGATAAGGTAGTCGCGGTCATTGCCCCGATTGCTTCTTCTAGTGTAATTGCTGGTGCTCAAGTAAACCAAGATAATAAAGTATTGGCCATTAGTCCAACAGCGTCAAACCCTAAAGTTACTGTAGATCCCACAACGAATAAAGTTCGAGATTATTTGTTTAGGGCTGCATTTATTGATCCCTTCCAAGGTTCTGTAATGGCTAACTTTGCCACAAAAACTCTAAAAGCCAAGACCGCAGCCGTTTATATTGATAATTCTAGTGATTACGCTAAAGGTTTAGGACAATTCTTTAAAGAAACCTTTATTAAAAACGGCGGTCAAGTCATTGTGGAAGAAGCATATTTAGCGAAGGACACAGATTTTAAAGCTACCTTAACTAAGATAAAGGCAGCGAATGTAGATGTCGTATTTGTACCTGGTTATTATCAAGAAGTAGGAATGCTTATAAAGCAAGCTCGTGAAATTGGTTTGAATATGCCGTTTATGGGTGGTGATGGCTGGGATTCGGCTAAACTTCCAGAAATTGCAGGACCGCAAGCGTTGAATAATACATTCTTTGCAAATCATTATTCACCGGACGATAATAGCCCAGAGATTAAATCATTTGTTGATGCATATAAGGCAGAATATAAGGAAACACCGGATGCTTTTGCTGCTTTAGCGTATGATGCTACCATGATGGTTATCGAGGCTATTAAACGGGCAAATAGTGTAGATACAGTGAAAATTAAAGATGAGTTGGCAAAAACAAAAGACTATAATGCTGTTTCAGGTAAGATTACTTTAAATGAAACACATGATGCAGTAAAAAGTGCTGTAATTATTGAGATGAAAGATGGTAAGCAAACCTTTAAAGAAAAAATTAATCCATAAATTACTACCTTACGCTGCAGTAGTTCATGTCAATAAGCTGACATAGAAAACCCCTTATTAGATGTGCAAATAAGAACCGCAAAGGCACAGTGTCACAGGTGTGGCACACAAAGTAGGTACAAGAATGTAGTAGATCCCTTCTTTGTGTCTTTGTGGTTCTTTTATTTTTCCCGGATCCTAGGCTGCAGGGCAATTGGATAAGATGTTTGATATGTTAAATAGCACTATCTATAATTTGACGATACTGTCTAAATGCAGACGAAAAACTCTTATCTTCCACATGAACTAAGATAATTTGACTAGTTGCTAATTAGCTCAAATGGTTAAAAAAACGGCTTCTTGTAAGCAAAACAAGGAAAATGAAGTTATTAATAAGGAAATAAATCAATATTGTTTTAAATAATTGAATTTGGCACAAATATTGCATAAGAATTAAGCAAGAGGTGCTTAAGGTTAAAACTTTACAGTTAAATATAAAGTGAAAAAAATATAATAAAAAAGTACTGTAGCAAAGACGATTTGTTCTCTTGACAAAGATTAAATGGCGAGAAAATTTATAAATGTATTGACAGTAACGGACAATGTATCTATAATTACGTATATAATTATAAAGACGTATTCACTCAAGGAAGACAAATGTAAAACTACTGTAAAGAATAATAGAAATATTAGTGTGGGTTTAAAAAAACGCACGACTTGTGAAGAGGCTGTTTTTAGATGTCCAGATGCTAGTCCTTATGAGCATTTGAGGGAGGCGTACAAAGAGGTACGTTGAGCGATAACGCCAGGGATAACAAGGTAGATGGGGATTTTAAAATAGACTCTATTAGACTTTATGAGACCTCTTTGTTTTTCTCCAGGATACTAAAAGAAGGATGTGATAAAAAATAAAAATAAAGCGAGAGAGAGGAAGTTAAGGGATAAAGGGAAAAAGCATTTGCTTTATCTTTTCTAAATAAAAAATAAATGTAGGAGGCGGGTCATGGATTTTTCATTTACACAGCAATTCATACAACAATTGATTAATGGTATATCCCTAGGCAGTATATATGCGCTAATTGCCTTAGGTTACACCATGGTGTATGGTATCATTAAATTAATTAATTTTGCTCACGGTGATATTTATATGGTAGGCGCATATGTAGCATTTTTTGCAACAACAGCACTCAAACTTTCCTTTTTCCCAGCGTTAATTATATCCATGGTAGTGGCTGCCGTAGTTGGGATGACAATTGAAAGATTGGCTTATCGACCACTCAGAAAGGCACCTAAAATTGCTATACTGATAACAGCAATTGGTGTATCGTTACTACTAGAGTATGGCGGTATGCTGCTTGTTACACCGCAACCCCGCACTTTTCCAGCCTTATTCGAATCTCAGGTGTTTAACTTTGGTAACATTGTAGTGAATAGCCAACAGGTGATAATATTAGCAATTTCCGTAGTCCTTATGATTATTTTGACCTATGTTGTACAGCGTACAAAAATAGGTAAAGCTATGCGAGCTGTATCTTTCGATACAGATGCAGCGAGATTGATGGGGATAGATGTTGATCGCGTTATTTCTATTACCTTTGCCATCGGTTCTGCATTGGCGGCAGCTGCTGGTATGCTAGTGGGTGTGTACTATAATTCTATTGATCCATTAATGGGTATTATGCCGGGGCTTAAAGCCTTCGTTGCTGCTGTACTTGGTGGTATTGGAGTTATTCCAGGAGCGATGCTTGGTGGTATTATAATGGGCATCATTGAAGCTATGGTAAGCGGCTTTATCTCATCCACCTTCCGTGATGCTGCAGCGTTTGCCATTTTAATTATTATTTTACTATTTAAGCCATCTGGCTTATTAGGTAAAAATGTGCGTGAGAAAGTGTAGGTGACAATGAATAATGGGAAAAAATAAAAAAGAATTATTAGCACTGGCAGCTTGTGTCGTTTTTTATGCAGTTGTTCAAGGGTTGATTATGCTAGATATTATCGGACCCTTTTGGGAGCTAAACTTAGTTCTGATTTGTATTAATATCATACTGGCAGTAAGCTTGAATCTAATTAATGGTTTTACAGGGCAATTTTCCATTGGTCATGCTGGTTTTATGGCTGTTGGGGCCTACTTAGGTGCCGTACTAACAGTTAAATTACAACTACCTTTCATTGTTGCTATTTTAGGGGGCGCGGCTGCGGCTGGCTTCTTGGGATTCGTAATAGGGCTGCCTACCCTTAGATTAGACGGAGACTATTTAGCGATAGCTACATTAGGCCTAGGGGAGATCATCCGTATTACCATTCTTAATATTCCTTATGTGGGCGGAGCTTCTGGTTTTATGGGTATTCCTCGCTATAGTAATTTTACTTGGGTATTTTTTGCTACAGTGATTACTGTATTTTTCATTAGAAATTTAATTAATTCTACGCACGGCCGAGCTTGCATCTCTATTCGTGAAAATCAGATTGCGGCGGAGGATATGGGGATTGATACTACCAAATATAAGGTAATGGCTTTTACGATTGGTGCTGCCTTTGCTGGTGTCGCAGGAACCTTATTCTCTCATTATTTTTATATTGCCCATCCCGCGTCTTTCACATTCATGAAATCCTTTGATATCTTGACAATCGTTGTGTTAGGCGGATTAGGCAGTATTAGTGGATCAATAACTGCTGCTGTTTTGTTGACCTTTGTTTCTGCCGCATTAGCTGGCTATCCAGAGTGGCGCATGATTATTTACTCATTAATGCTAATTGTATTGATGTTATATCGGCCACAAGGATTATTTGGCAACAAGGAAATCAGCCTTAAAATCTTTGGCCGTTTGATGGGAGGTACTAAGCGTGGCAATACTCAAAGCAACTAAACTTTCTAAAGTGTTTGGCGGACTAAAGGCCGTATCTGATTTTTCGATAGATATTAACAAAGGCGAGTTAATTGGTTTAATTGGTCCGAATGGAGCTGGCAAAACAACAGCATTTAATTTGTTAACAGGTGTTTATCAGCCGACAACAGGCCAGATTGATTTTGATGACAAAAGTATTATCGGGTTTAAACCCTTTCAAATTACCCAAAAAGGGGTAGCTAGAACCTTTCAAAATATTCGTTTGTTCTCTGAGTTATCTGTACTGGATAATGTTAAGATTGCTTATCATTTTCATGTAAAGTATGGACTATTAGAGTCTGTATTGCGTATGGGTAGGTATCATAGCGAAGAAAAAGAAATTGAAGAAAGAGCTATAAAATTATTAGAAATATTTAAGTTAGGCCATAAGAAGGATGAAATTGCTAAGAATTTACCTTATGGTGAGCAACGTAGATTAGAGATTGCTAGAGCCTTAGCGGCTCAGCCAAAACTTCTACTGCTTGATGAGCCAGCGGCGGGGATGAATCCTCAGGAAACTCAGCAATTAATGCAAATGATAAAGTGGATAAGACAAGAATTTGACTTAACAATTTTATTAATTGAACATGATATGCAGTTAGTTATGAATGTTTGCGAACGTATTTATGTACTAGAATATGGTAGTATTATTGCCCAAGGAACGCCTGAGGAAATCAAGAATAACCCTAGGGTTATTGAGGCCTACCTCGGAGAGGAGGTTGAGTCATGTTAAAAATAGAAAATATTGATGTTTTTTATGGTGCAATTCATGCGCTTAAAGGTATTAGCGTTGAGGTGCAAGAAGGTGAAATTGTTACCTTAATAGGTGCAAATGGAGCGGGTAAGAGTACAATTTTACGTACTATTTCTGGACTATTAAAACCTAAGGCTGGTCAGATTACCTTTGAGGGAAAAAACATTGCAGGGGCAGCAGCTCAAGATATTGTAAAAATGAGCATTTCCCAGGTTCCTGAAGGACGTAGAGTATTTGCAAATATGTCCGTTTTAGAAAACCTAGAACTAGGAGCTTATATTAGAAGTGACAGCAAGGGGATTCAAGAAGACATGGAGAAAGTCTTTGAGAGGTTTCCTCGTTTATCGGAGCGCCGTGGTCAATTAGCTGGTACCTTGTCAGGCGGTGAACAACAGATGTTGGCTATGGGACGTGCGTTAATGAGTCGTCCTCGCTTGTTACTATTAGATGAGCCTTCCATGGGTCTTGCACCTTTGTTAGTAAAAGAAATTTTTTCGATTATCAAAGAAATTAACGCGAGTGGTACGACGGTTCTTTTGGTAGAACAAAATGCTCATATGGCCCTATCAATTGCCAACAGGGCTTATGTATTAGAAACAGGGCGGATTACGCTTTCAGGTGATGCGAAAGAACTGGCTGCAAGTGAAGAAATACGCAAAGCTTACTTAGGCGGTTAATGTAATCGAAAAAAATAAGTGGAGATGATAATATGTTTGTGGAAAGTAGAATGACAGCAAATCCCATAACCATTACTTCAACTACAACAATTGCTGATGCTTCAGAGATTATGCGCACTAATAAATTCCGTCGTTTACCCGTAGTAGATGGCGGAAAACTAGTAGGTATTGTTACTGACCGAGACCTTCGTGCAGTATCTGCATCTCCAGCCACGGCCTTATCCATCTTTGAACTGAATTACTTGTTAGCTAAAATGAAAGTAAAAGAGATTATGCAAAAACAAGTTATTACGATTAGTGCAGGTGCTACGGTGGAAGAAGCAGCTATCTTGATGTATAATCATCGCATCGGTGGCTTGGTAGTAGTAAATGATCAGCAGGTAGTAGCAGGTGTAATTACGGAAACAGATATTTTCAAAAGTTTTGTTGATATTATGGGGCTAGTAGAGGGTAAGACTCGCATCACTCTTGACGTAACAGATAAGATTGGATTGCTTCATGAAATTTCCGAAGTGTTCTTAGCAATGAACATTAATATCACAAGTATGGTTAGCTATGCCCTACCTGATGGAAAAATAGAAATGATAATACGCGCCGATATTGTAGATACAGACGACTTGGCAAAGGCATTAGAAGATAAAGGATATCCTATTAGTCATATTGTTCGTATCTAGTGAGAACTCAATCCTCCATCGTAGAGTGCTTTTTCCTTAAATTATGTGTAAAAATATTTACACATAATTTAAGGATGTGATACTATATTATATGGTAGGAACAGGCGGCCTAGATTTTGGCGCGGCCGGGCAGTAAGCAGCAGGTAAAGATAAATCTGCGGGACCTTAGGGTACCTGCAGATTTTTTTGTTTTGCCGCTAATAATAGATACAGTGAATTGAGTTGGTACGTTTCATAAGTAGTACGAATATTGTAATCTATATTAGGTTATAACAAAGAGGATCTGCTTATCCAAATTTAGGAGGTAATACTTTGGAGTATGTAGATAGTAATTTGAAGGAACGCACGGCTAGGCTATCCGTTATTTCCAACTCTGTACTTGTAATATTAAAGTTGCTGGTAGGATTCTACACTGGAGCCGTTAGTATTATTTCGGAGGCAGCTCATTCAGGTGTAGATTTGTTAGCTTCCATTGTTGCGTTCTATGCTGTACGTAAGGCAGATAAACCGCCTGACGGGAATCATGCTTACGGTCATGGGAAGTTTGAAAATCTATCAGGAGCTATTGAAGCCGTATTAATTGTGGCAGCAGCATTGTGGATTGTTTATGAGGCATGGGATAAGCTTCATAATACAGCGAAGCCAGAGTTCTTAGAATATGGTATTATCTTGATGGGGATTTCTATAGGAGTAAATTATTGGGTATCAGGTAAATTATTCAAAGTGGCGAAAGAGACTGGTTCACATGCATTAGAGGCCGACGCATTACATTTGAAGGCTGATATTTGGACATCAGTAGGTGTATTAGTCGGTTTAGTCATTATCCGAATTACGGGAATTTTTTGGTTGGATCCAATGATTGCTATTGTGGTGGCGGGTGTGGTATTTAAGGCTGGTTATGGCATGACAAAAAAGAGTTTATACGAATTAACGGACATTAGCTTACCAGCAGACGAAGAACAAACAATTATTGATGTAATTACTAGTCATAAGGAAGTTATCTCTTTTCATCAACTCAGGACGAGGCGTTCTGGAAGTTGGCGTTTGATTGATATGCATCTTATTTTATTTAAGGATATGCATTTGAATAAAGCCCATGCTGTATGTGATCTAATTGAAGCGGAGATTAAGGATAAACTTGGCCCCTGTGACGTAGTCATACACATTGAGCCTTGTGATTATCATGAAGAGTTAGGGCCTTGTCCTTTAGAAGAATAGTAAGATAGGAAAGAATTAGATTCTTTCCTATCTTTTTTACTGTAATTATGTAAGAGTTTTATCGATGACTAAACCGCTCTAAGACTCCTATCTTTTATAAGTGGGAGTTAAGAGCGCTAAGTCCCTGGATAAGAAGGGCTAAGATTCGGATGGAGTTAAAACTCCATCTGAATCAAGTCTTCTTTACCTGAATTTATGTAAATGCTTACAGCGCACACGACTGTCGGGAATCGTTGTTTTTGCAGAATCAAATTTCTCTTGCTCTCTAGGTTGTGATGCCGAATCGGCAGCTTCCTCAGAAGCTGGACGAATCTGATTGCTAACAAGTTGTGCAAGAGCAACGCCTATTACTTCTACAATATCTGAATAATTGGGCTGGGGTGTAGTTTTAGGTGGTGGCTGAGGAGGTCCCGTTGATCCAGTTGGAGTTGGCTCTATTGATGGGGGTTTTGGACAGACCACTTCGTTGCATTCTGGTAAACAGGAGTTTTTAGGATGACATCGTTCTAAAACCCTTCGTAGTGCTTCCATTTCAACCACTTGTTCGGCAGTATGGGCCGGTATATCTGTGGCAGTTGAGCGATTGGCGAGAAGACGAAATAGATCTACGGGGGCACAGGAAATTTGTAAAAATTCACTACTGAAAGCTATTTTGCAGCACAATAGTTCTAGAAAAATATCAATGATAGTACCTGCATTGTCGGCGCGTCTTACTGCTCGTTCAAAAACATCAGGACAGATTTCAGGTACACGGTGGATTTCCTCTGATGCTCCGACTAATAAGCGATAGGAACTAACAAGAGAGGAAAAGTTAGGTATGATTGCGTTTATGTCAGCTAATATTAAATCAATAATGGGTTGAGGATTTTGATTGGTACTGGAAGTAGTAGCCATAGACGTCGCCTCACTTTACCATTGGTGCAACATTATATGCGAATGATTAGGAAGTTGTGAATCGATGAAGGACTAGTTAACTTAAAGTTTTGCTGTATAGCAAGGAAAAAGGGTTTTTCAGAAGGATGTATAATATATTGGAATTATATAAAATCAAAGAAAGAACATTATAGAGTGTTAGACAATGTGTCGAAAATCTCTATGAAGGAAAGGAAGTGACATATGCCCATGTTGCTTACACCGGATTTTTTATTATTAGCTGGTAATAAAATAATGCGGATTATTGGAATTTTACTCGTAGCTGCGATCATCTTGAGGTTATTCTCCCTTGCTGTTAACCGGGTATTCATTCCCAATGTAGGGATTAAAGCCTTTCACTTTGATGAAAAGCGCGCTCGAACCTTTGGGGGATTATTACAAAGCATTGTACGTTATGTGATTTATTTTATTACCATTGTAATGTTATTGCAGGAGTTTAAAATTGATACCACCTCTATTGTAGCAGGTGCCGGAATTATCGGGTTAGCAATAGGTGTAGGGGCTCAGAGTTTGATTCGAGATTTTGTAACAGGTTTTTTTATTGTCTTAGAAAATCAGTTTGCAGTCGGAGATTATATTGTCAGTGGTGATATGGCAGGTACAGTAGAGGATATTGGTTTACGAGTTACAAAATTGCGGGATGGTAATGGAGTATTGCATATTATTCCTCATGGCGTCATATCTAGGGTCAGTAATTATACTAGAGGCCATATGCAAGCGGTGGTGAATATACCGGTATCTTATGAGGCTGATATCACTAACGTTTTATCCTTATTAGATCAAGCATGCGTTGCGATTGGTAAGGATATGATAGAAGTGATAGAGGGTCCTACGGTAGTAGGAGTTGTAGATCTTCGTTCACAGGAAGTAGTAGTTCGTGTAGTAGCTAAGACCGTACCGTTAGAACAAGGGAAAGTAGAGAATGCGCTAAGATACAAGATTAAAAGTTTATTCGATGAGGCTCATATTTTGCCTCCCGTACAGATGTTTAGAGGGCTAAAGGAGGAAGAGAATAAATGATCGTTCGTTACGAAGTTGGCGATATCGTTAAAATGAAAAAAAGTCATCCCTGTGGGTCAGACCGCTGGGAGATTACACGGACAGGAATTGATTTCGGCTTGAAGTGTATAGGTTGTGGACGTTATGTTTTAGTACCCCGTCCTAAGTTTGAAAAGGCTGTAAAAGAAATTGTTGAGCGTAAAGCTACCTAATTAAGGAATCTATAATGCTGAATATATATTGAAAATGCCCGAGGAATCATCTACAATAAGAAATACTATAAAAAAGATTGTGAATAAGGTGGAATAAATAAATGAGTACAAATTTAGAAGTAGGTATCGTTGGATTACCCAATGTAGGAAAAAGCACATTATTTAATGCAATTACGAAGGCTGGTGCGGAAGCTGCCAATTATCCTTTTTGCACAATCGAACCTAACGTAGGTGTAGTGGATGTTCCTGATGAAAGATTACCTCACTTGGTACAAATGTATAAAACGAAACGTTGTATCCCCACTGCTATGCGCTTCGTAGATATTGCAGGGTTAGTGAAAGGTGCATCTAAAGGGGAAGGGTTAGGTAACAAATTCTTGGCCCACATTCGTCAGGTGGATGCTGTAGCTCAAGTAGTACGTTGCTTTGTCGATGAGAATATTACCCATGTGGAAGGAGAATTAGATCCCTTACGTGATATTGAAATTATCAATACTGAATTATGCTTAGCAGATTTAGATACATTAGAGAAACGAATGGAAAGAGTGCAAAAGCTAATTAAAACAGGGGATAAAAAAGCACCAGGAGAGATGGCAGTACTTGTTAAGATTAAAGAACTGTTAGAACAAGCATTACCAGCCCGTCGCGTCGAAATGACGGAAGATGAGGCTATGCTTATTGGCGACCTGAATCTAATGACGTTAAAACCCGTATTATTTATTGCAAATGTTAGTGAAGACGAAGTAGCAAATGCAGATGAGAATGAATATGTAAAGATTGTTAAAAAGTATGCTCTTGAAGAGGGAGCGGAAGTAATCGCTGTTTCAGCTCGTGTAGAATCTGAAATCGCAGAACTTCCCGCGGAAGATGCAAAAGAGTTTTTAGCAGAACTTGGTTTAGCAGAATCAGGATTGGACAAGCTTATTAAAGCATCTTACAAACTATTAGGTTTGGTTACATTTTTAACTGCAGGTGAACAAGAAGTACGTGCATGGACCATCAAAAAGGGGACAAAAGCACCTCAGGCAGGCGGGAAAATTCATTCTGATATTGAACGCGGCTTTATTAGAGCTGAAATTGTTTCTTATAATGATCTAGTGCTTACAGGCAGCTCTAACGCCGCTCGTGAAAAAGGTTTAGTTCGTTTAGAAGGTAAAGAATATGTTATGCAAGATGGGGATGTTACCTATTTCCGCTTTAATGTTTAATTAAAGTAAAAAAAAGAGTGCTAAATATCGTTTTTTATTCTTGCATTGTTATAGATAGTAGTGATATACTATATCAGTCTAGGATAGCCTAGCGGGGTTTGAAAAAAGTATATTTACAAACCTTCCCTGCTCCCTTAAGGGAGCCATTAGTCCAGAGGAGGAGGTGATTTCGTGAGAAAGTACGAAGTCATGTTTATTGTTAAACCGTTGGATGAAGAAGCGACAAATGCGGTAATTACCAAGTTTGAAAACCTTATTAACAACAACGGTGGTCAAGTAGAAAAAGTTGACCGTTGGGGCAAAAAACGTTTGGCTTATGTAGTAAAAGACTTTACTGAAGGTTTTTACTGCTTAGTGAACTTTACAGCTGTACCAGCGACAATTCTTGAGCTTGATCGTATAATGAAGATTACAGAAGACATTTTGAAATTCATGATTATTAAGCAAGACGAATAGACCAGGGGGAATTACACCATGAATAAGGTTATAATAGTCGGTCGTTTGACTCGAGATCCAGAAGTTCGATACACCCAAACTGGTAAAGCGGTAGCTTCATTTAGTGTGGCAGTTGATACCGGCTATGGTGAGAATAAGCGTGCTGATTTTATTCCTGTAGTAGTATGGGATAAGCTGGCCGAAGTTTGTGGCAACAATCTTACCAAGGGTCGTCGTGTACTAGTTGAAGGACGTTTGCAAATTCGTGATTATGAAAAAGATGGACAAAAACGGCGTGCAGCGGACGTAGTAGCTCAAAACATCGAGTTCTTAGATACTAAACAAGCTGTAGGCAGTAACAGTAGTACGACTGGTCCTGCAAAATCATCCGGATATGATGTCAGTTCCTTTGGTACAGAGGTCTTCCCTGAAGAGGAAATTCCATTTTAAAGGGAGGTATTATCGGTGAAACGTGAAAGAGGAAGAAAACCTAAGAAAAAGATTTGCAGTTTCTGCGTTGATAAAGTAGAAACTATCGATTATAAAGAAGTTGGCAAGATTCGCCGTTACACTACTGAGCGCGGCAAAATATTGCCCCGCCGTATTTCTGGTAACTGCGCAAAACATCAACGTCGTGTTACTTTGGCAATTAAACGTGCACGTATTGTTGCATTACTGCCATTCACAGCAGAATAAAACAAAGGAGAGGTTATTTAACCTCTCTTTTGTTTTATTCTGAAATAAGAATGCTATTAACCTTCTTATATAGGGATATACTTTAGTAAATAGCAGGAAACAGCCTCTTGATTTGCGAATACTATTTAGATATATTAAAGGAGAGGAGTGGCTGTTTTGTTTTCGAATGAATCCGATATTTTACGCAAAATGCGTTTGATAGAATGGCTTAAGGCAGAGTTGATTACCCATATTGGACAATTATACCAAGCTATGGCGAAAAATAGTGAACAGGCTATTAGTGATGGGTTGGCAGCCGTAGTCGTGTCTTGTTATATATTGGCAAGGAGATTGGGGATTGGCTTTGATTCCTTAGATAAAGCTGTATTGCAAAAAGTAGAGCAAGATATAAAAAAAGAACGAGAAGTGGAGAAATGGTTTGGGGATTCTAGCGAATACCAACGACATCTTCGCAAAAAGGGGTGAATCAATGAGACAAACAAGACTAAGACCGATGGTAGAGGGTGGAATACTTTCGGGTATAGCCATACTTTTTGCCTTAATTAGTGCATATTTACCATTAATTGGACCCTTTGTAAATTTAATGTGGCCGGTACCTATTATTTTATTGGGTGTTCGCCATGGTTATAAATGGAGTATTATGGCTACCGTAGTAGCTGGCATCATGATTGCTTTGTTAATGCATCCTTTACACTCTCTTAGTGTAGTCGTTGGCTTTGGTTTAATTGGTATTGTTCTTGGTTATGCATTCCGAATGAATTTTAGTGCAGGTAAAACCATGTTGTGGGGAACAATTGCTTCTCTTATTTCAAAAGCAGCTTTATTAGGGATAAGTGCCATGGTTATCGGTACCAATCCGTTTACTATGCAGACGGATGTAATGGCTAATGCAGTAGAGCAAGCTGTAGAAATCTATCGAAACTTTGGCATGGGAGAGCAGGAACTGGCAAAAATAACAGAGTCTATGCAAACGATGATGGATTTGATGAAGATTATTTTACCGGCAGGATTTATCATGGCATCAGTACTTGATACTTGGTTAAATTTTTTAATTGCAAAAGTGGTGTTAAAGAAACTCGGACATCATGTCCCTGGGTTTCCACCTTTTAAAGATTGGTGTTTACCATATTATATTGTATATTTTTTCGCATTGTCTTTAGTTATGATCTATTGGGGCAATAGCAGAGAAATTATTTTATTATCTCAAGTTGGTATGAATCTGCAAGTAATGACCAGTATGCTCATTCTAGTGCAGGGACTGGCGTTATTTAACTACTTTGCCGATAAATACAATTTGTCAAGAATGGTCCGAGGGATTATACTGTTCTTGGTATTGACAAACGGTTTTCTGGCGCAGATCTTGATATTTGGTGGGGCAATAGACATGGTTATGGATTATCGGCGATTGCGGGGGCCTCAGTCCAAAGAATAATACATTGGATATGTTAGGTAGCCTTCAGGGAGGTTTATTTATGCCACAAGGTCCGTCTTTTTGGTTTGATACAAGAATTTATCTTGCTGTAGCGACAGCTTTGTTAGTGGTGATTATCTTTTACAACCCTTATGTGGCAGTTTTAGGGGCAATTTTACTAGGGTCCCTCTATCTATATGGGCGTGAGCGTCATATAGAGCGGCAAAAGGATTTGAATAATTACTTAGATACGATGAGCCATAGTATTGAGCAAGGAGCGTCCTATGCCTTAAAAAACTTACCGTTAGTTATGGCGATTATTGATCAAGAAGGAAAGTTATTTTGGTATAATGACGTGCTTAAAGAATGGTTTACAGAGGAATTAAAAATTGGCGAATCGATCTTGACAATATTTCCAGAATTACCTTTAGATAAGATCTGGGGAAAGTCTGGTCGCGAAGTATTCGTCGCGGAAGATAAATATTATCAAATGATCTATGAACCGGTAGATGATGGTATTGAAAATGAAGAGTTAATGATTGCCTATATTAGCGATATAACTGCTAGTGAGAAGGTAAAAGTAGAATGCATTGACTCTGTACCCGTTATGGCTTACATTCAGATTGATAATTATGATGATGTATTGCAAGGGTTAAATGAAAATCAGCGCACTTCTGTATTGGCGGAAGTCAATAAGCTTTTGGCAGAATGGGTAACGGAAAATGAAGCGGTGCTGAAAAAATATGCAGATGATATGTATATCGCCGTATTTAACCGTCAAAATTTAAACAAATGCTTACATGAGAAGTTTGATATCTTAGATAAGGTCCGCGCTATCCATGTAGGTAATAAAATACCGGTAACGTTAAGTATGGGGTTTGCTGCTGATGATTATTCAGTAGCACTATTGGGTGAAAGAGCCCAAGCTGGCCTTGATTTGGCACTAGGTCGTGGTGGTGATCAGGTCGCCGTTCATGTAGGAGGCAAGCTCCAGTTTTATGGTGGTAAGGCCAAAGCGGTAGAAAAAAATACGAGAGTAAAAGCTCGAATTGTGGCTCAGGCTTTGCGGGAAATCATTGAAGATGGTGACCTAGTACTAGTGATGGGGCACAATAATGAGGATTTTGATAGCTTGGGGGCTGCCATTGGTGTTGCAATTATGGCACGTCATTTAGGCAAAGATCTTCGCATCGTTGTCAGTCAGCCAGGAGTATCTTTAAACAAATTGAAGGAGATACTGGCGGATTATGAACAATACCAAGATATGTTTATTAGCTATACTCAGGCTCTTGGTATGCTCACTCCACGCACTTTGTTATTTGTAGTGGACGTTCATCACCCGGAATTGACTGCCGCACCAGAACTTCTTAGTCGTGTAGATCGAATCGTAGTGATTGATCATCATCGCCGTTCCGAAAAGTTCATAGTAAACCCTTTATTGGTTTATCTAGAACCATCGGCTTCCTCAACTTGTGAGCTGGTAACGGAGCTACTAATGTATTTTGATGACTACTTAGAATTTAATAAATTTGATGCAACTGCCTTATATGCAGGTATTATTGTTGATACAAAGCAGTTCGCCGTGCAAAGTGGGGTACGCACTTTTGATGCAGCCGCCTATTTGCGCAGATCTGGCGCTGATCCAGCCTTAGTGCGTCAAATGTTCCGCCTGGATTTTGATACAGTAAAGTCCCGAGCAGAAATTTTGAACCACGCAGAAATGTTACCAGGCGGTGTTGTAGTTGCCGATTGTCCTGCTAATATGAAAAATGGGCAAATTGTGGCAGCTCAGGTTGCAGATATGCTGCTTGGTGTGGAAGGTGTACAAATTAGTTTTGTCCTATTCTTCCTGGATGATGGTATTGGTGTTAGCGCTCGGTCGAATGGTAATTTTAATGTGCAAGTTATTATGGAGGAATTAGGCGGCGGTGGACACCAGACAGTAGCTGGTGCGCAAGTGAGAAGAGGAAATATGAAAGACGTAAAGCGCCAAGTCATTGAACTTAGCGCAAAATATATAGAGGAGAGTGCAGAAAATGAAAGTAATTCTACAACAAGAAGTTAAAAAATTAGGTAAAAAAGGTGAAATTATAGAGGTTTCAGAAGGGTATGCACGTAACTATTTATTGGCTCAAAAACTAGCAATTCCAGCAACCGCTTCTAATGTGAATAATGCCAGCCAGCAAAAAGCATCGGAAGAACGTAAATTGCAAAGAGCACTAGATGAAGCCAACCTTTTGGCAGCACAAATGGCAAAGGTTGAAGTAACGATTGGTGTCAAGATGGGAGAAGGCGGCAAGTTATTTGGTTCTGTCGCCAGTAAGGATATTGCAGATGCATTGCTGGCTCAGCATAAGATTGAAATGGATAAGCGGAAAATTGATCTGAAGGACGCAATAAAGTCTCTCGGTACATACCCTGTATCTATAAAACTACATCCTGAAGTCAGTGCCAAGATACAGGTTCATATTATTGCTAAGTAGCAGGAGCATTGGTTATGTATGTTCTTGCTTCCCTACAGAAGGGAATTAGAAAGGATTAGTATATGAAAAACTTTTTTAACAAGTTAATTCCTTATCGACGGGGGTTGAGTAAAGCAACCGTCGATGAACAATTGAAGCGTCAGGTATCGGCTTTATACGACATGTATTCTGGTGTGATAGGGTCTGATAAAGTGGTATTAAAGGCTGTAAAGTTAGATGCGATATCTTTAATGAACTCAGATAAAATAGGAGACCGAGTTTTGGCTTTGCAGAAATTGGTTTTCGAAGATCCAACGATTGAGAAAGTTCCTACACTACAAGAGATACCGCAAATCCTTGGAGAAGTAGAAGAAGAGCTAGCCGATGTAATGGCACGTCGAACGTTAGAAGACCGCTTGGATAAAAAAATTAATGAAAAAATGGAAGAACGCCATCAAGAATATGTTAGAGAAATTAAAATGCAAGTTCTCAAGGAAGAGGAAAATAATGTTGAGAATCCGCAAACGTTAAAAAAATATGCTTCTTTAGAAGTACTAGAACAAAAGAAACTGACGAAATCGGCAATGGAAATGACTCGCCCAAGTACTTTAGGTGAGATAGTTGGACAAGAGAGGGCAGTAGAAGCTTTAAGCTCAAAATTGGCATCCCCTTATCCTCAGCATCTTATTCTATATGGACCACCAGGCGTTGGTAAAACAACAGCTGCTCGTTTAGTATTAGAAGCTGCCAAGGGACTTAAGTTTACCCCATTTGCCAAGGATGCTCCGTTTGTTGAAGTTGATGGCACGACTCTTAGGTGGGACTCTAGGGGTATGACAAATCCATTGTTAGGATCTGTTCATGATCCAATATACCAAGGGGCCCGGAGAGATTTGGCAGAAACTGGAGTTCCTGAACCTAAGCCTGGTTTAGCGACGGATGCTCATGGTGGTATTTTATTTATTGATGAAATTGGTGAAATGGATGCAATGCTGCAAAATAAGCTGCTTAAAGTATTAGAAGATAAACGGGTTTCTTTTGATTCAGCCTATTATGATCCATCGGACCCAAATGTTCCCAAATACATTAAGAAGCTATTTGAAGATGGTGCACCTGCCGATTTTATTCTGATTGGTGCTACCACGCGCGATGCTTCTGATATTAATCCAGCGATTAGGTCCCGCTGTGCTGAGATTTACTTTGAACCGTTAACACCAAAACATATTGAAGAAATCGTCTATAACGCTGCCATCAAATTAGGTGTTACCTTAGATCCAGATGTCCCAGCTTTGATTAGTGAATACACAATCGAAGGTCGTAAGGCCATTAATATTTTATCAGATGCCTTTGGACTTGCTTTGTATCGAGAAGGAGAACGAGATACTGTAGTTATTACGAAGGAAGATGTCTACAAAGTAGTTCAGGTTAGTCGCTTAACGCCTTTTGTCAGTATGAAAGCTGGCGAGACTGGAGAAGTAGGCAAAGTCTTTGGCTTAGGTGTTTCTGGTTATCTTGGTTCCGTTATAGAAATTGAAGCGGTATCCTTTGCTGCAACAGAAAAAGGTAAAGGCCGTATGCGTTTTAATGATACAGCAGGCAGCATGGCGAAGGATTCGGTCTTCAATGCAGCAGCTGTAGTGCGAAAGATAACGGGAGAAGACTTAGCAAATTATGATATTCATATAAATATAATTGGTGGTGGACGTATTGATGGTCCATCAGCAGGTACAGGAATTTTGGCTGCTATTATTTCAGCAATTACCGGAAGAGCTATTAGACAAGATGTGGCAGTGACAGGTGAAATATCCATCCAAGGTAAAGTGAAAGCGGTAGGCGGTGTATTTGAAAAAGCTTATGGCGCAAAACAAGCTGGTGTCACTACCATGATTATTCCCAAAGAAAACGAGAAGGATATTCCCCAAGGACATTTGGGCTTAACGATTTGTCCCGTGGATGATGTAGAAGAAGCATTAGCGATTCTATTAATTGAAACGGAACAAAAAAGCGCATAAGGGTATGGGGGGAGGTAAAATTTATTGTTAGATAGAATACCACCACAGAACGTAGAAGCAGAGCAAGCGGTTCTTGGAGCAATGTTAATTGAGCGAGAGGCGATATCAAAGGTCGCTGAACTATTGCGGTCAGAAGATTATTACAGGGAAGCCCATCGATTGATTTACAATGCTATGATAGAACTCTTTAATAAAAATGATGCAGTAGATATGGTTACTGTGATTGAGTTTTTGCGTAAAGAAGATAAGCTTGAGGCAGCTGGGGGAATTGCATATGTAACCTCACTGGCAAACAGCGTACCTACGGCAGCAAATGTACTTTATCACGCTAGAATAGTAGAAGAAAAAGCCCTATTAAGGCAATTAATCAATGCAGCTACCAATATTGCTGGTATGGGATATGAAGGTAGTGAAGAAGTTACCGGCATATTAGATAGTGCTGAAAAAATGATATTGGCCGTCTCTAGTCGTAAGATGGGTGGAGACTTTACTCCAATTAAGAGCATTATATTTGAAGCCTTCAATAAAATTGAGCAGTTGTACGCATCGAAAGGCAGTATCACTGGTCTTGCTACAGGATTTAAAGATTTAGATCGATTAACATCCGGCTTGCAGCCCTCAGATCTAATTCTTATTGCAGCACGTCCCAGTATGGGAAAGACCGCCTTTGTTCTGAACATTGCTCAGCATATCGGCATTGCCGAAAAAAAGGCAGTGGCATTTTTCAGCCTAGAAATGTCGAAGGAGCAATTGGTACAACGTATGTTATGCGCTGAATCAGCTATTGATTCTCAGCGGCTTAGAATTGGCGAACTAGAAGCTAAGGATTGGACCAAACTGGTGAGCGGAGCCGATCGATTGTCCGCTGCGCCTATCTTTATCGATGATACTGCAGGTATTACGGTAATGGAAATGCGCTCAAAGGCGAGAAGGCTTAAAATTGAATATGATTTGCAACTAATTATTATCGATTATTTACAGCTAATGCAAGGGAGTGGCAAGGGTAAGGGCGGTGAGAATCGCCAACAAGAAATTTCTGAAATATCTCGTTCCCTAAAAGCTTTAGCGAGAGAAATTAATGTTCCGGTCATTGCATTATCTCAGCTCAGTCGTAGTGTAGAGTCTAGACAGGTAAAGAAACCGATGCTTAGTGATTTAAGAGAATCAGGCTCATTAGAGCAGGATGCTGATATCGTTGCTTTTTTGTATCGCGACGATTATTACAATCCAGATAGTGATAAGAAGAATATTACAGAAGTTATCATCGCGAAACATCGTAATGGCCCTGTAGACACAGTTCAATTATTCTTTCACAAACAATTTACCAAGTTTAGTGATTTATCTAAATTACCAGGGTAACGGGTGTATAATATTACCGCAAAATGGAATTATTCTATCAATAGATTGCGAAGTAATCGTAAATTTAATTTGCAGGTATGAAAAGGGAGACGAATTTTCGTCTCCCTTTTTTTCGGATATTAGGCCGTCCCTATGTATTGATGTAAGATAGCGCTAGAGGATATGCTTACTAGCCATTGGACAAGATATAATTACATATGACAGCACAGCCTATATAGGGAGGTATCGTTTGCTATGAGTCAATACGTACTTTATTTTGATCAAATAAATCGTTCCAGTTTGCCCTACGTTGGCGGCAAGGGGGCAAATCTTGGTGAAATGACCCAGGCTGGTTTACCAGTACCTGGTGGCTTTTGCATTACGACTTATGCCTATAGAGAATTTATTAAAACGAGTTCTCGAATGGAGGAATTTTTCGCAGCACTAGAAGCTAGTAATCCAGCTAATTTAGAACAACTAAGAGAATTGGGGGAAAGTATTCGTAGCCATTTAGAGAATTTAGCGATACCCATTCAAATAAGAAATGCCGTAATTCAAGCAGTAAATAAACAGGGACTAGATTATTCCTATGCAATTCGTTCCAGCGCTACTGCCGAGGATTTACCAAATGCCTCCTTTGCGGGACAGCAGGATACCTATTTGAACATCAAAGGCAAGGATGAAATTCTAGAACATGTCCGCAAATGCTGGGCTTCTTTATTTACCGATCGAGCCATTGCTTATCGTGCCAAAAATGGTTTTGACCATAGGGATGTCTATCTATCAATTGTTGTTCAGCAAATGGTTACTCCTGATATTTCTGGGATTATGTTCACAGCCGATCCTGTAAATGGAAATCGTACCGTGACTTCTATCGATGCAAGTTTTGGTTTGGGAGAAGCCCTTGTATCTGGTATGGTATCTGCTGACCTGTACAAAGTCAAAAATAAAACTATTATTAGCAAAAAGATAGCACAAAAGAAACTCGCTATTTATCCGCTGCCCGAAGGTGGTACCTTTACAAAAGAGTTACCACCAGCACAGCAAGAACAGCAAGCTCTAACGGATCAGCATATTATTAAACTTGCTGCATTAGGAAAAAGAATTGAAGAGCATTATGAAGTGCCGCAGGATATTGAATTTTGTTTGGCAAAGGGTGAATTTTATATAGTGCAGAGCCGTCCTATTACGACTTTGTATCCCTTGCCAGATATTCCAAAGCAACCTGTGAGAGTGTTACTATCTTTTGGTCACGTTCAAATGATGACGGATGCTATGAAACCTCTTGGTTTATCGGTTTTAAGGACGGTATTTCCAGCTAATATATTCGTAGAAGCAGGAGGAAGAATTTTTCTTGATCTTACGAAGGTGCTCTACTATAAAATAGTACGTAGTATCTTCCCAAAAATCGTAACCAATGCTGATGAAGCTATGAGCCGAGCTTTAGATGTCGTTGTCAAACGTGAGGAGTTTCTTGCAGGACATCATCCAGCAGAAAAAAATGGTCTTACCTTCATTCACAAAATAGTAGGACCCCTTATCAAAAAAGCGTGGTACAATCTTCGAAAAAGTGATCCGAAAATAACTAAACTTGTAATTGAAAAATTTATGCAAAATAAAGTAGCTCAGACAAAGGAAGCGCTTAGCACAGTAGAGGGAGCGCAACGTATAAGAGTAGTACAGCAGCAGTTGGAGACCATTTTATATCCTGACATTATGCATGGAATTCTTCCTTACATTGTTCCAGGAATTATTGCACATGCCTTATTGGGAAAAATTCTTGTTCGGATGTTTGGCAGTAAAGCAGATCTTAGTAAGTTAAACATGTCCCTGCCAGGAAATGTTACCAGCGAAATGGGTTTAGAACTGGGCGATCTGGCAGACCTTCTTCGTGAGTTTCCTGAAGTTCAAGAATATTTAAAGACTGCGCAGGATCAAACTTTCTATTTGGGGTTTACTGATCTGGCGGGAGGAGAGACTTTTAAAAGTGCCTTTGAGAGTTTTATTGCTACATATGGAATGAGATGTGCTGGTGAGATTGATCTGACCAATCCCCGATGGAATGAAGAACCAACGCAATTGATGTCTGCATTGTTTAGTCATATACAGAGTGTCAAGCCAGGTGAACACCGGCTTCGGTTTGCTGAAGGCGAAAAAGAAGCGAAAGAGGCTGCTCAGCGTATTCTAAATTCTGCAGAGGGAAACTACTTTAAAACAAAGTTAGTGTCCCGCCTAATTAGCGTATTTCGGAATGTCGGAGGGCTGCGGGAACACCATAAATTTTTATTAGTCACAGTTATGGGCGAATGTAAAAAGGCAATTATGGCAGAAGCAAATGAGCTGGCCCAAAAAGGAGTTTTGGAAAAGGCGGAAGATGTCTACTTTTTAAGCTTAGAGGAATTAATTCAAGTACTAGAAGGTGAATGTATCGAGAATGTTTCTGAAAAGCTTACTAAGCGCAAAGAGGAGTATCAATGGCACCAAAAATTAAAACCACCGAGGGTAATGACAAGCGAAGGCGAGATTGTTATTGTTCCTCCATATAGAGGCAATATTCCAGAGGGAACATTAGTGGGCAGTCCAGTATCAGCTGGAGTCGCTGAGGGAATTGCTCGCGTCATTCTAAGGGCAGAAAATGCTGTTTTACATACAGGTGAAATTCTTGTTGCGCCCCATACCGATCCAGGTTGGACCCCTTTATTTCAGTCTGCAATTGCAATTGTCACTGAGGTGGGAGGTTTAATGACTCATGGGGCAGTCGTTGCTCGCGAATATGGTATTCCAGCAGTAGTGGGGGTGGATGATGCAACAATGTTAATTAAAGATGGAGATAAGATAAGGGTAAATGGTGATCAAGGATTTGTGGAGATTTTAGAGCGAAGCGGTAAGACCATCGTAAATCAAGAGTTGAAGAAATAAAGATTTGCCAGAAACCAGGTCTAAACTTCTCTAGCTGTAAGTGGGATTCAATTATAATGCGTAGATCGAGTATCGATTTCCTCAAAAAACCCGAACAATAAAAGGTCAAAATGAGAAAACATTCGATAAAGTCATTGACACGATAACTACCAAGTGCTATGATATGTAAGGGAAAAAATCTAGATTTGAACTTCTGAATGTCCTCTATGACTATTATGAGTGAATTTCTTGATCTAGGGCAAAATAAAAAGGCATTTAATTTATAAACAACTTATCAACAAAGTTATCCACAGTTTGTTGATAACTAATGTAGATAAATTTATACATAAATAGTACCTACTATGATTTGAAGGAGAGAATGTAAGATGATTACTCGTTATACCTATCCTGAAATGGGACGTATTTGGACTGAAGAGAATGAATTTCAAACCATTTTAAAGGTTGAAATCCATGCAGCTGAGATTATGGGAGAATTGGGGCAGATTCCAGCAGAAGCCGTACCAGTAATTCGTGATAAAGCTAAATTTTCAATGAAGCGTTTAAGAGAGATTGAAGAAGAAACACATCATGATATATTAGCATTTTTGCAAGCCGTTGCTGAAAACGTTGGTGATGAAGCCAAATATATTCATAAAGGGTTAACCTCCACAGACGTAAAAGATACAGCATTAGGATCTATGATGAAAGAAGCATCTGACATTATACTCGCAGATTTAGAGGCTTTCCGCCAAGTTTTACGTCGCCGGGCAGCAGAACATAAAAATACGGTTATGATTGGCCGTACCCATGGTATCCATGCGGAACCCATTACATTAGGGCTTAAATTTGCATTGTGGTTAGATGAGACGGAACGAAATATTGAACGTATGAAACGCGCTAAAGAAACCGTTTCTGTTGGTAAAGTGTCAGGAGCAGTAGGTACATATGCGAATATCGATCCTGCCGTAGAAGCTTACATCTGTGAAAAAATGGGCATAAAACCTGCAAAATTGGCAACTCAAGTTATTCAAAGAGATCGTCATGCTGAGTTAATGACTACCTTAGCTGTAATTGCCAGCTCCTTAGATAAATTTGCGACCGAGGTTCGTAACTTACAACGGACAGATATACGAGAAGTAGAAGAATATTTCCACCCAGGCCAAAAAGGATCCTCTGCAATGCCTCATAAACGCAATCCAATTACTTGTGAGCGCGTAGCTGGCCTAGCACGGGTAGTACGAGGGAATGCAGTCGCTGCTTTAGAGAATGTATCTTTATGGCACGAAAGAGATATTACTCATTCCTCTGTAGAACGTGTGATTTTGCCTGATAGTTTTGCATTGGTAGATTATATGTTGAAAAAGTTTACAAACATTGTCGACAAATTATTAGTGTATCCAGAAACTATGCAAGCAAATATTGAAAAAACAGGCGGACTTATTTTCAGCCAGCGTATTTTATTGGCACTAGTAAGTAAAGGCGTAGTAAGAGAAGATGCTTACCGCTGGGTACAACGCAATGCCATGGCCAAATGGATGGAAGGTGCCGATTTTAAAACCAATATTACCAAGGATGAAGACGTTAAGAAATATTTATCACCAGAAGAAATTGACGCTTGTTTTGAGTACTCCTATTATCTTCGCCATATTGACACCATCATGGCTAGATTTGGTTTGTAGATAATAATTTTTATAGAAAATAGGTCAAGAATTCAGGTACATTAAACATAAGCATTTAATTCTTGGCAACATTATTTAAAAAAGATGGGAAGGGTGATTTTTTATGCCAGCAGTAGTAGTTATGGGAACCCAGTGGGGCGACGAAGGAAAAGGTAAGATTGTAGATTATTTAGCTGAGAAAGCAGATGTTGTTGCTCGTTATCAAGGGGGAAATAATGCAGGTCATACTGTAGTTGTAGAAGGAAAAGAATTTAAACTTCATTTATTGCCTTCAGGAATTTTATATAAAGGGAAAACTTGTGTTGTCGGTAATGGTGTGGTTATTGATCCAGAAGTTATGCTCAGAGAAATTAAAGGCATGCAAGAGAAAGGGATCGATACTTCAGGACTTAAGGTTTCTAATCGTGCTCATGTGATTATGCCTTATCACCGCTTATTAGATGAAGCAGAAGAAACCTATCGTGGAGATCACAAAATCGGCACGACGAAACGCGGCATAGGTCCATGTTATATGGATAAAAACTCGCGTTGTGGTATTCGTGTAGTTGATTTGTTAGATGAAGAAGAATTCTCGGAAAAATTAAAACGTAATTTAGAAGCCAAAAATCATTTACTAAAAGCAGTATATGGTGTAGATGGTTTTGATTATGAGACGGTAAGAAAAGAATATTTAGGTTATGCAGAAGAATTACGTTCTTATGTATGTGATACATCTGCAACACTTAATAAAGCGATAAAAAATGGCGAAAAGATATTATTTGAAGGTGCGCAAGCAACTATGCTGGATCTTGACCACGGAACCTATCCGTATGTTACTTCTTCTCATCCAATTGCTGGTGGAGTATGTGTAGGAGCTGGAATTGGACCTACGAAAATCAACACAGTGGTTGGGGTAGTAAAAGCGTATACGACTCGGGTAGGAGAGGGCCCATTTCCTACAGAATTATTTGATGAAGTCGGTGACCACATTCGTGAAAAAGGTCATGAATATGGTACTACAACAGGCCGTCCACGTCGCTGTGGTTGGTTAGATGCCTGCGTAGTAGGTTATGCGGGACGTCTAAGCGGTATTGACTATATGGCAATTACTCGTTTGGATATTTTGGATGAATTAGCAACATTAAAAATATGCGTTGGTTATAAATATAAAGGTGCGGTAATGGATGAGTTTCCTGCTAGCTTAAAGGTATTAGCAGAGGTCGAAGCAGTTTATGAAGAACTTCCTGGCTGGCAAAGTGATACAACTAGCATTCGTGATTATAAAGACTTGCCATTAAACGCACGTCGTTATTTAGAACGTTTGAGCGAAGTAGCAGACATTAAGCTTGGTATTGTCTCCGTAGGACCTGGAAGAGAACAAACCATCATAATGCATGAAATTTTCGAATAGAAATCAAATATAGTAGCGATAGGTAGGTGATAAAAATGCCGAATTTGTTGTTAAAAGAAATTGCTGATTATTTTTGTCTTACTGCAGTGGATAAGGATTGCGTTCTTGATGGCCCTGTTAAAGTACCTGATATTAATCGGCCAGGACTTGTTTTGGCTGGATATTTACAATATTTCGATGAGCAGCGTATTCAAGTAATCGGCACAACAGAAACAGCATTTTTAGACACCCTGCCTATAAATGTAGCAGATGAACGGTGGCATGCGTTTATTAAGTTACATTTTCCTTGTTTAATTATAACCCGTAATATAGAATTACCCGAAGCATGGCTGCAAGTGGCGGTAAGCCGTCAATTACCAGTTTTTCGGACTCACTTACCAACAACACGTTTCATCGCGTTGTTAACGGATTACCTAGAACGTAGACTAGCGCCAAGTGCTACCATTCATGCAGTGCTGGTTGATGTGCATGGGGTAGGTACTTTGATTATTGGTGAAAGTGGCATTGGAAAAAGTGAAACAGCATTGGATCTTATCAAACGCGGTCACCGTTTAGTAGCAGATGACGCTGTAGATGTAATTCGCAGCGGTGAAGATGTACTCACTGGTAGTGCACCCGAAGTATTGCGTCATATTATGGAAGTTAGAGGACTCGGAATTTTAAATGTGAGAGCATTATTTGGTATTGGTGCAGTAAGACCAAGCCAAAAGATAAACTTAGTTATTCGTCTAGAAGAATGGCAACAAGGCAAAGCCTATGATCGGCTAGGTCTTGAAGAAGAACATTATGAGATTCTAGGCGTCGGATTACCATGTAAAACAATTCCAGTGCGCCCAGGGCGAAACTTATCGAATATTATTGAGGTAGCTGCGATGAATTATCGTCTAAATAAATTAGGATATCATGCTGCCGAAGATTTTATTGAAAAGCAGAGGAAATTTTGCCTATCTGATGATCAATAATTACAAAAACAAATACACACTTTTCTTATTGCAAACTAATTTATTATAAAATCCATTAAAACCAACAATAAACTAGTTGACAATAAGAACGGATTGCTATATAATCATATCTTGTGAGAGCGACGTGGTTCACTAGCTCAGTTGGTAGAGCACCTGACTTTTAATCAGGGTGTCCCGCGTTCGAGCCGCGGGTGAGCCACCATTTTACGGCCCGTTGGTCAAGCGGTCAAGACACCGCCCTTTCACGGCGATAACGGGGGTTCGATTCCCCCACGGGTCACCAATACGGGCGATTAGCTCAGCTGGGAGAGCGCCTGCCTTACAAGCAGGATGTCGGCAGTTCGATCCTGTCATCGCCCACCATTTAGTTCTTACAATTAATATGGCCCAGTAGTTTAGCGGTTAGAATGCCGCCCTGTCACGGCGGAGGTCGTCGGTTCAAATCCGATCTGGGTCGCCATTACTTGCCGCGATAGCTCAGTCGGTAGAGCAGAGGACTGAAAATCCTCGTGTCGACAGTTCGATTCTGTCTTGCGGCACCATTTCTGGTTCACTAGCTCAGTTGGTAGAGCACCTGACTTTTAATCAGGGTGTCCCGCGTTCGAGCCGCGGGTGAGCCACCATTTTACGGCCCGTTGGTCAAGCGGTCAAGACACCGCCCTTTCACGGCGATAACGGGGGTTCGATTCCCCCACGGGTCACCAAAATATGGGCGATTAGCTCAGCTGGGAGAGCGCCTGCCTTACAAGCAGGATGTCGGCAGTTCGATCCTGTCATCGCCCACCATATTTGTAACATGAGCCTCATGCGTTTAGCATGAGGCTTTTTAGTATATAAAGTGATATTTTGTCTAAAAAGGGAAATGTTTGAAGGAATATAAAGATAAGGCATAGAATGTACTAATAAAATGGAAAATAATGAGTTTTCCGATTTTTTATAAAGGTGGAGGTTGTTATGGATAAAAAAAGAATGCCGATTGTAATGCAACTTACGGGTATGTTTATTTTGGTCATTATTCTATTAGTATCTATCTTAAGCTTTACTGTGTTTAAATTGAGGGATAGTGGACAAGTAACTGAAGCAATAGTAAAGCATACCGTCACAAGGGGAAATCTTGTTAAATCCGGACAATTGGAATTTACCGGAGCCCTTTTAGATATGCGAGGGTATTTATTCTATCCAGACGGTGCTGCCTATGAACAGGGATACCGAGATAAGATAAAAAAGAGTAGCGAACTGGTAAAAAAGTATGATAGCATGTCTACAATGGGTGATACAAAAGTCGAAGGGGAAAAACTAGCAAAATTAGTTGATGATTATGTAGTACTTGGTGACAAAGTAATTGCGGGCAAGAAAGCAAAAGATCCTAATTTAACCAACCTTACAACACAGGGACGGCAGTTGGTAAAAGAGATTGAGGATCAATTTGCTAAAGTTGATCAACTGCAGCAAAAGTACCTAGATGAGAGGAGTTCCACATTACTTGCTGCGACAAGTCAAGATGGAATTATTGCCTTGGCGATCAGCAGCATAGTTTCTTTATTGGTGATTGTACTAGCCGTATGGTATAGTCGGAATTTGGCAAAACGCCTCAGAACTATCAGTGCTGAACTAGCTGAAGTTGGCAACCTTAATCTAACAGGAAAAGATGTGTATCCTACGCGCAATGACGAAATTGGTGATATGGGTCTTATCATTATTGAAATGAAAAAAGCCCTTAAAGGTTTCGTCTCTCAGATTGTTGGCAGTAGTCAAGTTTTAACCTCGACAAGTGGACAACTAAGTGACTCTGTTAGCGAACAATTGAGGGCGGTAGAAACAGTCGCAGAAAGCGTAACCAATATTGCAGCAGGGGCATCTCAGAATGCCGATAACATTAGTAATATTTCTGCAACCATGGAGGAAATATCCGCAAGCTCTGAAGAAATCAATGCGAGTACGTCTGAAGTCAGTACCAGCGCTCAAAATGCAGTCAATGAGGCTGCCAAGGGCATGGAAATGCTTACACAGGTAGTTGCCCAGAATGAATCAATTAACCAATCTATGAGTGAAATTACAATTGTTACAACGAAATTGGATCAAGGCTCTGCAAAAATCAAAGGAATTGTTGATTTGATTAATAGTATTGCCGCGCAAACAAATCTTCTAGCACTAAATGCCGCGATAGAAGCAGCACGTGCTGGTGAAGCTGGTCGTGGTTTTGCAGTGGTAGCCGAAGAAGTGCGTAAGTTGGCAGAACAAAGTGCTGGCGCAACTGACGAAATTGCTAAAATTATACATAACATGGGTAACGAAATAAACTTTGCTGTCACTACAGTTGAAAAAGCCAACAAAGAGGTAGAAAAAGGGCAAAACTCTACTATTACAACACAAAAAGGCTTCCATGTAATTATTGAAAAAATGGAAGCGGTAAAAGAAGGGATTACTCATATTGCAGCAGCTGTAAATGAAACTTCCCAAGGAATTCAAACAGTAGTAAGCAGCGTGGAGAACATTAGTGTGGTTGCTAATGAAACCTCATCAAGCTCTGAGGCTGTAGCTGCATCAGCAGAAGAACAAACAGCTGGCATGCATGAAATTGATACCAATGCTGCAAGGTTAGCTCAATTGGCAACTGAAATGATGGATATTGTTAAAAAATTTAAAGTGTAGAAAGATATTCAAGTTTGAATACTACAAAATAGGAACTTCGCCAATCTTTGGTGGAGTTCCTATTTTGTAGGTAAAGTATACTTCAAGAATTGTCGAAATAAGAAGGAATTTGCAAGATAAAAGTAGAAAGACAACTATGATGATCAACTAGAATATTACATATATCTAAAAAAATGGGAGGTTATAAGATGGAAAAAAAACGTTTTCCGATCCGGCTACAGCTAGCTGGTATGTTTACAGTGGTAGCGGCTTTATTGCTGCTTGTGCTGGGTTATACATTATATGAATTTAGACAAGCAGGTAATGAGGCAGAAATCATTGTGACTCAGACATCAGTAAGATTAGTTACAGTAAAAAACGCACACACTGAATTTACCAGAGCCCTTCTTGATATGCGGGGATATTTATTTTATCCCGATGGTGCCGCCTATGAGCAGGGCTATCGAGATAAAATAGCTAAAAGTTTAGCAATGGTAAAGGAGGTTAAACCTCAGTTAGTATTACCAGAAGCTCGAGAAAAGGCTGAAAAACTAGAAAAAGCGTTAAATCAGTATATGGTATATGCAGATACGAGATTATTTCCTGCTCGTAAGGCGAATGACCCGCGTTGGCTTCAAGTAGCGGGTGAAGGAAGAACCATGGTACAGGAAATTGATGAAAATTTTCTACAGTTGTCCGAGATGCAAAAGAAATATTTAGATCAAAGCGGTATGGCGGTGGTGGAATCCTCTAAAACCAGCCGTAACATAGCGACCACAAGCAGTATTGCCATAATCCTATTGGTTATTGGAGTAGTATATTGGTATAGTGGCAATATGGCAAAAAGACTAGGGACTATTAGTAGAGATTTGTCACAAGTGGGTAAACTAGACCTGCTAGGCAAAGATTTAATTCCAGCCCATAATGACGAGATTGGTGATATGGGTCTTGTAATAAATGAAATGCGTCAGTCACTTAAATCCTTTGTTCGCCAAATCGCAGATAATAGCCAGACCTTAGCGGCGTCTAGTGAAGAGTTAAGCGCGACGGTTTCTGAACATGTAAAAGCTGTAGAGACAGTGGCACAAAGTATAAGTGGAATTGCTGCCGGCGCTATTCAAAATGCGGATAACATTAGTAATATTTCGGCTACCTTAGAGGAAATCTCAGCAGGTTCGGAAGAAATTAGTGCTGGAGCCGCCGAAGTGAATCTTAGTACGCAAAATGCAGTAAAAGAAGCTGGCAAGGGGATGGAAATGCTGGCAGAAGTAGTAAATCAAAACGAATATATTAATCAATCAATGAATGAGATAACAATTGTGACAACTAACTTATCCCAGGGTTCAGAAAAGATCAAGGGTATTGTTGATGTAATTAATGGAATTGCTGCCCAAACTAATTTGCTGGCCCTTAACGCAGCCATTGAAGCAGCACGAGCTGGTGAGGCTGGTCGAGGCTTTGCAGTAGTAGCAGATGAAGTACGGAAATTGGCAGAGCAAAGCGCTACTGCTACTAAGGATATTGCAGAAATCATTATAAAAATGAGTGAAGAAATTAATTTTGCTGTTGCCTCCGTCGGTAAAGCGAACCAAGAAGTTCTCAAAGGTAAGGAATCTGCTGTAACAACGCAAGAAGGATTTAAAATTATTATTGAGAAACTGGAGGGAGTAAAGACGGGCGTGGAGCAAATCGCAGTAGCTGTTGATGAAACCGCGAGGGGCACACAAACTATGGTAGTAAGTGTAGAGAATATTAGCCTCGTAGCTCAAAAAACATCGGACAACTCTGGAACTGCGGCTGCATCGGCTGAGGAACAAAGTGCCGGCATGTTGGAGATTAACCAGAATGCTGACAATTTAGCTCATTTGGCGACAGACATGATGGGAATTGTTAAGAAATTTAAAGTGTAATAGCAGTATTATTAATTTAATGCCTAATAAAAAGTCCTGTTTTCTTAGAAAACAGGACTTTTTTTATTGGAAATAAATGCATAGAAGAATTTCTCTTAGCTAAGTGATTTAACCTAGTAATGCTATCGCTATGGGGGATTATGGTAGACGGCCGAGCAAGCTCGCTTTTATGCCAGTTTCTCGTATTGTTTTTGGTATTATGTGTTGTTATAATTAACTATATTAAAAATAATAATATTATTTATAAGGTATTAAGGAGAAAAATGATGACATCAAAGAGTGATGAGTATAAAACAGGGGTTAAGATTATTACGGGATTGTATATCCTTAAAATACTGCAGAATGAGCCAGCACATGGCAACAAAATAGCAACGGAAATTAAGGAACGAACGCAAGATCTACTCACCCCTAACCCAAATGCTTTATACCCCTTACTACGTAGATTGGAGGAAGACGGTTATATTACTGGAGAGTGGGATAATCCAGGGACCCGTAGCAAACGTATCTATACTATTACTGATGCGGGCTCTTCATTGATTTCGGTTTTAGAAGATAAAGTGAAAGAAAATTTTGCACAGAGAGAAAGAAAGATCGCTATCTTGCGTGAAGACTTGCAGCTCTATTAGTTTTTTTTGAAAGGAAGGATTACGATGACTGAGAAAGCAAAAATAAGCAAAAACAAAATAGTATTAGTTGTGGTAATCATAATAGCAATTCTAGCAGCTGGTGGTATCTGGTGGTGGATCAGGTCTGGTAAAATTGTATCTACAGATGATGCACGTGTGAAAGGGACCATTGCAAGCATTAGCACAAAAGTTCCAGGACGCATTGAAACGATAGCAGTTAAGGAAGGGGACAATGTGCAAGCAGGGCAGATCCTTGCCAAAGTGGAAAGTGCAGAAATTGAAGTACAAGTGGCTCAAGCGAAAGCTAACCTAACGGCTGCGCAAGCTAAACTTGCGGGAATAAAAGCTGGTAGTAGGCCACAACAGGTTGCTCAGGCGAGTGCGGCGGCCGCACAAGCAGAAGCTAATCTAGAAAATGCCAAGAATAATTCGGACCGAAGTTTGCTGCTATATAATCAAGGAGCCTTATCGGCCCAACAAAGAGATGCCGCTCAGACAGCCTTAGCAGTTGCAAAGGCACAATATGACGGAACAGTGCAAGGTTATGACTTGGCGGCAGAGGGATCAAGAGCAGAAGATATTCAAGTCGCTGAGGCTCAGGTGGAGCAAGCAGCAGCGGCATTGAAGAATGCACAATTACAATTGGATAATACTACAATTCGTGCCTCTGTAGCAGGAGTGATTGCGGTAAAGTCCATCGACCCGGGAGAAATTGTTTCTGTTGGACAGCCCCTGTTTAATATTACCGATCTAAATGATGTATGGGTGGCTGCCAATATTGAGGAAACATACATTGGTAAGGTACAAGTTGGTGAAAATGTAGAAGTAGCGATTGATGCCTATCCAGGAAAAAAATTTAAAGGCGAAGTAATGGAAGTCGGCTCAGCAGCTGGCTCTCAGTTTGCCCTGTTGTCAGGGGAAAATACGTCTGGTAATTTTACTAAAGTAACTCAACGCCTACCCATCAAAATTAAAGCCCTTGATGCAGGAGAATATGTATTAAAGCCAGGTATGTCTGCATCGATTGCTATTTCTGTTAATTGAGGTGAAAGTCATGGAAGCTACTTTGGATTCAATGCAGCCGAATAAATACATGGTACTGTTTACCGTATGTGTTGGTACTATTCTTAGTGGCTACGTAAGTAGTGCAATTAATATTGCACTACCAAATATTATGCAAGCTTTTGGTTTTACTATGGACTCCGTTGTCTGGGTATCTTTATCTTATATGCTGCCTTATGGATCCATGCTACCAGTTATGGGAAAGCTGGGTGATCAGTTTGGGCGCAAAAAAATGTACATTGCCGGTGTAAGTACTTTTACCATAGCCACTTTGCTAGTAGGACTGGCTTGGAGTAGTACAACAATCATTGCCTTTCGAGTGATGCAAGGCATTGGTGCAGGCTTATTATTTCCTAATGCCATGGCTATTGTATCAGATGCTTTTCCAGCGAGTGAACGTGGTCAGGCTCTTGGAATGTGGGGAGCACTGGCGGCAAGCGGCAGTGCCCTTGGACCAACCATTGGTGGTTATATTATTGAACATCTTGATTGGCGATTGCTTTTTTATTCGATTATTCCAATTGCAATCGTCGGATTAGTTCTTAGTGTGTATGTTTTGAAAGAATCCAAGGTTTCTTCTGATTCTCCAAAGATTGACTATCTTGGTGCGATGTTAATTATCGTCAGTTTGGGTAGTCTATTGGTGGCATTAAACCAAGGATCTAAAGAAGGCTGGACATCATTCTATATTACAAGCATTTTAACCATTTCCATCCTAGCAATGACTTTTTTTATTTACATTGAAAATACTATCGAATTTCCATTAGTGGATTTAGGCTTATTCAAGAACGCAACCTTTACTGTTTCCAATATTGTTGGATTTCTATCCTTTATGGCTTTGTATGGTGGAATGTTTTTACTGCCTTTCTACTTGCGTAATGTCTTAGGATATACGGCGATAAAAGCTGGTGTGTCTTTACTGCCTATGGTAGGATCTATGGTGTTACTAGCGCCAGTAGGCGGTAAACTGGCCGATGCTGTTGGATCTAAGATACCAGCAAGTGCTGGTATGGCAATCATTACAGTGTCCTTATATTCCTTTCATTATTTAGATGAAAGAACGGCCTATATCAATATTGCCTGGCGCTTAGTTCTCATGGGTGTAGGCTTAGCGTTAACCATGTCCCCTCTTTCTAATGGAGTTATGAGTACTCTACCTAAAGATAAGATTGGTGTCGGCGCTGGAGTGTTTAATCTATTTAAAAATATAGGCGGCAGTGTTGGTGTGGCTATTATAGGAACACTCTTAAATAGCCGGCAAGAATTTCATAATCAGATATATGCAAATTCAATTACTGCTAGTTCTGATACTGCTATGGGTGTATTATCTACACTGAAAGCCGGATTCATACACAGTGGGATGTCTGCTAATGAAGCATATACAGCGGCATTAATGACGATGAAGGGGATGGTTGCAAGTCAAGCATCCGTAACTGCATTCCAAGATGTATTTTTGATTACAGCCATGTTATGCGCAGCAGGTATCATTCCAGCTTTACTCATAAAAGGCGGAGGTTCAGTAAAAGTAGAAGAAAAAAGTCAAAAGACTCTTCTTTCTCACCTACCTACGGAAGAGGTTTGATTGTGTATTCTTACGTTAACCCTATGGTCGTGGACTTTCAAGTAGTGAAAAATTGGCACTATAAAGCGAGCTGGACAGGTAGTAGGCTACTTGCCTTCACTACCGTTATATGTTATACTTAATAGCGTTAGGAAGCAGATAGTTAACTTATCTGTATGTAAGATACTCTTATGAATCATTCCTAGCCATACAATCTTAAGCGGGTGTAGCTCAGTGGTAGAGTACCGGCTTCCCAAGCCGTGGGTCGAGAGTTCGAATCTCTTCACCCGCTCCAGTAAATTCAACGGTTCTAGCGATTATGCTAGAACCGTTTTTTAGTTAGGTGACCAAAATGGTGACCAAAACACTTTTATAACAATAAATTTGTCTTACCTGTGAGAGTTCAAGAACTTAGTGGGTTTATAAAAGGTGATGCTTGGAATGTATAGGAGTAGTAAAACTTTCCTATATAATGGAATGTTATGTAACTTAAACATTGTATCAAATATTAGATTGTGTTATATTATATAATAATATTATTATATATTTTAATGCGTAGAAAGTAGGGTGAGCAAAAATGGGGACTATGTTGGATAATGTTACTTTAAAGTATTGCCAACGACCCGCTTATACGAGCTATGAATTGAGTAAAAGGGTTATGGAAAAGAAAAATGAGTTAGGTCTGGATATCGAAGAATTTTCAGGTAAATTTAATATTCAACCTAAAGTTGTACAGTGGATTTTAGAGTCAAAAAGAAGTTTTAATCATTTAATGTATAAAGCTTGTAGTGTAATTCTGGGTATTAGCATCGAAGAACTTCTTCGAATTGATTCTGAAAATATGGAGTGTGTAAGTTTCAGGGCATTAGATATAAGCGAGAAAACAATTGCTGCTGTTGAGCTTGCTAATCAAATTTTTGATGAGATAATTATGCAGCATAAGATTGGCGCTAGGTAAAATGAGGTGTTTTCTTTGAAATCCAAGAAAAAATTAACGGATGAAGAAAAGTATAGTGCATATCAAGAGATTATCCCAATTGTCCAAGAGTTTAGGCAAAAAGAAATGCCTAAATGTCAAAGAGTAGAAAATACTCTAGGCTTACTCGAGGAACAATTGGGGTATTTTGTTTTAAAATTTCCCTCGGCAGAGGATAAGCTTTCAGGCTTCCACATAATGAAAAGTGGCTATCACTGTATTTATATAAATAGTGCACACGTGCTTGGAAGACAAAATTTTTCATTGTGGCATGAATGTTACCACGCTTATGCGAATCAAGTAAGTATAAGTATGGAAGGTGAAGCGAAAAACGATATAAATGAATACAAGGCCGATTGCTTTGCTAGTTGTATATTGATGCCTGAAGTATTAATTAGAGAATATGTTGCGGAAAAAGGTATAAATATTGCATATGCTAAGTATGATCAGTTAATTCAAATGCAACATTTCTTTGGGGTAAGTTATTCAGCAATGATTACTAGAATGATTCAGCTTTTT
Source organism: Pelosinus sp. IPA-1 (assembly GCF_030269905.1). NCBI lineage: Bacteria > Bacillati > Bacillota > Negativicutes > Selenomonadales > Sporomusaceae > Pelosinus > Pelosinus sp. IPA-1. The sequence goes on along the minus strand of NZ_BSVC01000005.1, from coordinate 337,683 downwards.
CCAGAACATAAAGAAGACCTTAATGTACGATATGCACTTTCAAGAAAGCATAGGCATCAAGAATTTTTGGAGAAAACTAAAAGACTTGGACTAGATACTGCATTGATTGAACCGACTAATGAAGTTTATTTTTCGCCACGTTTTTTTGAGGATGTTAAATTTAATCTATCCGAGGGTCGCATAACGCAAGACAAATGTTCAATGTTGATAGAGATGGTAGAGAGACTAGGTAATCACCATGGACAATAAGGATTATTTAGAACATCCGATTTGTGATACAGACATATGGGTTAATTTATGCTTAGGGGATAGTTTAAAAGAATTTTTTAATTTACATCCTATAATATTTATTGCAGATGTTGTTGGAAATGAAATTATGAAATGGAAGAATAGCGGGAATGCTGCAATTGCTGAAGAGTTTATTAAATATCGTGATAACAAGAATGTGGTAGTAATCTATTATAATAAAGATATTCTCTCTGAAGATAGACCTATACTTGAACAACAGTTGCGAGAAATCGGTTTTTCAGCGGGCTTTAGTAAGCCTGATAAAAATAAAGGAGAATTTGTATCCGCGATATATGCAGATTATTTGGCTATTCCTTATATGAAGACTAATGATAATGCTTTTCAGGAGGGCGGGTTTGGAGCAAAAAAGTTTCCTGATTTAGAGATTAGGAATTGGAATGATACTCTTCGAAATGTCATAGTTGATGATAAAAAAAGATTACAAATTTCTAAAAAAGTTGAGCAAGAAAGATCATTAATGGATAGGCGTAATGAAAAGCATAAAGAGCAAGAATTAGAAGAAAAAATAAACCAACTAAAACAGAAATTTAGTAGAAGGTAAAAATATACTCTAATTGGTAAACGAGATTTTTTCTGGTGGACTAATATCGTAAGGTTACATACTCGGATAATTTAAGCCTCCGCAGGTTATTGCGGAGGCTTTTTTGCATCTAGGTGAACATATAATAATATAGCCCTTAAACTGTAAAAGGTATCTCGGCTTTTTGTTTGAGGAAATATTCTTTTGTAGAGGATACCGGAAGGGCTAGAGCATAGCTACAATAATAATACTGGTTACATAGAGCGAAATGGGATAGTCGATGTACGAACCTTTTCTTTCAGTTCGGATTTACCTACTATATCTAACATTCTAAATATCGTTGCTTTAGCCAAAGGGGATGAGGTACCAGGCCCAAGAATTATTCGATCTATAAGTTTAATTAATGAAAGATCGGGGGGCATAAAATCCGGCACGGGTGTAAGTTTAAGTTTAAGTTTTGGTTCTATACCACGTGGCCCAATAAAATAACTATACATTGGCTCTAGTTTTTTGTCAGAATCTCTATCTTTCATATAGACTATACGCCATTCGTTCTCTTCCTTAAATCCGTGGTCTTTTGTAAATAAGGCAAAAATTTGTATTCTTTCGAATAACGCAAATGCAGCTATATAAAGTTTATCGTCTGGAATAGACGTGGTATTAAAAATTTCTATGAATTTAGATATAGTGTCTTTCATCCAAATTATTTGTTCTTCCTCTGTAGCATAAATCACTTTAGCAATAGCAATCGGTGTCCCATCTACAGCTTCAATCTTGGCTGAATCAAATACAATAGCAGCCCCGCTGGCATTATTTCCGTAACCTCTCCACATGGAGAGTGTTCCGTCGTTATTCGCATTATTGTGTTCTGCTAGACAAAGAATATAGGTATCTAGTATATCGTCATCCGCAAATTTATTAAAATAGTAATCGAAATGTTGTTTAAAAAGATTAACTCTTTCTGGCGTACGTAATGCGCGCTCAATTTCGTCACTATTGCGAATTAAGTCTACGCCCTCTAATATTGCAAACCGTACTTCTTTGAGATCATTCATAAATAGAGGGTTTGAAAACCAGAGTTCATCATTTTTTAATATACTTTCAAGTACCTGTATAGATGTATAGTGAGCTAGAAGAGGTTTTCTATTGTAAAATTGATCTTCTTCTTTTACATCGTTCCATAATGGTGAAAACAATTGTTTTATAGCTGTATCATCCATGCGGTTGCCACCTCAACGAAGTTTGATATATGCACTTTTCATCATCCTTTTTGCTTTTTCATTAAAAATTCAATAATAATACCGTTTTTTCCTTTATGCTTTTCCTGAAATTGTAAAATAAATCGGATGTCATTTAGCCGTGAACCTGTAAGAAGGTATCACGGCTTTTTGTTCATGGAAAATAGATTTATTGGTAATTAAAGTCGTAGAAATACAGGCTGTAGCGTTTTACATAAATACCATGTATCTGTCGCTTCGGACTATTTATTTGGTTCAGCCCATACTACGTAAGAAAAAGGCGATTAATAACCAGAAGAAAGTAAGAAAATGTTTAAAAAAGTTAGCAAGGAGTAGAAAACAGCCCATCACCTAAATGATTCGAAGCGTTATAGACACTTCCCGAATCACGCGTACGTAGGGCATGATACCTATAGGACATATGATACAGATATGTATTATGGCACTATAGACTTAATGAAACGTAGAATAAAAAAGATGGAGGAGTACACATGGAGAAGAAATTTTATTCACCAAAAGAGGTTCAAGTAATTTTAAATGTTAGTCGTCCCCACCTGTATCGGCTATTAAAAGCTGGAACTATTCCAAGTACCTGTTTAGGCCGTCGTTTTCTAATTCCTGTCGCATGGGTTGATGCTCTAGGTTAGAAAACGGAAGAAGGTACAAATAAAGAATTCTAACCATAAATCAAGTAAGGGGGGGACTAACTTTGTATCCGATTAATGAAAACTGGAGAATTGAAACTGACCCACACAATGTGATTCTACAACGGCGAAAAGTTAACGCGCGAGGTAAAAACGTAGGTACAGAGCGGTGGGAGAATGCGGGCTATTATCCAACGCACAGAGACGCATTAAAAGCTATGGTTGAATATGAGATTCGAGTGCCGAAATATTATCAAGAAATGGTAACTAAGATTGACACGCTTATAGAGAGAGTTTTTGCATTGCAATGGCCCGTACAACTTCTTGACGATTCTGTCACACCCCTTGACTAATCTCGGATAGGGGAATGGTAAGGCTTAAACTTAAAACACGTTCTACAGAAGTATATCAGTATTGCCACGACCTAGAAGTGGATAAGACAGGGCAGGAGAATTGCTTACATGGATACGCCACCGCCGCAGCCCTAGACGGATAAAGTCATAGCCAAGACTGTGGGGCTGGACGCCAGGTACTACATAAAGTGGGCCGCTGATAGCGTAGTAGTGGCGTAGCCAGTAGTGAAATGGGGTATAAAAAACGTAAAACGGAGTAAATGGAAGCTACAGATAGGTAAGGGACTATAGTAACTTACCGAGAGAAAAACATATAAAAATGAGCGAATATGGCGATATATTCTCCAATACGGTAAGTAATGATTTTAGGCTATTACAGGAAAAAGTCCAATATAAAAGTGGTTTTTTAAGGCAGGGGTATTTTTAAAGAAATACGTTACAGTAAAAAGAGAGATAAAAAAATACCCCTCAAGAAAAAAGGTACTACATTATATTACTATTATAATAAATATTATTATTATTATTATTATATATAGTTATATGTTATTACTATTACTTTAGTAATAGTAGTTAGTAATGCTAAGGCTTAGAGAAGGAGTGTTTGCTGGAATGTTGCTAAAAGACATTTCTAAGAAGGCCCGTGAATATGGCTGGATAATTCCTGTAGAAATTACAGAGAAGGCTTTCCAGGAGGTCGTTGTTGGGCGGGTGCCAGTACCCGAAGAAATAGAAGAGCGCTTATCACTAATACTATACCTGGCTACTAAAGCAGTAAAAAAAGTAGGAGGTCGTCGGCGTTTTGTACGGTTTAGGAGAAGGGCAGGCGCTATATGGTTAGAGGGATACGACATGTTCATAGCCTTAACACCAGAGAAATCGGTAATTATAGCCCAAATTAAAGAGGCAAAAGATTTAAAAGAGCTTATGGCAAACGACGGGGCTAAGTAGCTTTTTACGAATCAAAATTTATGGAGGTATTTTATGAATGACCTATCCAAGCGATCATTAGAAGATCGTTTTAACGCATTTAGAAATTATAAGGTGATTCGCCCTTTGGTAGTAGCACCGTGCGAAAACTATGCGGAGCTTCTATTTGACGGGGAATTACGTACGCTAGAAGAATGGGAGGCTAGAGATCTTAGCGGATTATTACGTATAAGACGAGCGCGGGATACTGATTTAATTAGTGCAGTACACTATTTTAATATCCAAAGTCGTACTATCCCTTATGCTTTGCACGTAATAGAGTTATGGCAGGCACATGAAAACCATGTTTATGAAACTGCTGATGAATCAGAAATCTTAGAGCTATTGATTTTTGCCGTATTGCGTTGGCAACGTTGTAGTAGCTTACTTATACGAGCGTGGAAAAGTATCTGCGATAATGATGTACCCGTTGACGTTGCCTGTATGCGGCTAGTTATTAATATACAGACTGCTGAAAGCTGGGAAGAGATTGCTTCTAAGGGAGTTGAAATACTATATGAGTGGTGACATGGCCGAAAAACGAATATTCCACTTATCGGCCGACGAAAAGAATAGAATTGAAATAAACCAGGCGGGGCGGGAGTATTTGGCCTGCGGTGCCAAATTACGTAGAAAGGATGGTTTTTGTAAATTCACAGCGGGGCGCCAAACAATGCATAAGGGCTACGGTCGTTGTCATTTACATGGGGGATTGACTACAGGCCCCAAAACTGATGAAGGAAAGGAAAAAGTATCCCAAAATGCTAAAAAACATGGATTTTATAGTAATGCAGCGCTTACCGAAGAAGAGCAGGCTGCGTATGATCTTGTCGCTTCACAAGAAGGGTCTACTAGTCTAGAGCGTATGATATACGCATTAAAAGCTAAAATTGTAGTCTACTTAACCAAGTGGAGCGCGAAGTTTGCCAAAGGCGGCGAGGATAGTACTAAAGTTACTTATAAAATTGCTACAGAGAATGAGGACGGCGACCGCTTAGGGGCGGTTACTGGTGTCTATCATGCTGGGACAATCGAGGACAGAGTCCTTTTACGGGCGTTAAACGAACTGGGAAGGCTAGTAGAAAGACAAGCACGTCTTAGCCCTGACGCTGGTGGCGACCTACTAAGTAAGATTAACGATGAATTACAAGCCGCTTCCCACGGGAAGATCACAGTTGCCTGGGGAGAAAGAAATGCCCAAGAAAGGAAGACTAAAGCTGATTAATTTAGCTTTTACATATACGATAACTCCCAATTATCGTATATTGAAAAATACCTATTTTATCTAAATAATAAGTATATAGTGGAGGAATTCAGATGAGGGTAGAAGTTTACGAAAAATTAGTGGCAAATGTTGAAGAATTTGAGAGGCAGGGTGTCACTTTACGTAGTCAGCGTGAAATCGTAATAAACGAAATAACGGAAGCACGGAATAATGTCAGTGCAGCGGTGGCTACCGAGCAGACAAAAGAAGTATTAGAAGCCCAAGCGCGGTTAGTTATTGCAGAAGAAAAATTACGTAAGTTGCCAGCCGTGGATAGCAGCCCTGCAGTGCCGAAGGGCGCTGAAAACGCTTATGGCGACGTTCGCGCTGCTGTATCTACGCTTATTGGACAAGGTGCTTTTATAGAGGAATTCCAGCCACTTCTTGACGAACTAGCAGAACTACGTAGCAAGTATATTAGCACGTTAACGGCTTTTTTCAAGAAAAAAGACCAGGTAAATACGGAACTGGGTACGATTCAACGGAATGCGAAAGTAATTCAAGAACAGTATACAAATGGCGAGGTTAGCTCTTACTCACATTATCCACCGTGTTTATTGACTGATGATAATTTTAGGCGTTGGATATGGATTGAAAATGATTACCACAATGAGATTTTCGAGATTCAAGATAGGCTGTTAAAAGAATCTAGACATATACCACCTGTTAAAGCTATGCCTAACACTGTAGTTTTAAAGGAACGGCCTTTAATCACTCAGGGGCAGCATTCTATCTACGAAAAAGGAATTCAAATTTCGGAGCCTAGGGTTCTGGGTACGGCCAAGGCTGGGCGTTATTCTCTTATAGGAGGGGATTGATATGTCAAAAGAATTTGTAATGGGTGCCCGTATTAATATGTCGGATGGCTTTTCTAGTCCAGTTAGTCATATGTCACAGGCTACGCAGCAATTTAGCGACGCGGCCAGGTCTGGGGGCAGAGCCGTAGAAGGAATGGGCCGTAGCGCTATGACAAGTACGTTGGGCCTGGGAGCCTTTACAGCTGGGAGTAGGGCCGCTAACCTAAGCGCCCGCGGCCTGGCTGGTGGCGTAGCGACACTTACCGCGTCAATGCTGGGACTTAATAGTATAATGGGCATAGTAATGGGCTTAATGACCTTTAAGGTCGCTTATGATTGGCTGGTACAGTCGAACGCAGAGATGGAGCAGTACAAGAATACGTTGACCGTAGTACTAAAGAGTAGTGAACGGGCCACAGAGACGCTAGAATGGGCCGCTAAGTTTGCCGCGCAGACGCCGTTCGAAATACCGCAGGTAGTAGAAGCTACTACACGGTTAGAAACGTATGGGATTACAGCGCAGAAAACCCTAGGAACAATCGGAGACATGGCTAGCGTAATGGGCAAGCCGCTAATGCAGGCTGTAGAAGCGGTAGCTGACGCTCAAACGGGGGAAGTAGAACGGCTTAAAGAATTCGGGATAACCAAGCAAATGTTAATAGACCAGGGCGCTAAAATGGGCACTACAGTAGTAGACAGTAAGGGCACAATTACCGATATGGTAGCTTTTAACGCTGCGCTATTTACTATCATGGAAGACCGCTATAAGGGCGGTATGGAAATGCAAAGTAAAAGTTTTAAGGGTATGCTATCTAACGCAGCGGACTTTATGGGGACTATGGGCCGCGAATTCGGTAAACCGATTTTCGACCGTATGAAAACTGGACTAGCTAATTCCTTGGGATTCTTAGATAAGATAAAAGAAAATGGAACTATGGAAGCTATTACGGCTAAGGCACAGGCTTTCGGTATAGGTGTAGCAGATGTATTTGGCGGGGCTTTCAGTCTTATTGGGCGCGTGTTTACGGTCATATCTGACAAAGTAGGCGTATTCCTAGGAAATAACGCCCCCCGCTTCGAAGTGATAGCGGCGACAATGGGCGCGGGCTTTGTGACACTGTCGGACTATGCTACGCCTGTACTAAACTGGCTAATAGACACGGCGCTGCCTAGGGTAACAGATGCCTTGCTGACAGTTTGGACTATGCAGCTGCGGGTAGCAGAAGTTTTTATAAATAACTGGTCTAACATAGCGCCTTTCGTAGAAGGGATAGGGATAGCGATAGGTACGTACTTAATAACCCAACTCGAATTTACAGCTGCAAGGATGCAAGTCGTTACAGCTATGACTAGGGCATGGGCGGTAGCGCAGGGTATTCTTAACGCGGTAATTATGGTAAACCCTGTTTACTTACTAATAGCGGGTATAGGCTTACTAATAGGCGCGGGCATATGGCTAGTGCAGAACTGGGCTATCGTAGGGGAGTTTTTTAGTAATTTATGGACTAACGTACTAGCTGGCTTTACGATGGCTTTTACTTGGATAGGTCAGGGCGTAAGTAGCACACTGACCGAAGTAGCCCAGTTCTTCGCAAACCTAATACCACAGGCAGCGCAGTGGGGCGCTACGCTTATCACGACGTTTGCTGACGGTATCCTCAGTATGAAAAGCTACCTAGTAGATAGTGTTTCTGGTGTCTTTGGTTCCGTCCGCAGACTAATGCCGTTTAGTGACGCAAAGGAAGGCCCTTTCAGCCAGCTAACGTATAGTGGCGGCGCGATAATGTCAACTATGGCCCAGGGGGTAACGGCAAACGCTGGGGTACTACATGGGGCAATGGGTGACGCGTTTAGTCAAGCGCCAAGCTTGGGCATAGGAGGTTCGGCCAGTATTAAGGCAGACGGGGCGGGGAACCTACCAATAAGCGCTAGTAGCATTAGCAATATAACGAAGGCCCAACAAGTCAGCATATCCTTTGGGGCAATCAATATAAGCGGCGTAGATAAAGACGTAAGGCAGATGGCTGACGAATTTATAGGCATACTTCACGAAAAACTAAGCGGTGCTAATGCTATAATGACCGCTGATATGGGGGCGCTATTGTAATAGGCGTAATGATCTAGTAGGCTGCTTTTTAAAGTGTTAAGAAAACCTTACACAGTTGACCAGAACGGCGATATAATTGCAACCAGGAATGGCTGGGCGTAGGAAGCAAAGAAGTAGATTTCTACGCCCAGCCATTGTATCCTTACATAAAACTCTGGGGAGGGTGTTTATAATATGATTGGTATAGCTCCTAATTTTATCAATAGCCCCTTTTGTTAGTGAACCAGGAAATTGGCACTTAAAGCCAGGAGCGCCAAAAGAAGTAGTACAGGAGTTTAACGATTTTATGCAGGCTATGAAGCTGCAGAAGGCCCCAGATATAACTGTAGAAGAGATTCTAGAACTGTTAAAGAGTGGCGAGAAATTATAAAAAAGACGTAGGATATATGAACACAGGATGAAAGTAGGGTGATGATTATAGTACAAGAGGATAAGCTCTATAATCTTTTAATTAAAATTGCACATTACGTAGTAGAAGAAACTTCTAAAGATGAAAATGAGACTAGCCCGCCTAAACAAGAAACGTTATATGCGGATAAGAAGACCGAAACCAGCATTGACCATATTAATGGGTTACCCGATATTCTCACGGCCCAGCACATAGCTGATTATCTACACATTTCCCGCAAACGAGTATATGAGTTATTTCAACTTAATCCTAAAGTCGGAGGAATACCTAATTTTAGTATTGGTACTTCAAAAAGAGTTAAAAAATTAGATTTTATTAATTGGCTGGAAGTACGTAAAGCAATAAGGGGGTGGGGTAATAAAAATGATTCTTTATAAAGTAACTAGCGCATTTGGCTGGGTGGTTAGATTGGACAGGTTATTATCAATTTGTGGAAAGCTTGCTCGAAATGGATAAAAAGAAAACAGCCTAGCTAGGCTGTTAGTTATCTTAATTGGTTGATGTTCTATGTAGTAATTGCTTGTTCAATCGCTTTGGGAGACCAAAAATAATATAGATATACCATGATGAAAGACAGATTATTAGCAATGCAATAAAGTATACCTTGTCTTGAGTCTCTTTACTCGGAGAAGTGTATATAAGCCACATGCAGAAAAAGATTAAAAGCCATGATCCTGCGTTGATATAATGTCCAATAAAAGTCAATTGATAAGGTGCTAAACCAACATTTTTAAGTACTTTATGGTTCCAGATAAGGACGTTTCTATTTAAAAGATAATTGATTTGTTTTTCTAAGTGCTCTTTATAGATGACATTTTGAACAATTGTTTGCAAGTTAATAAAACGGAAAATTAGTAAGAAAAGCGCGCTAACAAATAAAAAGATATACAATAAATCTATATTTTGTTTGATTAGAATAGATACGCCCTCAAAGGAGTCAGTTTTATTTTTATAAAGACCGATAATAGTAGTGGCTAGAACTGTTAACAGCGCTAGAGAAAAAGTAAAAAGCGAAGATACGTATTTAGATTGATCATCTATTGATTTTGAGACAATTTCATACTCTTTCCTTAAAATATCAAGTGTAATCGCATCTTTGTCCAAATAATCCACCTTCCCATACGGTTATTTTAATAAATCATTTTCCTGGGCGGGTATATATTCCAGTAGATCACCAGGCTGACAATTCAGAGCAGAGCAGAGACGGTTAATGACAGACAGATCAACCCTTGTCGCATTGTTGTTATAAATAGCGTAGAGTGTATTTTTATTTATCCCGCTCAATTCTTGTAGTTGCGGGACTTTCATTCTATCTTTTTCAAACATAATGCGATCTAATTTAAATTTTACCAATTGAATAGCCTCCTTTAACTTTACCAGTATTGTACAATAAATTATGTTAAATATCAAATGAAATAATGATAAAGTACAATGAAGTATTGACAACATACTGCCTACGATGTACAATGAAGTTAGTAAAAAATACAATGAAGTTTGTATAAAAGGGGCGAATGTTATTTAAGGAGTTGATTTTTATATGAAAAAACATCAACAGTTAGAAAAATTATTGGGTAGGGAATTAAAGCATCGTGACTTAATTGTTTTAGCGAATGTTTTTGGTTACGGTAACAATTGTCATGGTATTGATTGTTTATTTGAGGACGTGGAAGGGGGAGACATACAGCCAATTGGTAATGTGTCTAAACGTGATATCGAAAAGGAAGAAAAGCAAGCCGAACTTGACGACCTGCTCTACAGTCTTGATCTAATGTACAAACAGAGCCAGCAGGCAAAGGGCAGCGTTCCTATTCACCCTAATAGGTTTAAGTTAATAAGGAATACGGTAGGTGGTTTTTACGCTAATGCCTGGAGAGTGTGGGAAACCAAATAAATTAGTGCAGGGGGCGACTCCTGCTTTTACTCTAAATATTAATATGGATGGGGGCAATGATGATGGCACGTAAACCGAAGGATACTGATAAAGAGACTAGGCGCGGGCATGGCGAGGGAACAGCGCGTTTTAATGATGAACGGGGTAGATGGGAAGCACGATTCAGTTATACAGACCCGCGTGACGGAGAAGTTAAAAGAAAAATGTTTACGGCTGAAAGTAGACCGAAGGCATTAGCCAAGGGGCGGGAATTTATTAAGGGCCTGGAAGATGGATTGCTACCCGAGGCTAATAAATTGATCTTAGAGGTATGGATTGACAGGTGGTTAGAAGATTACGCCAAGCAAAAAGTACGTATTAAGTCCTATGAAAAATATCGAAGTAGCCTACTCTACGTAAAAAATTCTAAGCTAGGTAAATTAGCATTGCCAAAGTTAAGAGACCCTGACCTACAGGCATTCTTTAACCAGCTATTAATAGATGGCGGCAAGGAAAAAGTAAAAATAGTAGATGATAAAGAAATTCGTGAAAAGAAAGGGTTATCGACTAGCACAGTGCGAGGGGTAAGACGATACCTAACTCTGTGTTTAGACCAGGCCGTTAAAAGTGGCCTGCTTGCTAAAAATCCTGTAAAAGCGACTACTCCGCCTAAGTTAGTTAAAACAGAAATACGCCCTCTTACAGTAGAACAGGTCGAATCTTTAACAGCTACAGCAAAGAAGGCAGGGGAAGTGCCATATATAGTTATACTGTTAGCACTAAATACAGGTATGCGACTGGGGGAATTATTCGGGTTAATGTGGTCGGACATTGACATGAAGAAAGGGACAATCCATGTGCAGCGGTCTTTAGTCACGTCTATTACAAAAAGAAAGATATTTGAAGAACCTAAGACAGCTAAGAGCAAGAGGAAAATCCCTATCCCACAGTCGACATTAAAAGACTTGCAAAGATACAAGAAATGGCAAGAGTGGCAGCAGAACCTTCTAGGTGATAGATTGAATAGTACTAATCTAGTTGTTACGAATACCACGGGTGGGGCCTATGATACTAGCAATTTTACAACAAGAACATTTAAGAAAATGCTGGAGAGTGCTGGAATAGGTCGTAGTTTTAAATTTCATGATTTAAGGCATACGCATGCCAGCCTGTTATTGCTTCAAGGGGTGCATGTAAAAGTTGTATCCGAGAGACTAGGACATTCTACTATTACAATGACACTGGATACGTACTCACATCTACTACCTGGTATGCAAGAAACCGCAGTCGATGCCCTTGACGCTTTATTCTGCAAGGCGAAAGCACATTAAGTAGGTTACCAAAAAGGTGACCAAAACAGTATATAATTAGTATAACGTAAGAGACAGTATATTATTTAAAAAACGGTTAAACCTTGATTTTGTTGACGCTATATAACTTTAAAGACAGGAGATAACTCGTGTGGTGGAATTCCCAAGCCGTGGGTCGAGAGTTCGAATCTCTTCACCCGCTCCAGTAAATTCAAGCCTTCCGGCGTTTTGTCGGAAGGCTTTTTATCATTTTGTATGCTAGTTGTATTCTATCTAAAATGATATGAATGTCTATAAAAAAATGATAGAATAATGATAAAAAATTCTTGACAAGGAGTAAAATTAGATGAGTGACGGAAATGAATTCAAAGCGGGGAATCACATCACAACGAATGTATCTGATTCTCTTACGATCAATGGGCTACTTTTCGCTTGGTTGCGCATTGGTTTTACGTCATTTGGTGGTGGTGCCATTACTCAATATCTTATTCAAGAAAGCTTTATTTATAAGCATAAATGGATAACCGCCGAAGAATATGCTAACATCATAGCGATGTGCCAAATTGCACCAGGCATAAACATCATTGCATATACGATACTCATAGGCAAACGACTAGCTGGATGGGTGGGCATAGTTGTTTCATTGATCGGGCTTATCCTGCCCAGTGCGGCAATCACTATTGGGATATCCTCCATATAATTCCAGCCTCAGTGCGGTCCCAAAGTTGCAAGCTTCTTTGCGTGCAGTGTTTGCAGCTATCTTTGGTATTGCCCTAGCCACTAACTGGCGAAATGTTAGACCGATCTTTGTAAATAATCGTAAAAAAGGATCATTGGCTTTTGGGGTCACATTTGGAATAATGATAGGTAGTGCAATGATTTATGTACTTTTAAATCCGCCAGTGATTGTATTATATCTTCTAGGTGGATTATGTGGCGCACTCGTTTATAGGCATGTTGCTAATAAGAAGGAGCAGGAGGGTTAGCAGATGGACTGGATTATGTTTTTGGGGGTTGTACTTAAATCCGTCTTGTTCTCGACAGGTGGCTTTGGTCCTTTACCCAGCTTGCACGCTGATTTTATCGCCAACGGATGGGCAAGTGAAAAACAGTTTACCGAAGCACTAGCAATTGGACAAATTACTCCCGGACCAAATGGGCTTTGGGTCGTTAGCCTATGTTATCTAGTTGCTGGAGTTCCGGGAGCGGTACTGGCATGTATAGCATTGATTTTACCACCACTATTAATTTTGATCGTGCAACGTTGCCATGCATGTATTGCTAATCATCCTGCTACACAAGGTTTACTTGATGGGGTTGTGCTTGTCATAGCTAGTTTCAGCGTAATAGTTTTGGCAGGGATATTTCGGAGTAATGGATTGGATATAGGTATGATAGCAATTGTCGTGATAAGTGCTACACTTGCAATATCAAGACGCGTATCGGCCAATATTATACTGGTGTCTGCCGCTTTGGTTGGTTTCATATTGGGTTAGAGTTGTGGAGTGACGTACTAATTTAATAATTATATGACAGAATAATAGTCGATCTTAATGGTCAAGGTGTTATTGACATATTTATAGGCAGAGATGGTATTAGCCTCCATGAGTAAAGTCAAATGGGGATGTTGCTTGTTGATACGGCTGGTAGATTTCAAAATTCGTACATTCCTGCCATTAAGAAAGATAGTAATGTAAATTAGCGGGTTTTAGCGAGTGGCACAACCAGCATAGTGGTCAACATGGTGCTACGAGACTAAAATCAGTTTAAAAGTAAGACGGATTTCCTATTATGGAAATCCGTCTTTTGTTATTTTTTTGTATTTGGATTGTGTGGTTAAAATCAACAAAAGGGTTATGTGTTGATTTCTGTAGCTGTAAGTGTACCTTGGTTTATGAGGACTGTTTGAAAACCCGAAAAAATTCCGTTAGCTGCTAGTGAGTAGGTACTAGACCCAATAAGTGGTGTGCTATCAAAGCCAATCAATGCAGTGGTAATTGGGCTATTGGCTGACACTGGTGTATCGCTTGTAGTTGCTATTGTTTGGCTATCAGCATTTCGAATGATTCTGAATGTTACTATAGAGACTGCAGAACTCGGAGTCCATGTTAAAGAGCTAGTTAACCAAACGGTGTTGCTCGCATTAGCAACATTGACTGTTACTGTTCCAAGAGTAGCTGCTGGTACTTCGCTTGACAACGAAATCCCAGAAAAGGTTGCGCCAGCAAATTGAGAAAAAAGCCCGGTTGCACCGGTAGCGCCAGTAGCTCCAGTATCACCAATTGCTCCAGTAGGCCCAGTACCACCTGTAGGTCCGGTAGGTCCCGTGGCTCCCGTAGCTCCAGTCGAACCTGTAGGTCCCGTAGCACCTGTATCACCAATATCACCAGTAGCCCCAGTAGCGCCAGTAGGTCCAATAGGTCCAGTTGGTCCAGTAGTGCCAATTGCACCGGTACCGCCAGTAGCGCCAGTATCACCGATAGCGCCAGTTGGTCCCGTATCGCCAGTAGCCCCAGTAGCACCAGTAGGACCCGTAGCACCCGTAGTACCGGTAGGCCCCGTATCACCAATATCACCAGTAGGTCCGGTAGGTCCAGTAGGTCCAATAGGTCCAGTAGTTCCAGGATTTCCAGTAGCGCCAGTAGTTCCAGTGGCCCCTGTAGTACCAGTAGCGCCAGTAGCACCCGTATCACCAGTAGCCCCAGTAGGTCCGGTAGCTCCGGTAGTCCCAGTAGGTCCAGTAGCTCCAGTATCACCAATTGCTCCAGTAGCCCCAGTGCTACCAGTAGGTCCGGTACGTCCAGTAGCCCCAGTAGATCCGGTGGATCCAGTAGGTCCAGTGGCTCCATTATTACCAACAGCGCCAGTAGGTCCAGTAGCGCCGGTACTTCCAGTAGTCCCAGTAGCACCAGTTCGTCCGTTAGCGCCAGTAGGTCCAGTAGGACCAGTATCGCCAGTAGCGCCAGTAGCGCCGGTAGGACCAGTAGACCCAGTAGTCCCAGTAGCCCCGGTGCGTCCGGTAGCGCCGGTAGTCCCAGTAGTCCCAGTAGCGCCAGTAGCGCCAGTAGTTCCAGTAACCCCAGTGTCGCCAGTAGCCCCGGTAGAGCTAGTACGCCCCGTAGCGCCGGTTGGTCCGGTGGGACCCGTAGCGCCAGTAGCGCCAGTTGATCCAGTAGGTCCAGTAGCCCCAGTAGTACCAGTACGTCCCGTAGCGCCGGTAGTTCCAGTAGGTCCAGTAGGACATACTGATGTACATCTGTACTCAAATTGATTGCTAATTGACGATTGATCATAGGAAGACATAAAATTGATCTCCTTTTTGAAAAGAATCATTACATAATATATTATGTGATATTACTATTAGGGTTACTGTAAATGATATGGTTCAAGTCCCTTCGATACCTCCAGTAGATGAGAGAGAATAGGGTGTGGCCCAACCGATGGATAGTTAACATAATGTTACGAGTGCTAATATCAGTATAAAAATAAGACGGTTGCGGGTAACTATGATTGATTCAAGCGAACGTGAATATCGCGTATCTACCGCAATAATTAATAGTTTTATTAATTGGTATACTCGTACTATTGGTACAGGTATTTCATACTATGCAATCAATGATATTGTTGATGATAGTAAGGAATATTTATCTTTTGATAAGATTATTAGTTTTTAAGTGATACCGCTGACTAAGTAGAAAAATCCCCGTCTTACCTTAATTGGTAGGATGGGGATTTGTTTATGTTGTCATATCCTTGTCATATGTTTTGTCTATAATATGAAATAACAGATCGATATAGTGGTGGTTAATAAATCCGCCTATACACAGCTTCACGACTATGTTGATATTTTAGATAGATTCCCGTATATTATCGTATTTAGCAAGGAGATGATACTATGTTTTTTGGACATTGGCTATCTAACATGTTTCATATAATACTGGCTATAGGGTTACTATTATATTTATACAAAATAAACGAATTATTAAAGGAATAGATAAAGTCCCTTACTGAAAGGGGAGGACTTTTTATTTATCACTTTTATCTCTCAACAACTTCTGATATTTCACTAACAACACATCAAACATCTGACTCTCACAACATCCGGATCGGTTAATAGTTTCTCTTGTGATATATTGTATAGTTCATACAGGGATGAACCTTATGGTGCAACACCTTAAATTTTTACAATAAAATGCTAAAAGCGCCCGTGGTTCAAGAGTTTGAATCTCTTCATCCGCTCCAGTAAATTCAAGCCTTCGCAGGTTAGTGCGAAGGCTTTTTTAGTATTTTGTATGCAAGCGTAAGAAGCATTGCAGAACAGTTATATTTTTGTTTGGAACGTAGGTATTGGAAATGTCCTTTTTGGTAAAATATCGTCGCTATGTGAAGAACGCTTATTCACCTTTAAAATTTGCCGGGCGTTTTTCTAAAAATGCAGTAATCGCTTCTTCATAATCATGGCTATCATAAACCTTTCGTCGCATCCCCTGTACTCGTTCAAAAGCGGATGGAGTGATAGAATATGCTTTTGATAAAACACGGAACTGTTCTTTAATTACCTCAATAGATAACATCGATCGGGTGCTAATTGTCGCAGCTAAATTCAATGTAAAAGGGAGAAGTTCTTCTTCTTCAACTAAATGATTGATAATGCCAACATTTAAAGCCCGTTCCGCAGGTACTAATTCAGCAGTAAAAAACATCTCTTTAGCAATATTAATCGGTAAACGATTCATAAAATGTAAAATACCTGTAGAATTATATGGAACCCCAAGTTTAGCAGGAGTCATAGCAAACTTAGCCGTTTTATCGGCGATAACCATATCACAAGTCATTATTAAGTCGCAAGCACCACCCCAGACACTGCCGTGTACCATTGCAATAACCGGTCCAGGGTATTCTTCCACAGTCCGTAAAAGTACCTCAAGTGAATCATAATAACTTAAGGGATCTCTCATTTTTAACGGTAATTCTTTTACATCATGACCTGCCGACCATACCTTAGATCCATCGGGAGCACGCAAAATAATTATATGTATCTTCTGTTTTTGAAAATTATCAAGTGCTTCAATAATATCATCGACGAGTTCAGCACTTAATGCGTTTAGTTTTTGGGTATTATTTAGCGTAATAATACCCACTTTTTCTGAGAATTCTACATTAACTAATGACATAATCAATCCTCCTAAATAAGCATAACTTATAAAAAATTGTATTGCTCAGTTGCGATAGGGCTTTAGAAGCCTGGTAGAAGTAATTTGGCAGCTATAAATTCTCTTTCAGAAAACTCTCTGCTTCTCGAGTTGCTAATAAGGCACTACAATAGATTATATCTTTTCCTTTGACTGTATTATAAATACGTTATAATGAATACCTTTATTTTTATTTCGAATCTCTACCGCCGCTCTGCTGGCGCTTTTTTCTTTATTCACTGGGGGGGCAGTTAAATTATCGGAAGTATTATTCGATTTTTGAGAAAAAAGAAAGAGGTGCTTTAAAACAGCGCGTAACCGCTTTAGAAAAAGAAGTAGCTGACCTTAAGCGACAACTTGAAAGTCAGCTAAAAAATCATTTTATATAAATGAAATAATTAAAAGAATAGTTATAAACGCTATGATGAAAAAATCGGTCTTGCAATTGTTACACCAACTATTTGATCTGAAAAAAGAACTAGAGAAGGCAAGCTAATTTGGCAACCAGTAGGCTGGCAAACAACTACATCTTTTAATGGAATAATATCGCCATTAGTTAAGCTTTCTGCATAGATACCTTTTCGTGTAAACTCTTCCGCAATTTTTTGGCTAATATCTTCAAAAGGTTTAATAAATTCGTTGTCAATTGTTCCTTGAATAAAACCAATATTTGTAAGGAATGTCACTTCGTACGTACAAGGCTCATTTGCTAACTCCATTCCTTCTGGGATTGCACAAAACATCGTCAAAAAGAATTTTTTAGCATTCATGATATCACCTCCTCCAGCGTCAAACTTCTAATTGTAAGGGATAATTTCTTAACATTGCTATAAATGCAGTGCTGGATATAAAGCATAGGAAATTTGCAATATTAAAGTGGTAAAAGTGGTATTGAGGCACAAGTCATAGAAGCCTTTTCCCAAATAGATCAGGTACTTACTCAATACGTAGTATGTAAAAAATATGCAAAATATGAGTTGATTAAGTAAACGATGAATAAGAAATAAGTTCCTTTTTATGATTGGCTCGAAACAAATCCACCAGGCGATATCCAATATTAATGCACATAGATAAGAAGGCAGGATAGTTAGATAAATTTTCTGATGAAGTAATTAGTTATTATAGGGATAGGCAAAAAGAAAAAGCCCGAAAGCTTTTTCTAACATAAGAAGGTTTTGGAGATGCTAGAACGGCCAGCAGCCTTGTCCGGGCCAGCATCCAAATCTCGGCCAGCAAGACTCTCTAGGCCAGCAATATCGACGAGGCCGACAGCCAAAACCAAATCCTAGGCCGAATCCTAAGCCGAAACCTAAGCCTAAGCCTAATTGCCTTTCATCTTCTGACCTATAATTTGAGTCATCGTCCCAATCTTCAATTTCCGGGTCGTCCCATTTACGAAAATCCATGTTATAGTTTCACCTCCTAATTATCAAAGAACATAAATAGCCTTGATACATAATATGTTTTATTGTAAATAAGGGTGATAATTATAGAACGTGAAGAAATAAAAAAATCGCCCTCAAGAAGAGAGCATAAATAGTTGTTTGAGGTATAAAAAAAAGAAACAGCCCAGCTCTACCTTTGTGAAAAAGTAAAGTGGACTGCTTCCGTACCAATAAACGATGGTGATACTATCATACCACGTTTAAGCAATAAATTAAAGGGGAAAGCAGTAGTTAAAAGATTTTGCAGAAATTTAAGTCACTCAGAGATGGGCGGTTCTATTTATTGCAGGAATTTATTGCTGTTCAACGAAGTATAGTCAAAAATAGAGGAGATGATAGCATGGCTGGGGCAGTGATTATTTGGGCAAACGGCGACAAGAGTGAACAAATAGTATATTTCAATAATGAATATGTCTTGATAACAATAACCGACATGAAGAGAATATCACTTGGGGAAACCTTGGAAGATGCGAAGGAAAAATTAAAAGAAATTGACAGATATGATATCTATATAGAAATAAAATAAGGGCAGTAAGGCTCCTTTTCCATGTCTTGTATTGCTAGTGGTCAAAGTTATTCGAAGTAATACAGAACAAGCACCTCAGCGAACCTGATAAAATCAAGATTTACCGGCATCAATGCTAAGAGAAGGTGTGAAAGTGATTTATATGAGGTTACCCACAGATAATCCCCAAATTCCACAGGATAAACTATACATTAAGAAAGTTCCCAAACTTATAGAAGGAAAAGCCAACTGGATAAAAAGTTTATATTAGTAAATAAGAATTCCTAGGCATGATGAGAGTAATACATATCTTGGAAAAATTAGATCAAAAGAAAATACCAATAAACAATAAAAAGACGACACCTTCGCGGTGCGTCTTTTTTATATCCATGTGGTGGAGTTGAGATAAGTGTCGGGTTACTCTGAATACTTAAGTCTCTTGGGAACTTTCCATGATAGTTTTTAGCTTCTCAACTATAATTCTCATCAATATTCCTATTGCAACATAAGCAGGAAAGCTGTAGTAATAATTCCAGCATATAGGAACATAAAAACCGAATTTTACTAACAAAGGCTCAAGGATGAAACTAAATAAACCAGCCAAAATAGAAGTTCCGATAATGAAACTTCGCCAGGAACTGCAGTATTGGTACACAAGCGCATATAGGGCCGGAAGCATGACATAATCAATCGCGGTTGACGGTGGAAAGATAGGTATTAAATCGATAGGATAGTACCATAGTCCAAGTTCATATCCGGCTTCATCGAGCCAAATACTCACTGTCATGATCGCAAATCCATAAAAGGTCAGTTCTAGTAATCTCTTTTTATCCACTAGCTTCCACCAAACTAATAACGTAATAACGAGCAACGCAATTTGGAACCACCAACCAAGTGTGTTGAAATCTGTGTCGATCCAATTATCTATTCGAGCATAAGTCAGATGCTTCAAGGTATAGGCGATTTGCTCATCTGAGGGAGATGTGGGAAAGGTTCGGACTTCTTCTAACATATAATCAATTCTCCATACTTCTATCGGAAGACTGTTGATCATTCTACTAATTAGTGTACCCAAGAAAAGTGATAGCAATTCGTTTTCAACAAAGCTTCTATAGTTAACTAAGTTTAAAAAACACCGTCTTTCTTTCGTTTAAAACAACTTTTATTTACTGAGATATATAAAATTAGTTACCATATAAGAAATTTTTGAATAAGATATCATATCAAGATTAGCTATTTCAAGTCAATTTGAAAGGAGAAATTGATATGTTTTTTGGTTCAGTTAACAGGGGTATATGGTTCATAATTCTGATCATCGCTCTATTCATTCTTTTATTTCCAGATTTCGATGACACTACTTCTTGCTGATAATTATGTACGATAATCAATAAGCCAGTAACAGGTTTATATCCACCAACCCACCATCGCTCCGTCTTACCTTAATTGGTAGGGCGGTGCTTTTTTTACGGGATAGGTGTTTAATAAGTCTGTACAAAACAAGTGATACCGCTAATTGAATAGGACTGCAGCTGTCTACTTTAATTAAGTAGGCAGTTTTTTTATTGTCTAAAAAGAAGTTTATTAATTTGGGATAATATTGAATAGCCGATCGAGCATTTCAATATACGCTAAGCCGGTATGATAAATAAAATTGCAATCAAAAGAACAATCCCAATGATTTCATCTGAAGGAGAAAAATAGGCGCTTTTCTGGCATTACGAAACAGGAAGATTGGCTCGGGAATAGAATCTATCCTTAGAGTCATATAAGTAAAAGTGATTTACTTTCTTTTAGGACATTTAGGAGGTTATATGATTGTTGCGGGCATTGATATTGGCTCAGTTTCTACTAAAGTGGCACTGGCTGTTAATGAAAAAATCTATAAAGTTGTTATACCCACCGGATGGAGTCCACGCCAAGCAGGAGAAAATGTGTTAGCAGCCGCCTTAGATCAAGCAGGAGTTGATGGTGGGGTAGACTTTGTCGTTGCAAC
Organism: Pelosinus sp. IPA-1; assembly: GCF_030269905.1. Lineage (NCBI taxonomy): Bacteria > Bacillati > Bacillota > Negativicutes > Selenomonadales > Sporomusaceae > Pelosinus > Pelosinus sp. IPA-1. The sequence goes on along the minus strand of NZ_BSVC01000005.1, from coordinate 316,761 downwards.
AGGATATGGTCGGATCGCGTTGCCGACAGCTAATAAAGCAGTTACTGAAATCACTTGCCATGCCCGAGGAGTAGCATATCTGCTACCAGAAACCCGGGTAGTCATAGATATAGGTGGGCAGGATAGCAAGATAATCAAAATTGGTGCACAAGGGCGCGTTCTTGATTTTGTGATGAATGATAAGTGTGCGGCCGGTACGGGACGTTTCATGGAAGTGATTGCGGCCAGACTAGGCGTTGATGTTGCAGAATTGTCGGATTTGGCTAAAGATGAAATACCAGTAGAACTAAACAGTATGTGTACCGTATTTGCAGAATCGGAAGTAGTTGGGCTCTTGGCCAAGGGAACGGGAAAAGGGGAGATTATCGCGGGATTACATCAGGCGATTTCCCGTCGAATTAGTGCAATGATTGAAAGAATTAAACCTGAGTCACCAATCATCTTCACTGGTGGAGTTGCGCAAAACAAGAGTTTGGTCCGCAGCCTTTCGACGCAGCTCAACATGCCCATACTTGCACCTGAAGATTGTCAATTTACCGGTGCAATTGGGGCAATGTTAATATCTGCTGACATGGCGGGATCAGTGGGCGACAAGGTTCCTACAGCCTGAGTAGAAGAGGAGTTCGATACTAATGGATATATGGGTGATTACCTTTTCGTCTGTCACACATGCCTTACGGGCGGAAAAACTTCTTAAAAACAAAAAGATCAGCGTTAAGCTCATTCCGATTCCTCATGAACTAAGTGGGCCTTGCGAGGGATTGGCTGCCCAGCTTCAAGAGGAGGAGATCGATCAGGCGGTAGCCTTTTTGGAGGAGAATGGCATAGAGATGGTGCGCCGAGGGGTGAAAGTGAACAGACAATAAAGGGAGTATGGGTATGAAAAAAATTTATCTAGATAATGCGGCGACTTCTTGGCCGAAACCGGAAGCTGTCTATGATGCTGTTGACAATTTTAATCGCAACATCGGTGGTAATCCAGGGCGGGGAACAACGAGTTTTGCCTTGACTCCCGCCAGTATGGTTTTAGAAACCAGGGAACGTCTGGCCCAATTATTTAATATAAATGATCCCCTGCGCATTTCGTTTACACTCAATATTACGGAAGCGTTGAATGTGGCCTTAAAAGGAAGCTTACAGCCAGGGGACCATCTGATAATTAGCAGCATGGAACATAATGCTGTAGTTAGGCCAGCCTTTGCTTTAGCTGAACTTGGAATAGAGATTACCGTGATTCCTTGCAACCTAGAAGGATTATTTGATACAAAAGCCCTCGTCAAAGCCATTAAGACAAATACCAAGATGGTGGGTTTGCTGCATGCATCAAACGTCACGGGAACGATCCAGCCTATAGTCGAGGTAGGCCAGACATGCAGGGAACGTGGCATATTGTTTTTGGTTGATTCGGCCCAAAGCGCGGGAGTACTACCAATTGATGTGCAACGTCAATCAATTGACATACTGGCGTTCACAGGACATAAAGGACTTCTGGGGCCACAAGGGACGGGTGGAATTTATGTGAAGCCGGGTGTTGATGTGAAACCTTTAAAAGAAGGCGGTACTGGCTCACAATCCCATGATACGAAACAGCCCCAATGTATGCCTGATTGTTTAGAAAGCGGGACATTAAATACCCCGGGAATTATTGGACTGGGAGCAGGCGTGGGCTTTGTACTGGAGCAGGGCATCGATACGATACGTCTTTATGAACAAAAACTTGCAGAAATCCTATGGCAAAATATAAAGAATATTACCGGAGTCAAGATGTACGGGCCGGCAATCGCAAAGGATAGAACCGCAGTCCTCTCTTTTGCAATTGGCGAGATGGATTCTGCGCAAGTAAGTTTTTTACTGGAAAGGGAGTTTGGTATTGTAACCAGGTCCGGACTTCATTGTACTCCTTTTGCTCATAGAACCATCGGTACATTACAGCAAGGTACTTGTCGTCTAAGTCCCGGCTTTTTCAATACGGAAGCGGAAATGGAAACAGTCATAAAAGCGATAGCAACGCTTGCTAAAAAAGCGTAAAGATAAACTAGGAGAGTGGAAAAATGATTGATTCTGTATTAATGGAACCATTTTCTAAGTTACGTGAACAAGGGATGATGAAAATTAAAGAGGAGAAGGAAAATGGGCAAAAAGTAGTCGGTATGTATTGCACCTATTCGCCCCAGGAATTGATCTTGGCAGCTGGAGCTTATCCCATTTCTTTATGCGGAACCAAACAAGAACCCATTGCGGCAGCAGAAAAAGTACTGCCTCAAAATATGTGCCCACTGATTAAGTCTAGCTATGGTTTTGCCGCGACTGATACTTGTCCATTTTTTAATTTTTCGGATCTCCTGGTAGCGGAAACAACCTGTGATGGTAAAAAGAAAATGTATGAATTGCTAGCACGATATAAGCCAATTCACCTGTTGCAATTGCCTCAGGAACAAGCTTCGCCTCAGTCCCGGGAACTTTGGTTTCAAGAAGTACAGAAGCTTAAGGAAAGGCTGGAACAGGAATTAGAAGTAGAGATTACTCCAGATAAGCTACGGGCGGCGATCAAACTTGCCAACCGGGAACGGCGAGCTCTGCGCAACTTCTATGATCTTAACCAGCATATTCCGGCACCCCTTACGGGGTTAGAGATATTGACAGTTTCCCACAATCGGGGATTTTATCCGGATAAAGAAAAAGTTGCAACTATGCTGGAAGAATTGAACGCTGCTGTTAAAGCTGGTTTAGAGCAAAACAAACATAAGGCGGGACCTCGTATTTTACTCACTGGTGTACCGGTTGGACTAGGCTCAGAAAAAGTAATAAGGCTGGTTGAAGAACTAGGAGGAACGGTAGTTTGTCAAGAAAACTGTAACGGCTATAAACCAGTAGACATGCTGGTTGACGAAGATGAAAATAAAGACCCTCTAGAGGCTATTGCCGAAAAATATTTGGCTATTGCGTGTTCTTGTATGTCACCTAATCCTGGTCGCTATGAACTACTGGGACGCCTGGTAAAGGACTTCAAAGTCGACGGGGTGTTAGATTTGACCTGGATTGGTTGTCATACTTATAATGTGGAATCCTATTCCATAAAAAAATATCTGGATGAACAGTTTAGCTTACCATTTATCCAAGTGGAAACTGACTACTCAAGTAGCGATACGGAACAGCTACGGGTACGTATTGAAGCCTTCCTTGAAATGATCCAGGCGTAATTGACGCTTTTCGTTGTCACATTACTCTCTATAAGATAAGCAATAACATATATAAATTCATGCCTTCGCGGATTATTGCGAAGGCTCTTTTATTTCTAGGAAGACAATTGAAGTGTTGACAAAATTAAACAGTATAGAATATAATGATTGATATTGATAACCGTTATCAATCGCTATGTTCTATACTAGAGGTAATTACACGCTATGTTTTAGTAATATTAACCAAACGTTAATATTATAATAATTTATTCGTCTTATAATTATGATATTGTAAATGTAGAAAATTATATATTTGGCAAACTTACTGAAAGGTAGGGACGCAAAGCTATGGGTCTAAGGACATTTGGTCTATGATTGCCAGGTTTCCCTTGAAAAAGGTATTGAAACCCAGGCATTCGTCTGGGGATTTTTGATTTATTAATGAAATTATGCATGGAGATTACAGTTGAAGTATTTCATAACTAGCAACTTCGCAGGATTTATAAATGCATGAGATCATTTACAAATAAATTAGTATTTAGTTTTTAATAAAGGAGAGTAAGAGATGTCTATTAAAGCAAAAACCGTTACGTTATTAGTGATTGCCCTTCTTATGACAGGGCTTATCGTCGGAGGGTCAGGTATGTATGTTCTCTATGGGAGAACATTGAATAACAATCAAGTAGCAATGAATGGCCAGGCTTCTCAGCTGGCGGGTGAGACAAGTGAATTATTTGCTTCATTTTCAAGAAGCGGTAAATATTATAGTGAAGATCTTGACCTCAAATCTGGAGATGCTTCCCGTGTACAAGATAAGATCAATACATATTTCGCAGCCACATGGGGAGTTGATCGTCTGGTATTTATCAATTCTTCAGGCGCACGATTTGCCATAGCTCCCTACGATGCGAAAACGATAGGAGGAAGTGTAGCTGACCGAGATTTCTTTAAAGACACGATGAAGGATCAAAAGTCACACATTAGCGATGTAATAGTGAACAGGGCATCAGGAATACCCTCAGTCATAGTTACGCAACCTGTCAAAACACAGGACGGTAAAATGGCGGGATTTGTTGCTCAGTCAATCTCCTTAGAAACCCTACAAAGTTTTCTCGACCAAGTTAAGGTTGGTGAAACTGGTGTGGCTGGAATTGTAGCTCAAGATGGATCAATATTAGCTCACACAAATAAAGATATAATAAAAGAGCAAATAAAAGTTCCAGAGAATATGTTACATTCCTTGCTGGAGAATTCAGGGAGATTAATCCCTTATCCCGATTCTAGCGGTCGAGACTCTTTAGCCTTGGCTGTACCAATTAAGAATACCCCCTGGGTGGCAATTGTTAGTATGCCTAAGAGTGAAATTATAAGTGACTTTTATGCAAGCCTTACTACTATGGTAATTTCTCTTTTAGTGGCTCTTCTTGTTGTTGGTTTTGTTGCATGGATATTTCTTATTAGACTATTACGTCCAATTGAAGAGATTTCTAGGCAAGTTGCGAAGATTGGTGACGGAGATCTCTCTGTAGCCATTACTTCTTCATCGGATGACGAGATTGGAATTCTAGCAAAGGCTCTATCAACGTCGATTGGGAATTTTAGTCAAATGATTATGAAAGTTCAGGAGGCAAGTGAAATAGTATCGGCTTCTTCTGAAGAGCTTACAGCAAGCACGGAACAATTATCTCAGGCGGCAAATCAAGTATCAACTGCAATAACAGGTGTGACTGACGGGACAACACATCAAATGCAGGCTGTAGATAACACAATGCATATCGTTGAACAAATGTCTGCGGGCCTTCAACAAATCGCTGCTAATACTGGCAGTGCTTCTGCTACAGCAGAGAAAACATCAAATACTGCTCAAGAAGGTGGTAAAGCTGTCCAGAAAGTTACGAGTCAGATGGCTAATATTGAAACTTCAGTGAATAATTCAGCACAAGTAGTAGCTAAACTTGGTGAACGTTCTAAGGAAATCGGGCAAATCGTTGACACTATCGCGGGAATAGCCGGTCAAACGAATCTATTAGCCTTAAACGCTGCTATTGAAGCTGCTCGTGCTGGTGAACAAGGCCGTGGTTTTGCTGTGGTAGCTGAAGAGGTTAGGAAACTCGCGGAACAGTCCCAAGGAGCTGCGAAAGAGATTGCTGCTTTGATCGGAGAAATTCAGGCAGATACGACTAAGGCTGTACTAGCAATGAACGATGGTACTGATGAGGTAAGAAAAGGTACAGAAGTTGCCATAGCCGCGGGACAATCCTTTAACGAGATTGCTTTACTTATTGAAGAAGAGTCGGACCAAATCCGTGAAATTTCTGCAGCGATCGAACAGATGGCTAATGGTAGCCAACAAATCGTATCTTCCGTAAAGGAGATTACGAAGGTCAGTAAGGATGCTGCAGGTCAAGCACAAACTGTATTAGCAGCAACAGAAGAACAAACTGCATCGATCCAAGAGATTGCTTCTTCCAGTACAGATCTGTCTCAAATGGCAGGTAATTTGCAAGACATTGTATCCAAGTTTAAGATTTAGGTGTAACGGCATACGGTTATATACTCACTTTTTAAACGGGGGATAGATAATGACTGTAACTGTAATTTATTTTGAGAAAGTATCAACTGAAATACATAAGATGATTGAAACCTATAAGGAAGTTACTACAGAAATAGTCTATTGGCATGATCTAAATGATAGTCAAAAAGAACATCTTTTATCGCGAGCACATTATTTTATTACTGCCGCTACTCCGATTACCCGCAGTATGATAGAGAAGGCCCCTAACTTAAAATTGATTCAAAAAACAGGCAGTGGCGTTGATAATATTGATCTTGAAGCTGCAAAAGAAAGGGGTATTTTAGTTGCCAGCACCCCAGGAGCAAATTCATCTAGTGTTGCCGAAATGACAATCGGTATGATTTTATGTCTCTATCGCAAGCTTCATTTTTTAGATCAAGAAACCAAGCAAGGGAAATGGCTGATGTGGGAACATCGTCCATTTATGTTTGAAATGAAGGGAAAGACCCATGGGATTGTAGGTATGGGCCATATCGGAAAAAGAGTGGCGCAGCTGTCAAAAGGATTTGGAACGGATGTAATTTATTTTAATCGAAACCGACTTTCCATTGAAGAGGAAACAAGGTTAGGAATCTCCTATACTTCCTTTACGGAACTCTTAAGAATTTCTGATATTGTAAGTCTACACATTCCACTACTCCCAGAAACCCGAAATTTGATTGGTGAAACAGAGCTAAACCTCATGAAGCCCAATGCAATTTTAATTAATGTAGCTCGCGGCAATATCATTGATGAAAAGGGTCTGGTACAAGCGTTGAAAACAGGTAACCTTCTTGGCGTAGGCATGGATACATGGTCTTCAGAGCCAATGCAGGCAGATAATCCATTATTACGATTTACAAATGTGTTAGCAACCCCCCATGTAGGTGGCGGAACCCGCGATGTCTTAGAAAATGTTCTTCGTCTATCATTTGAAAACATTGAAAAAGTCGAAAAAGCGAAAATGCCTAATAATCTAGTATGAGAAGTTCGGTCATAGAATCTAAAATTACCTGCTGAATAACCGATAAAAAAGAATGGAGAGATGAATTATGTCGAATGTAGGATTACGCATTTTTACACATAGTAATCGACCGCCCAAGACTTTAATTGAAGGATTTGCAGGAATACCAGTAGCTAATATCGCAGATAATATGAACCGAATGTCTTGTATGGATGCCAAAATTCGCCCAATCAATGAAGTACCATTGCTTGGGCCGGCTTTTACTGTTAAAGCACGTCCTGGCGATAATCTTATGTTGCATAGAGCACTTGATCTTGCAGAACCCGGCGATATTGTGGTAGTAGATGCGCAAGGCGATTTGACAAACGCTATTATGGGAGAATTGATGGCTTTGTGGGCAAAGCAAAGAGGTATCGGTGGTTTTGTAATTGATGGTGCGATTCGTGATATAGGGGCGTTAAAAAAAATGGACTTAGCCATCTATGCAGCAGGAGTAACCCCCGCAGGCCCTTATAAAGACGGACCTGGTGAAATTAATGTCCCTGTTGCTTGTGGCGGCGTAGTTGTAAACCCTGGTGATATCTTGGTTGGTGACGAAGATGGTATTGTTGTTATTAACCCACGTGATGCCGCAGAGTTATTAGAAAAATCCCGGGCCAAATCCCTTACAGAGATGCAAACAATAGAAGAGATAGCAAATATGTCATGGGATCGCACTTGGGTCGAAAAAGCTCTTGCAGAGCGGGGAGTGGCAGTCGAGAATGATAATCGAAGTTTTCCTCGTGCCGATGTCAATGAACCTGTGACAATTTTGCTCGGCAATTCTGACCATCCTATGGATGCGATTGCGACTAATATCAGTAGAGAAGGGATTTTGTTGCAATTAGAATCTAATTTGGAGCTTAATTCCTTAATCAGGCTGAATTTATCGAATGGGCTGGGGAATATGAATGTCGTAGCAAAAGTTATTTGGCAACAGAACAATAACTTTGGTTGTAATTTTGTAGATCTGTCTGAAGAGTTGCAAACGATATTGGATCGAGTAGTATATTTTCATTTGCAACGAGACGTAGAACAGGTCAATTTACTAAGAATCAGCTAACCCGAAGAAGCATTCTTCAGTCCCCAAAATTAGAAGTTCATGCGTAAGGTACATTTTTATATAGAAAAACAACAAGGTTGAAGTAAAGGAGACAAATGTTCTTTACTTCAACCTTCTATTTATGCCAATGGTTGCCACATAATACAATTATTTACATAAGCAGTAGGAAAATTTGCCCTTTTGTAGAAGTATACTCGCTAGGGGTGATGTTGGTGGACTTTATACTTTCCTTTCTAGAGAACATAATCATAGTAATTGGAATTGCCTCAAGCGGGTCTTATATTGGCTCAAAGTATCCTAAACATCGGAATCTTGTATGGGGATTTTTGCTTGGCCTTGGAACAATATATACCATGCAGAATAGCATTTTGCTAGAGCCTGGCAGATTCGTAGATTTTCGGTGTTTAACTATGACTTTAGCTGGTTTCTTTGGTGGATTGGTTCCCGCAATGGTAGCTGCATGTATTAGTGGATTCTATCGATGGTTACAAGGTGGGGCTGGTGCCTGGACTGGCATAATTACGATTTTTACTTTTGGTATCATTGGCTTTTATCTAAGAAAGTACGAAATTCAAAACTGGGGATTTAGACGGCACGTGCTTCTAGGGGGAAGTCTTACAGCAGTCGTTATAATTATACTATTGATAGTTCCTCCATGGAGTTCGTCAGCATTACATGTTGCCATCAAAATAGCGGTGCCTTTATTCCTGCTAGTACCTATTGGTTCTTATCTTGGTTTTAAAATATTTTTTATTTTACAGGATGCAATAGATAACCAGATGCTGCTCCGCGAAGAGATCCGATTATTAGACCTAGACCCTGAGACAACAATCATAAGAAATATGGAAGGCATGATTACCTTCTGGAATAGAAAAGCCGAGGAGTTATATGGATATACTAAAGACGAAGTTATAGGAAAGAGTATACAGGACATACTCTTTCCTCAATTTCCTAAACCTTTTGAACAAATTAATCAGATTTTATTAGCTAAAGGGCGATGGGAGGGGGAATTGATACATACCCGTAAAGACGGAGGTAAGATTATTTGTAGGAGCTGCTGGCTCCTAAAGAATACTTCCGGATCCTTTTCCGTCATGGAATTAAACTTAAATATTACAGAAACAAAAAGGATGGAAGAAGAGTTGACCCGTCTTGAAACGCTAAACACGGTGGGGGAGATGGCTGCAGGCATAAGTCATGAGGTACGCAATCCCATGACAACCGTGCGTGGTTATTTGCAATTATTCCTTAGAAAAGAAAGTTTTAGCGATTATATAAAACAAATTCAAACCATGATAGATGAATTAGATAGAGCCAATTCAATTATTACAGAATTTTTGTCGTTAGCGAAAGATAAGGTTTCAGAAATCAAAGCGGATAGCTTGAATGAAATTATTCATACACTATCTCCTTTACTGCAAGCGGATGCCTTTAGAATGGGGCATGAAATTCATTTTAAAACCAGTAATATACCGGATATCCCAATGGACAAGAATGAAATAAGACAACTTATCTTAAACCTAACGCGAAATGGCTTTGAGGCAATGACTTCCTGTGGAAAAATAATGATACAGACATATCTTGAAGGGGAGAATGTTGTGCTTAAAATTCAAGATACTGGAACAGGAATACCCGAGGAAGTACTTAGGAAACTTGGTACTCCTTTTGTTACTACAAAGGAAAATGGAACAGGATTAGGGCTGTCAGTTTGCTATCGAATTGCTCAAAGACATAATGCAAAAATAACTGCAAATTCATCCCCAGAAGGAACTACTTTTTTTATTAAATTTAGTACACGATCCGTGTTAGCAGAATACTGACAAGGCAAATTAACCAATGTAATAGAAGAGTTCACTGCTATGTTAGGATCTATAAAAAAATGGATAAAATAGTGAAAAGGATACCTTTTTATGCAATAAAACAAATAATATCACGTCATTAATAGTAGTGAAGTTTGATAAAAAAGTAGGGGGATAAAAGATGGATGCAAAAGTAATAGAAGCCTTTCATATGATGTGGGACAATTTTCCTGAGGCAGTTATGTTAATACATAAAAGTAGAGAGATTTTAGCTGTAAATAATGCTTGTCGTAATGCTGGAGGGGTCGTAGGGGGAAAGTGCTCAGAACTCGGCGGACCTGAACGGCATAAAGGGTGCTTAGCTAACCAGGCTATAGCAACAAATAAAGCAACCTACTCGAAAAGTGAAGTGGGAGGAAAGGAGATTATTGGTTATTGGATACCTGTCACGGGTTATCCAGATATTTATGTTCACTTTGGCGTAGGAATTATGGTCGATTATAATAAACCCTGCTCTGGTAATACTTAAAAATCATGTATATGGTGCTTTTCATTGAATATCGTATAGTGAAATGCATTTCGATTATACTATAATCGAATAAGACAGAGGAAAAGGAGTGGACAGTTATGGGTATTTATGATTTTAAAATGAAGTCCATTGATGGGAAAGAAGTATCCTTGGCAGATTATAAGGGTAAGGTACTACTGATTGCAAATACGGCTAGTAAGTGTGGATTTACTCCCCAATATGAAGAGTTGCAAGAACTTTATAAGACATATCAGGAACAAGGTTTGGTCGTTTTGGGATTTCCAAGCAACCAATTCGCCGAGCAAGAGCCAGGAAGTAATACCGAAGTACATAATTTTTGTCAAATTAATTATGGGGTTACATTTCCTCTCTTTGAAAAAATGGATGTTCGGGGAAAAGGTGCTCATCCGTTATTTACCTATTTGACGGAAAAGGCACCATTCAAAGGTTTTGATTTGAATCATCCCATTGGTGGAAAATTACAAGGCGTTCTGCAAGAGAAGTTTCCAGAATTTCTTAAAGGAAATGACATTAAGTGGAACTTCACTAAGTTCCTTATTGATCGGGAAGGGAATGTTGTAGGACGTTACGAACCAACAACTGCACCTTTAAGTATGAAAAAAGATATTGAGAAGCTGCTTAAATAGAACTTCTCCAACTTACCCTTACTATGTGTATAATAGGAGTTATATACATGGTAAGGGTTTTATTTTAGTAGTAGCCTTGCGAAACTAACCAAGGAACTAGATTGACTAAAGAGTCAATCTAAGTTAAAAAAAATCTTCATCTTTTACTTTAGCTGATTGTTGTAGGGTAGTCTTTATGCGATATTCTGTGAGGAGAATAGAGAGATAAGCTACGCATTCCACGATTTCTTCCATGATTTCAAAGTGCATCACCTTTTCGGCGATATTGGCGACGACAAAGGCGAGGATGACTAGCAGGAATTCACCAATAGGGAAGTGGCCTTGCTGAAATAGTTGATAGGGGATCGCAAGCAATTTATACTTCATAACCGCAAATAGCCATAACAGGATAACCACTCCAATTGTAGGATATACGATTGGCGCATAAGGCAGCTGAGAGACAGGTATAAAGAAGGGACCAGTAGTAGGATTGATTCCTAAAGGATAGAAGACCCTGCCCCAGCTCATTTCACGTCCGGCCATTAATAGCCATAGGGGGATTGACCAAGTCAAGAAACGGGCATGATGATATCGGGCAGTCGCTTTAGCCTCCTGCCGCCATTTGGCAGTCAGTAATGCTCCCATGAGAAGAATTACGACTTGTGACCACTCTAACGGACTATTTTCAAAGCTAAAAGATGGCGGCAATTGTTTGCCGATAAAATAGGAAAAGAAAATAATCGTAATAAGAAAATATTTACATAGATACATTTAAGGACTTCCTTTGCATGGAATAATTTTACATTTTAATTCTACCACAAAAAAAAGCCTTCAGCAAGTATGGATAGACGTAGTAATGGCTCTGTGCCTTCTTTGTTATTCTGATAGCTATATTGATGCTATAATTAATTAGGTGATGAAAATATAGAGAAAATAATTACAAGGTTAAGAACCATTGACTGGTGATGAATCGCCGCAGGGAGGAAATAGATTATGCCAGAACCTTTGAAGGACATGTACAATGAAGAATTTTTGCGTCAATTTGGCAAGAAGATATATGCCGTATATAGTGATTTTGATATAGAGGGGTTTATCGGAAATTTACTAGATAATACATGGGACGGGCTTGCCTTGAAGGCGAGAATGAGGAAGATTACGGAGAGTCTTGGGCGTTTTTTGCCAGCAAAATATGAAGAGGCTCTGGACATATTATACGCGATTGACGAGGAATGTGTTGGGTTTCCTTATTTGTTCTTTCCTGATTTCGTAGCAGTGTACGGCCAAGGGGAAAAACATTGGGAGCTTTCTATGGAAGCACTAGAACGGTTCACGATAAAGTCGTCTTCGGAATTTGCTGTAAGGCCCTTTATAATGAGCAATCCCGAGAAGATGATGTGCCAAATGGTAAAATGGGCGCATCATCCAAACGAGCATGTTCGGCGGCTTGCCAGCGAGGGTTGCCGGCCCCGTTTGCCCTGGGGAGAAGCACTTTCCATGTTCAAACGGGATCCTTCTCCAGTTATTCAGGTATTGGAGCTATTGAAGGCCGATCCTTCCCTTTATGTGCGCAAAAGCGTTGCTAATAACTTAAATGACATAGCAAAGGATCATCCTTCGGTTGTGCTTGAAACAGCACGCCTTTGGAAAGGTGTGCATTCCCACACGGACTGGATTCTACGGCAAGGATGCCGAACCTTGATTCGTAAAGCCGATCCTGAAGCCCTGGCCCTATTTGGTTATGCGCAAACGACAAGTGGGGCTTTACTAACAACCAGCGCTTCCCTGCTGGTGGAACCGCAAGCTCTAGTGATCGGCGAGAGCTCTGAGTTACGATACCAGCTTTGTATTCGGGAGGGTGAGGCAGTACACGTCCGCATTGAATACGGGATCGATTTTGTAAAGGCAGGGGGACGTTTATCACGTAAACTCTTTCTGTTATCTGATAAAACGGTACCTGGCGGTGCAGAGCTGAGTGGCACGCGGAGGCATCATTGGGCAGATCTGACAACCCGTCGTCATTATCCCGGTGAGCATAAAATTGTGCTATTGATAAACGGGCGGGAAATCGCTGATACAATGCTGAAGCTCTCGGCGAATAGCAAAGATCATAACATATAGGACGTATTAATAGAGGCCAACGATCCAAACACATTTCGGGTGCATTGGATCGTTGGCCTCTATTGCTATAATCTTTATTTTGCATAGGCATCTACTTCGGTGATTGTAGCGGTTACCGTTCCAGCAGGAGCAGGTGGATAAAACTTAAATTTAGCCAGTTCATTTTTTGCAACATCACGGACAATGACAAGGCCATGGTCAAGTTCCACGCCCTTCCCATCGATAAAAGCACACCTAAGACCAATAAATTCGACATCTCTACCAGCAGCATTCTGAAGAGTTCCAATAAAAATGTTTACCCCTTTGGTATCTGTTTCCCAGCCCGTCCCTTGAAACTTTATCAAATCGGGACTGATTTTTTCAGAGGCCCCACAAATTACTATTGATAGATTCAGCATAAGTACTACAACTAGGACTATGTAAAACGATTTTTTGATTTTCATGATTGTAACCTCTCTTTTTTAATGTTTTTAGTTAAGAAAAATGTCACAGATACAGGTCTATCTGAGCAATTTTAAAAATCTCCTTTAGTAATGTATTTCCCATTAAAATACAAATTCCTGCAAGATCTCTTAGGAGTTCTTGCAGGAATTTTAGTTTCTGTTGCAGGTTTATTCTATAAGCCCTATATTACTTTGTCTTTGGATAAAGAAGACTTGATTCAGATGGAGTTTTAACTCCATCTGAATCTTAGTCGCACTTATCCAGGGACTTAGCCGCTCTTAACTCCCACTTATATAAGTGAGCCTTGGGTCCGGAGACCCCTAGTTCGAACTTATTTCGAGTTTACAGCCTGTTTCCCTGACCGTCAAGGGCAGGAATTACAGACTGTTAACGAGATGAAGATGGGAGTCTTAGAGCGGTTTAGTCATCGGATAAACAGGTGTACAAAAATCCGCATATTTTTCTATCTTAGCAATGGTAGTTTTAAAGAATAATTCCTTCAGCTTTTCGCAGATAGGTCCTTTATGACCATTACCAATTTTTCTATCATCCACTTCTACAACAGAGACAACCTCCATCGCAGTGCCACTAAAGAACACTTCATCCGCCCCATATAGTTCTGTTCTGGTAATGCTGCGTTCGATCACTTCGATACCTAGCTCCTGCCGTGCCAACAGCATAACCGTGTCTCTAGTAATGCCTTCAAGAATGTTATCAGCAGGTGGTGGCGTAATTATTTTCCCATTACGCACCATGAATACATTTTCCCCCGGGCCTTCGCAAACATGGCCATTTCGTGTTAAAAATAAGGCTTCATCATACCCTTTACTTACAACTTCTATAGAAGCTAATGCAGAATTCATATAAGCAGCTGTTGGTTTGGAACGGGGTGGTATCATATTGTCTCCTAAACGTTCCCACGTAGTAAAAGCAGCGCGCAGTTCATCTTTGCCAGTAAAATTTCCCATAGGCTGGCAATAGATGATAAGCCGATTGTCATCATCTAATAGAGTAGGGGCAATATGGTTTGAGCCCTTAAAGGCAAGAGGTCGAATATAAGTGGTGGTCTGGAAGTTATTTTTCTTAAGTAATTCAAGAGTGGCTTGGCATAATTCATCAACAGTATAAGGAATGTTAATAAACAAGGTTTTGCAAGATTGCAAAAGGCGTTCATAATGTTCTCGCAAGCGAAATACATACAATTGTTTCTCCGTATCATCCCAGTAAGCTCTTATTCCTTCAAAGCAGCCAAGACCATAATTAAACCCTTTACATCGCACACTGATATTTACCTCATTCTCCGGAACAATCTTTCCTTCATAAAAAACATACATCGTATCCATTTATATAACTCCTCCAATCCTATTATTTAGTTTTGCGAATCGTTAGCCTGTTTTCTTTCCACCTAGATAAGCTTCCATTACCCGAGGGTTATTCGCTATATCCTTTGCGGATCCATGAAGAATCATTTTCCCTGTTTCTAGCACATAGGCGTATTGGGCGATCTTTAAAGCCTGCCTTACATTCTGCTCAACAAGTAAGATGGTCGTTCCTTCTTGGTTAATTTCCTGAATTACCTTAAAGATATCGGCTACCACTAATGGTGCTAATCCCATAGAAGGTTCGTCTAGAAGTAGCAGCTCCGGTCTCGCCATTAAAGCCCTACCGATAGCAAGCATCTGCTGCTGACCGCCAGAAAGGGTTCCTCCTAATTGTGCTTTGCGTTCTTCGAGGATCGGAAATCGGCGAAAAATGCGCTTCATATCATCGGCTACTTCATTATCTCTACGTTGACATGCTCCCATCTCTAAGTTTTCCAGTACTGTCATCCGAGTTAAGATATTACGCCCCTCAGGCACAAGAGAAAGCCCTGTACTAACAATCTTATGAGTTGCCATACCACTAATATGTTGCCCTTTAAACAAGATTTGGCCAGAATCTTGTTTAATAAGTCCCATAATAACTTTCATCGCGGTAGTTTTTCCGGCGCCATTGGCGCCGATCAAGGAGACGATAGAGCCTGCTGGAACATGTAGGTCAATGTTTTTAAGGGCCTTAATATTTCCATAGCCAGCGGCAAGCTGTTCAATTTTCAGCATGTTACTCTTCCTCCTTGCCCAAGTAGGCTTCTACTACTGCTGGATTATCCTGCACGAATTGGGGAATTCCTTCCGCAATTTTTTTGCCAAAGTTAAGAACCACCAATTTATCGCAGATATTCATTACTAAGCCCATATCGTGTTCGATCAGGATAATAGCTGCGCCTAGACTCTGGATTTTCTTTATTAATACCTGTAGATCATCCGTCTCACTCTCATTCATGCCAGCGGCAGGTTCATCAAGCAGAAGTAAGTGGGGCTGAGATGCTAAGGCTCTAGCAATTTCTAAGCGGCGTTGCTTGCCATAGGGGAGGGCTGCTGCGAGGGACATTTCATCTTTACCGATCCCTACCAGATGTAGCAATTCTCTTGCTTTCTCCCGAGTCTTTTTTTCTTCTTGCTGCTGGACCTTAGTTTGCCAAACACCTTGCCATAGGCCAGATCGAGTACGGCAATGCGCTCCTACCAGTACATTGTCTAAAGCCGTGAGATGGCCGAATAACCGGATGTTTTGAAAGGTTCTAGCAATACCGAGTTCTGTAATTTTATGAGGCTTTAAGCCAACCAAAGGGCGATTTTGATAAAGTATCTTACCGGAACTGGGTGGCAATACGCCGGTAATCAAATTGAATAAAGTAGTCTTGCCAGCACCGTTTGGCCCAATGACTCCTACGATTTCTCCTGGATTGACGGTGAAATTTACATCTGCTAAGGCCATAAGACCTCCGAATTGTTTTGTTACTTGCTCAACTGCTAAGGTCATTTTGTCGCCCTCCTCGGAAGTTCCTCTTGCTTAGAAGCCAATGGTCTTGCAGTAAGTTTTCTTTGCCAAAAGCGCAAGGTATCTTCGCTGATAAGCCCTTGAGGACGAAAAGCCATCATAACTACCAAAATACCACCATAAATCATTTCGCGATATTCCGTAGCAAAACGCAGTACTTCAGGCAATAATGTGAGGATTACTGAACCTAAGAGGGGGCCCCAGACCACATCGCTACCACCAAGAACAGCAAATAGCAATATTTCTACGGCTCGATGGTAAGCAAAATCTTTTGGGCCAATGTAGAAGGTGACATGAGCGGCCAAACCACCAGCAATACCAGCCACAAAAGCACCCATAAAAAATGCTAATAACTTATAGTAGCGAGTATCAATGCCAGAAACTTCCGCAGCGTGTTCATCTGCTTTAATCGCAGCAAAAGCTCTGCCAAGGCGAGAAGTACTTAAGCGTAAGGCAAAAAAGACCAAAAATCCTAAAATCAGCGCAAGAATAAGAATGACGGAAATGCTGCCTAGCTGACGTACGCTGATTCCACCAATGCCTGCTGCTAAGCCCAGAGAAGTGAG
>NZ_BSVC01000004.1:300000-597585 GCF_030269905.1 Pelosinus sp. IPA-1 | reverse complement strand
ACTAACATGTTGTCTTTCTTCTGTGAAGTTTTGAAGGAACATATGAAAATATGTACTTCTTTAAAAACTTTAATCCGGTGGCGATAGCTAAGGGGATCCACCTGTTCCCATACCGAACACAGTAGTTAAGCCCTTATACGTCGAAAGTACTTGGTTGGAAACGGCCTGGGAGGATAGGTAGTTGCTGGTTATATTCCTGGATAGCTCAGTTGGTAGAGCAATCGGCTGTTAACCGATCGGTCGTAGGTTCGAGTCCTACTTCAGGAGCCATTTTAAAAAAAACGCCATTCACTTTTGTGAATGGCGTTTTTTAAAAATTATTAACAGATTTAATGATTGCTGAATTTCTATGATTACTGTAAAATTAAGAAGGACATCCATTATTGGAATAATATACATTGTGTAGATTAGGAGGCGGCCGATGTCGAATGCAGGCTTTAAGTATTGCCCTTTTTGTGGCGGAGAAATGCCTCAACAAAATATGATGAGATTCTGTCCATTTTGTGGCGAAAAATTCTTAAAAATTGAAAATAAAGAAATCAATAAGGAAATAACTATCTTAGAGAATTTACCGTTAAAACAAGCTAATATTGAGGCTAAGAAAGATCAGGAAATTTATATTGGTGATAAGATTCATGCTGAAATTTTAAAACAAGTTTTTGAATCTAAGTATTGTAGCATTATATTAAAACATGCAATTGATATACAAAAATTAATAGATAATTTAGAAAGAGTATTATTACGAGGGTCATTTGCTATTCGTTTAGCTGTCGACAATATGCCTAGTCTTATAATTTATAAAGCGAAAAGTAAAGATGTAGCGAAATTAATTACACTTTTCATAAATGCTCAGGCTAGTATTAGTGTTATTCCAGGCGAATTTAATGATAAACCTACTATTGAACAATTATTTCCTATGTTTGTTCAACTGCCGTTGGAATTGCAGCAAGGTATTATAAGTGTGCCAATCAATTTATGGTTAGGGGATCACGTTAAAAGCGTTTTAAGGGTTAACTATAGAAATAGCAAGGCAGGAATTCTAGTTATAACAAATAATAATATTTATATTTTGTATAAGAATACGAATGCATCGGAATATCGTTGGTTGGTCATATCTTATGCATTATTATTAAAAATTATAATAGTAGAAAATTCATTACAGCTCATCTATAAAGATAACAAGGTTGAAGATATTGTGTTTGTACATAAAAAAGATTCAGTTGAGGTTTATCAAACCATTCAATCATATAATTTTTAATCTAATAAGGAAAGATTTTGGTAAAACCAAGGTCTTTCCTTATTTTTTACGTAATTTGAAAAAGTTTTCATAAAAAGTACCATAGCTGTGGTACAATAAATAATAAGTTTATTCGGGAGGATAAAATGGCTTTTAATGCACGTATTTTAACAGTTTCCAGCTTAAAACAAGCGCAGGATGAACTTGCTAAGGTAAATTGTGATAAAACTGGTATTCAGATTATGGGTAATAAAGCGGTATTTAAAGTAATGAAGTTAGAAGGAATTTTAACGAAAGGTGCCAATCTCTTAAAACAAACATTTTTGGCAAAAGGCGGAGAAGTTGCAGTGGGTAGAGGTACTGCAGACCTTAGTATTGAACGTACCGATGTACTAATTTGTGCTACTTTGAAACAATATAAAATGGCTATATCACAGTTAAAGTTGCAACCGTGGGGGGTGCCCCAAATAGCTCAAGCTATTGAGGATGCTTTAAATGAAAACGAAAAAGGTCCTGAGCGTCGGTATTCTTGGGGTGAAAAGGTACTATCGATTGTTCCTCAACGGACTTTGATTATGGGAATTTTAAATGTAACTCCTGATTCTTTTTCTGACGGTGGTCGTTACAACACCTTAGATGCTGCACTACGCCGTGTGGAAGAAATGATACAAAATGGTGCTGACATTATAGATATTGGTGCTGAATCTACTCGCCCTTATCAAGGCAGGGAAAAGATATCTGCAGAAGAAGAAATGGAACGTTTAGGTTCATTATTGGAGAAAGTATTAGCTATTTCGAGTGTTCCCGTATCTGTAGATACATATAAGCCCAAAGTAGCACTTCAGGCTTTGCAATTAGGTGTTCATATGATAAATGATGTATGGGGCTTACAATATGACTCTGAGATGCCTAAGGTCGTAGCTCAATACAAAGTACCAGTCGTTATTATGCATAATCAGAATGGTACTTATTATGAAAAGGATATTATGTCAGAGATATGTTCCTTTTTACAAAAAAGCATTGATATTGGACTAAAAGCTGGAATTAGCTTTGATCAATTTATAGTCGATCCAGGTATTGGGTTTGGGAAAACACCGGAGCAAAACTTAATGATTATGTCTCGACTAGAGGAACTAAAATCATTAAAGTGTCCTATATTACTTGGTACCTCCAATAAAAGGTTTATTGGTGAAGTGTTACAACTCCCAGTAGAAGATAGGACGGAAGGAACAGGCGCTACAATATCCATGG
Source organism: Pelosinus sp. IPA-1 (assembly GCF_030269905.1). Taxonomy (NCBI): domain Bacteria; kingdom Bacillati; phylum Bacillota; class Negativicutes; order Selenomonadales; family Sporomusaceae; genus Pelosinus; species Pelosinus sp. IPA-1. The sequence goes on along the minus strand of NZ_BSVC01000004.1, from coordinate 595,097 downwards.
GGATTATGAAGGGGAGTAATATAATTAGAGTTCATGATGTAAAAGTAATGGCTAGAATTGCCAAAATGATGGATGCGATGATGAGGAGAGATGTATAATGAATACAATTTTGCTTGAGAATATGGTTTTTTATGGCTTTCATGGTGTGTATGAATATGAGAGAGAGCAAGGGCAGCGGTTTTATGTGGATGCTGAAATAGTTGCAGATTTGAGCCTAGCAGGAGAAACAGATAATCTTATTCATACAATTGATTATACTGTGGTATATAGTCAAATTAAAGACATTATGGAAAACCAAAGGTTTCAATTGTTAGAAGCGGTAGGGGCACATATTGCCGAGCTAATTTTAAAAACTACAATAGCGAGTGAGGTTACCATTAGAATACGTAAACCTGCGGTACCGATACCTGGTCCTTTAGATTATGTACAAGTGGAGACGAAACGGAGAAAATAACAGGATGATTTTATTAGGATTGGGATCTAACTTAGGTGACCGGGAAAAAAATATAAAAAAAGCAATTTATGAACTACATCAACATGCAGAAATTAGTGTTGATAATGTTTCTTCTTTATATGAAACAAAGCCTGTCGGTATGCTGGAACAACCTCATTTTTTAAATGCAGTTATCAGTGTGCAGACAAAATTAACGCCTTATGACTTACTTCAAGTATGCTTAAAGACAGAATGTCAGCTAGGAAGAATTCGTGATCAGCGTTGGGGTCCTAGAACGATAGATATTGATATTCTTATCTATCATAATCTTGTTATTCAGGATGAGGTATTACAACTACCTCATCCTCGTTTGCATGAAAGGTGTTTTGTTCTGATACCTATGAAAGAAGTAACCAATGATATGCCTATACATCAAGGTTTAACTCCTAGTCAATTGCTACAAAAACTAGATGATAGTTCAGACGTAGCCTTTTATAAACGATTAGAAATGGAGTTTATTCAATTATGAAGGAGGCTAACGAAAGTTGGCGATTTCAAATAGAGTATTGTTTATTAGTGCCCCAGTAGGGGCAGGTCATATAAAAGCTGCAGAGTCAATCGCTTCTGCAATGCATAAACAAGATCAGATTGAAACAAAAATGGCAAATGTTTTTGATTTTTTTAATCCTTATATTGGACAAGGCATTTTAAGTATCTATCTTAAGATCTTAAAAATATTTCCCAAACTTTATGGAATGATGTATGGTTGGGGGAATGAGAGCCATTTTGCATTGCTTGGTCGTCAGCTGGTTAGCCGTTATTTAGCCAAGAATATGGAAAGGTATATCTTAGACTATAATCCAGCGGTGATTGTATGCACTCATGCAACCCCGGCTGGATTAGTAGCTTATTTAATGAAACATAATAGAATTAACATACCAGTAGTGGTCGTGATAACGGACTTTGTGGTGCATCGGCTATGGATATACCCTGAGATCAAACATTATATTGTTGCAAATGAAGATATGCGAGAGTATTTGATAAAATCTAATGTGGAGAGTACTTATGCAAAAGTGATGGGAATTCCCGTGGATGAAAAATTCTCTTATCCACTAGATAAAGAAAAAATATTAAACAAGTTTGGATTTGCCAGCGATGTTAGAACCGTTTTAATTATGGGTGGTGGAGCTGGAATTTTGCCTATGGATAATATCTTACTAGCTTGTGATGCCATCACTATTCCATTACAAATTATTGTTGTCACAGGAAATAACAAAACTATGTATAAAAAAATATGTAGTTTAGAGTCGAAGCTACGCAATAAGGTGATTATTTTAGGGTATGTTAATTATGTTAATGAATTAATGGCTATTTCTGACCTTATTATCTCAAAACCCGGAGGGATGACTTGTGCCGAGACATTATGTAGTGGTCTACCTATGTTAATATATCAACCAATTCCGGGTCAAGAAGAAGCGAATACCAACTATCTAATTGCTCACAATGTTGCTCTCAGGGCAGATTCAATGCAGGATATTGGAGTTATAATGAGAAGGATATTTATTGACCATCCAGAAGAACTGAATGAGTTGCGACAAAATGCCTTGAAAATTAGGAAACCTCAGGCTGGTGCTGTGATTGGGAATTATATTTTTTCTCAGATTAAGGATTAAGACATTTCATTGAAGACATTTTATAGTTGTAGTTACGAACTCTTGGAACTTATTTATATATCTATATTGACATTTCTCGTGGTGTGTTATGTGAAATTATGCTATAATTACCCTTGTTTTATACTATTTTCCTCAGAAACGTATGAAGGGCAGATATTCTAGTAAAGCAATGTTGGGGGATAACATGGAAAAGATATATCTGGCAGCATTACAAATGGTATCTGGTATTGGTAACTCACGTCTTAGAAGCTTAGTTTCATTCTTTGGTAGTGCAGAGCAGGCTTGGCATGCTAAGCAGCATGATTTATCTTCATGCGGAATTCTAGATGAATCAATCTTTAATAAATTAATCATACATCGGGAAAAAATAGATATATATACATTAGCATATGATTGGGAGAAGAAAGGAATTAAAATTTGCTGTACTAATGATACGAATTACCCCAAGTTGCTTTTAAATACTTTTAATGTCCCACCAGCATTATATTATCGGGGTGTGCTGCCCAGGACAGACCAACTAATCGCAATTGTTGGTGCAAGGAAAGCTTCTTCCTACGGCAAGAATATTGCACAGTTGTTGGCAGCAGAACTTGCTGAGGCAGGGTTTTGGGTGGTTAGCGGTGCTGCTCGGGGCATTGATACTGCCGCACATCAAGGAGCTTTAAGTAAAGGATATACAATCGCTGTACTCGGTTGTGGTGTGGATGTTGATTATCCTCCTGAAAATAGAAAATTACTAAATCACATTGCTGAATGTGGCGCTGTGGTTTCAGAATACGCACCTGGCACTTTAGCCCATCCAGGTCATTTTCCTGCAAGAAATCGAATTATTAATGGATTGTCCCGAGGAGTAGTGGTAGTGGAAGCGGCAGAAAAAAGCGGTGCATTAATTACTGCAGACTTTGCCTTGGAAGAAGGGCGAGATGTTTTTGCAGTGCCTGGCAGTATTTTTTCTGAATCTAGCAAAGGTACACACCGACTGATAAAGCAAGGAGCAAAACTTGTTGACAGCGCAGAAGATATATTAGAAGAGTATAATCTTATGAAAGTAAAAAAGGGGCCTCAGATGTTAGAATTTACTTCAGATGAAGTAAAGGTTTATGAGTCACTGAATTATGATTTTCCAATAGGGATTGAAGAAATTGTTATGAAAACGAAATTAGAGGCAGGAATGATTACATATATATTATTACAGTTTGAATTACGTGGGTTAGCGGTAGAGCATAACGGGAGACGTTATTTGCGTATCGCTAAGGAGGGAATCAAGTGAGTAAAGCATTAGTTATTGTTGAATCTCCAGCTAAAGCTAAGACCATTGAAAAATTCTTAGGGAAAAATTATACGGTTAAAGCCTCTATGGGACATTTGCGTGATTTGCCTAAAAGTCAATTTGGCGTAGATGTGGACAATAATTTTGAGCCTAAATATATAAACATTCGCGGTAAGGGCGATCTAATAAAAAGTCTTAAAAGTGCGGCAAAAGCTGCTGATACTGTTTATCTGGCATCTGACCCTGACCGTGAGGGGGAAGCCATCGCCTGGCATTTGGCACATATTCTAAATATTCCTGAAGATAAGGCTTGTCGCATTGAATTTAATGAAATTACTAAGACTACAATTCAAAATGCAGTAAAGAAGCCAAGGCCAATTAATCTCGAGCGAGTAGATGCCCAGCAAGCTAGGCGTCTTTTAGATCGAATTGTAGGTTATCAACTGAGTCCTTTATTATGGCGAAAGGTGCGCAAAGGACTTAGTGCCGGTCGTGTACAGTCTGTAGCGGTAGGGATTATTTGTGATCGCGAAAAAGAAATTCAAGCGTTTGTTTCAGAAGAGTACTGGTCTATTGAGGCAAAATTACGAGGAAAGCCTAAAACTGCATTATTTGATGCACAACTTATCCTAGTTGATGGGAAAAAAGCTAAAATAGATAACGAAGACCAAGCTGAGGGTATAAAAGGTGAATTAGAAAAGGCAGCATTCACGGTTACAGATGTAAAACGTAAAGAACGTCGAAGAAACCCTGCGGCACCTTTTATCACCAGTAGTTTGCAGCAAGAGGCGTCAAGAAAATTGGGATTCACCTCTCGTAAGACGATGATGGTAGCTCAACAACTTTATGAAGGACTGGAACTCGGTAGCTCAGGCCCTGTAGGATTGATTACTTATATGCGTACTGATTCAGTACGTCTAGCTGAATCGGCACAACTTGATGCTAGGAACTATATTGCATTATCATATGGGGAAAATTATTTGCCGGCTAAAAGTCCAGTGTATTCTACAAAGAAATCTCAGGATGCTCATGAGGCAATTCGCCCTACTAGTTTGGAATTTCCTCCTGATAAGATCGTTAAATATCTTTCAAAGGAACAGCTACGATTATATCGATTAATTTGGGAAAGGTTTATTGCCAGCCAAATGGCTTCTGCTATTTATGATACTCTAACGGTTGATATTACTGCTGAACGATTTGGTCTACGAGCTACAGGATCTACCGTTAAATTTCCCGGATTTATGGCCGTATACACAGAAGGTAAAGATGGGGAAGAAAAAGAGAAAGATATTACATTACCTGAATTAGTGACTGGAGAAAATTTAAAAGCAAATAAAATTACTCCGAAGCAACATTTTACAGAACCACCACCTAGATATACGGAAGCTAGCTTGGTAAAAACGTTAGAGGAAAAAGGTATTGGTAGGCCAAGTACGTATTCTCCCATTATTGAAACGATTGTAGCTCGTGGTTATGTAGTAAGAGTAGAGAAAAAGTTTCAACCTACTGAATTAGGTTTTGTTGTTTTGGATTTACTAAAACAATATTTTAAGGCGATTGTAGATGTTGAATTTACTGCTACTATGGAAAATAGGCTAGACGAAATTGCAGATGGCAAAGGTACACGCCTAGGATTATTGCGGGAGTTTTATGATTGGTTTGCCGTAGATTTGGAGCAGGCTGAAAAAGAGATTGGTCATGTAGAGCTCCCAGTTGAAATATCAGAGGTACAATGTGAAAATTGTGGCAAATTTATGGTAGTGAAACATGGCCGATACGGTGATTTTTTGGCGTGTCCTGGATTTCCCGATTGTCGTAACACGAAGCCAATTTTAAAAGAAACGGGTGTACAATGTCCTAAATGTGCTGGAAATATTGTAGAGAGAAAGACAAAACGTGGTAAAACGTTTTATGGTTGTCAAAGTTATCCAACCTGTGACTTTATGACATGGGATATGCCATTAAAAGAAAATTGTCAAACCTGTGGAGCTTTCATGCTGCGGCACAATTTTAAAAATGGCCGTTTTAGTACATTATGCAGCAACGAGTCGTGTATAACACGTCCGACTACGGCTGAAAAAAAAGTAGAAGATGCTGCAAAAAATAAGACAACAAAGACAAAGAAGAAAGTAAAACCAAAAACGAAGTCAACAACTAAAAAAACAGTTAAGACTGAATAATTTATGTCATCGGAGGAAGTATTGTGTCAAAAGTTACAATAATAGGAGCTGGTTTGGCTGGCAGTGAGGCAGCCTGGCAGGTGGCTGAGGCTGGTTTTGATGTTGAATTACTTGAGATGAGGCCACAGGTTATGTCACCGGCCCATCATACGGACCAATTTGCCGAGTTAGTCTGCAGTAATTCTCTACGTGGTGCTGCAATAGAAAATGCTGTAGGGTTATTGAAGGAAGAAATGCGACAGCTCAACTCATTAATAATGAAGGCTGCGGATGATAGTAAACTACCGGCAGGTGGTGCATTAGCAGTGGATCGTGATGCCTTCAGTAAATTTATAACAAAGACTCTTTCGAATCACCCAAGGGTAAAAGTTGTGAAGGGAGAAGTAACAGAGATCCCTCAAGCGGCGCCTCTTATCATTGCAAGCGGACCATTAACATCACCAAACTTGTCAGAAGCGATTGGAAGGATAACAGGTAATGATTATCTATACTTCTATGATGCAGCTGCCCCTATTTTAGTAGGTGAGTCTCTTAATATGGAGAAAATCTATAGAGCCTCTCGTTATGGCAAAGGGGATGACGATTATCTAAATTGTCCTATGACAAAGGCAGAATATGAATATTTTTGGCAGGAACTAACAAATGCAGAAACGACGCCTGTTAAAAGCTTTGAAAAGGCTATATTCTTTGAAGGTTGTATGCCTGTAGAAGAAATGGCAAGTCGTGGTATTGATACATTGCGTTTTGGTCCGCTTAAGCCGGTTGGTTTAGAGCATCCAGTTACGGGTGAGTTACCTTATGCTGTAATACAGTTGCGCCAGGATAATTTTGCAGCCACATTATATAATATTGTTGGTTTTCAAACGCATTTAAAATGGCCAGAACAAGAAAGAGTTTTTCGCTTAATACCCGGCTTAGAGAAGGCAGAATTTGTAAGGTTAGGTGTTATGCACCGTAATACATTTATTAATTCGCCAAAGGTTTTATCTTCGACAATGCAAATGACTAGCAATGAGAATATATTTTTTGCAGGCCAAATCACCGGGGTCGAAGGGTATGTTGAGTCTGCTGCTTCAGGATTAGTTGCTGGAATTAATGCTGGGCGTTTATTAGCAGGAAAGAAACCTTTAATCTTTCCCACAGAAACCGCCCATGGTGCGCTATGTCAGTACATTACAAATGCAAGTAGCAAACACTTTCAGCCAATGAACATAAACTTTGGGCTACTTCCGCCTTGGGAAGAAAGAATTAGAGATAAGAAAATTAAAAATGGCTTAATCGCGCAGCGATCTTTAGAGGCCCTAAAACAATTCAAAGAAAAATTAGACAATAATCTTGCATAATTTTAGTTATTGTGCTAGTATGAAATAATAAATTTTGCTACATAGATTGACAAAAGGTGAGACTGCTTATACTAGTGATTACGGATAAGTGTGGTTTGAATTATGGAATTGTTGTTACAACAGATACAGCTTTATGCTTTATTTTATGGTTGAAAAGAACGCCTCGCAGCATATTGTAATACGTTATTTGGCAGTTATTGACTAGTTCGCCAGATTTGCAAAATTATAAGGTGTTGGGGAGGTTCTTTTTGCTAATGTGAGAACAGTGTTCATTCGGTCTCATTATAACGAAAATTCTGTTTTTGTATAAGAGAGTACATCCACATGCGTAGGAGGCGATTTCTTATGTTTCATGCAACAACCATTCTTGCTGTAAAAAAACAAGGAAAAACAGCAATTGCAGGGGATGGTCAAGTAACTTTTGGTGGCAATACAATTATGAAACATAACGCAAAAAAAGTTCGCCGTTTATATCATGGTAAAGTATTAGCTGGTTTTGCTGGGTCTGTAGCAGATGCATTTACACTATTTAGTAAATTTGAAGCAAAGTTAGAAGAATTTAATGGTAATTTGATGCGCGCTTCAGTTGAGTTAGCTAAGGAATGGCGTATGGATCGAGTGTTACGTAGATTAGAAGCGTTGTTAATCGTTACAGATACTGAACACATGTTAATTATTTCAGGAAATGGTGAAGTCATTGAACCAGATGATGAGGTGACGGCCATTGGTTCAGGAGGACCTTACGCCCTGGCCGCAGCACGGGCTTTAGTAAAACACTCTAATTTATCTGCTTCTGAAATCGCAAGGGAAGCGCTTCAAACTGCAGCAAGTATTTGTGTGTATACAAATGACCATATTACAGTTGAAGAGTTATAAAAAGGGGTGACAGTATGAGTGAGATGACACCTAAACAGATTGTAATAGAGTTAGATAAATATATTGTAGGACAAAAACAAGCTAAGAAATCAGTTGCAGTCGCACTGCGTAACCGTTGGCGTAGTAAGCAGTTATCTACTAATTTAAAAGATGAGATTATTCCTAAAAACATATTAATGATTGGTCCTACTGGTGTAGGTAAAACCGAAATTGCCAGGCGTTTAGCTAAATTAGTGAATGCGCCCTTTGTAAAGGTTGAAGCCACCAAGTTCACAGAAGTTGGATATGTAGGTCGTGATGTTGAATCTATGGTGCGTGACCTAGTGGAGACAGCAATTCGCATGGTCAAACAAGAGAAAATGGCAGAAGTAACTGACAAAGCTCATGAATTTGCCGAAGAACGTATTTTAGAATATTTTTCTCCTACAGCTAAAAAGGAGACTGTACGTAATCCCTTTGAAATACTATTTGGTGGAAATTCTACGAGTAGCGAGTCTACTTCACAAACGATAATAAATGATTCTTTTGAAAAACCGGTTCTCGATCGTGAATATTGGAGAAAACGTTTAAATAGTGGTGAATTGGAAAATGAATTTATTGAAATAATAGTAGAAGACACAATGAATCCTATGGTAGGTGCTTTTTCAAACACAGGTATTGAGGAAATGGGTATTAATATCCAAGATATGTTTGGCAACATTTTTCCTAAAAAACAAAAGAAACGTAATGTAACAGTCGCAAATGCACGTAAAATTTTTATTCAGGAAGAAGCGCAAAAACTGGTTGATATGGATGAAGTAACTTCCGCGGCACTTGCTTTAGCTGAGGATTCAGGAATCATTTTTCTCGATGAAATTGATAAAATTGTAGGGCGTGGTCAGTCTTCCGGGCCTGACGTATCTCGGGAAGGTGTACAGCGAGATATATTGCCAATTGTTGAAGGTTCTACTGTTGTTACGAAACATGGCTCATTAAAAACGGATCACATTTTATTTATGGCAGCAGGAGCTTTTCATACAGCAAAACCATCTGAACTAATTCCAGAGCTACAAGGACGATTTCCAATTCGAGTAGAGCTCACTAGTTTGTCCAAAGAAGATTTTAAACAAATCTTAACAGAACCAGCAAATGCATTAATAAAACAATATATTAGTTTGCTCGCAACAGAGGATGTGTTGATTCAGTTTACGGATGATGCAATTGAACAATTAGCTGAAATTGCTTTCGAAGTAAATGCTCAAACTGAAAATATTGGTGCTAGGCGCTTACATACTATCTTAGAAAAGCTATTAGAAGATTTGGCGTTTGACGCACCTGATATAAATGAAGAGTTGATTATTATTGATAAAGAATATGTCAACGCTAAATTATCTCATATTGTAGTTAACCAAGACTTAAGTCATTTTATATTGTAAATTAGGTTATACAACCTAGGGAAGGGTAGGAGGAATTAATTATGGCAACGATGTTAGAACGTACTCGTAAAATTAATAAATTATTGCAAAAATCCGAGAAAGTGGAATATGATGAGATTTCCCGTGTACTTAGTAGTGTTATGGAAGCGAATGTGTATATTGTTGGTAAAGATGGTACTGTGCTAGGGTATGCATTACTAGGTGATTTTGAATGTGACTTAATGCGTGATAAAGTATTATTACAAGGACATTTTCCTGAACGCTATGTAGAGTGGTTATTAAGAGTAACTGAAACTTCGCCGAATCTAAGTTTAGAAGGCGGCATGTGTTCTTTTAGTGAAGATACAGGGTGTATTTTTACTGATAAATATACTACTATAGTTCCTATACATGGTGTAGGTGAACGAATTGGTACTTTAATTGTTGCCAAATTCCATGCAGAATTTCATGATGATGATCTAGTTCTTGCTGAATATGGGGCAACCGTTGTTGGTATGGAAATATTAAGAGACCGTAGTGGGAAAATTGAGGATGAAGCTCGTAAGAAAGCTACGGTACAAGTTGCTCTTGGTACACTGTCCTATTCAGAGCTGGAAGCTGTAATTCACATTTTAAATGAATTAGAAGGAAACGAAGGTTTATTAGTAGCAAGTAAAATTGCTGATCGAGTTGGAATTACGCGCTCTGTAATTGTGAATGCCTTGCGTAAATTTGAAAGTGCTGGAGTCATTGAGTCAAAATCTCTTGGAATGAAGGGCACTTATATAAAAGTATTAAATGAACGTTTATTTGAAGAGTTAAAAAAACTCAAGAAATAAATTGAGAAAAGAAAGCATCGTAACTGTATAAAATCATAGGAAAAACGACAATTAATTTACAGGAATGGCTCCTATTGTAGATATATGATAGGAAACATTCCTGTTTTGTCATTTTTAGCAACATTTTGTTATGATCTTAGAGCCTATCAAAGATGAATTTAAAAGGCTTCTAGAGAATAATATCTATATCTTTTGGTAGATGTGCAATTAAGAAAAGTATTATATCATTAACAGAGAATTAATAAAGAAAAGGAAGGGATCTTACTGCCTTTTATTGAAATAAATAAATCTAAAAATGCGCTTAAAAAAGTTCTTATTTTGTAGAAAAAGAAAGGTATTCCGAGGATTATGTAGAATTAGTATAATAAAGTGTGCATTCTGTACAGGATATTACAAAAATTTTACATAAAATATATAATACAGGAGGATTTTGGGTGTTAAATTCTATTTTATCATCACCACGTGTAGGAGTGTTGGAACAAGCGCTTTCCGCATCGTCTCTTAGGCAACAGACAATTAGTAATAATATTGCTAATGTTAACACGCCAAATTTTAAGAAAAGTGAAGTCGCTTTTGAAGATTTACTGCAAGACGCTATGGATAATAAAAAATTACAGATGGTAAAAACAAATAGTCAGCATATATCGACGCAGAAGGGGAATATTCCTACCCCGATAGTAAATGTAGTTGATCAAACGGCCTTTCGAACAGATGGTAGTAATGTAGATATTGATGTTGAAATGGCTAATTTAGCAAAAAATAATATATATTATAATGCTGTAGTACAGCAGCTTGGGAGCTATTTTACTGGAATTAAGTCAGCTATAAAAGAAGGGAGATAATTAGGAATGGGAATGTTTGGTGCTATTGATGCGGCCGCATCTGGCTTAACAGCTGAACGACTTAGAATGGATGTAATTTCTAATAATATTGCGAACGTCAATACAACTCGTACTGCTGAAGGTGGGGCTTATCGCCGGCAAGTTGTCGTGTTTGAACCACGTGAAAACGAAGAAACATTTGCACAGATTTTATCTAAAAAAGCAAGTGGTGGCAATGGTGTTAGAGTGGTTGGAATTAATAAAGATAGCTCACCGACACATCAGGTATATGACCCAGCGCACCCTGATGCGAATAAAGAGGGATATGTTGAAATGCCCAACGTTAATATTGTAACTGAGATGGTAGATATGATTACTGCTACTAGGGCGTATGAAGCAAATGTTACAACAGTTAATGCTGCAAAAAGCATGGCTCTTAAGGCATTGGAAATAGGGAAATAATGGAGGTTGTAGTTCATGCGTGTCGAAGCACTTAAGTTAACGCCAGTAAATCCTACTAGTATTGGACAAGCCGTTTCACCGGTTGAGGGGAGCACTAAAAATTTTGGCGAATTCTTAACTGAAGCCCTCGGTGAAGTAAATAACCTACAACAAAATGCGGCAGCAGCCTCTTATAATTTGGCAGCAGGTAAACTGCAAGACATATCGCAGGTTACGATTGCGGCCGAAAAAGCTACGATAGCAATGCAATTAACAATGCAAGTACGTAATAAGGTGGTTGACGCATACCAAGAAGTCATGCGTATGTCGGTATAATAAATAATATTTTTGTTGATTCGAAAGGGTGGAGACAATGGCGGATTTAAAAGAAAGGTCTCTGCGCTTGTGGCAAAGCTTGGCTAAAAGAGAAAGATATATGATTCTTGGTTCGGCCATACTTATATTCGCAATTATCGTAGCGTGGAGTTTTTGGTGGGGTGGTCGCCCGGATCTTGTGCCTTTGTTCACTGAAATGGAAGCTAAAGATGCTGGTGAGGTAAGAGAAAAACTGAAGGAAATGAAAGTTTATCACGAGATAGGTGGTAATGGCACAGCGATTATGGTTCCTTCTAAAGATGTTTATCGCATACGGCTGGATTTGGCTAGTCAAGGGTTGCCACGAGGCAATAAAGGGTTCGAAATATTTGAGCAGAGCAAATTTGGTGCTACTGAATTTCAAAACAAAGTAAACTTGATTCAAGCATTGCAGGGGGAGCTTGCTCGCACAATTGAGCAAATGGCTGAAGTTGAAAAAGCTAGGGTACATATTGTATTAACGGAAGATAGTTTGTATAAGAAAAATGAAAAACCTGCTACGGCTTCAATCATGCTTAAGCTTCGTACAGGTACGCAATTATCAAAAGATCAAGTAAAAGGTATTGTTAATTTAGTTGCTCATAGCATTCAAGGGTTAAAACCGGAAAATGTCACTGTTGTGGATCAAATGGCACGGGTACTTAATGAACAAAATGATGCAAGCACAGCAGGGGCTAATGCGACGTTGACTCAGATTGAAATGACTAAAAAAGTGCAAGATGATTTACAAAAAAATGTTCAATCTTTGTTGGAACAAGTATTAGGGCCGAACAAAGCTGCGGCAAGGGTAAATGTAGAGTTAAGTTTTGACCAACGTACTGTAGATAAACAGACTTTCGAACCGGTTGTTGATGATAAAGGAATAGTACGAAGTTCTCAAGAATTAAATGAGAATTTTAAAGGCGGTTCACCAAATGCGCCTGGTGGAGTTCCAGGAACTACTTCTAATGTACCAGGATATGTAACGGCTAATAATTCTCAGTCAAATTATGAGAAAAAAGAAGTTACTCGTAATTACGAAATTAATGAAACGAAAGAAAAAGTAATTGCAACTCCAGGTTCTATTAAGAGATTGACAGTGGCTGTATTAGTAGATGCAAGCGTCAACAAGGCACAACAAGATAGTATTCTTAAAACTGTTACCTCCGCTATTGGTGTTAATGCAGTAAGAGGCGATACTGTGTCAGTTGAAAGCATAACCTTTAATACGGAAGCCGCTGACAAGCAGCGTAAAGAAGAATTGGATTATGAAAACCAACAAAAACAAGCGTTGTGGTTGAAAATAGCGTTAGCAATTTTAGCTGTTCTTGGTGTCTTATATATTGTACGTAGTCGCCGTAAAGTTACAAATGAAGAACTTGAAGATGAGGTGGCTGCAACAACAGAACCGGTTATGCCTATAGTTGAAACGGAAATGACGGCTCAAGAGAAACAGTTAGTTGAAAAACGCAAAGAACTTGAAAAACTAGCTAAAACCAAACCAGAAGATGTTGCTCAATTAATCAAAGTTTGGTTGTCTGAAGAGTAGAGTGGGGGTAAGTATGTGTACCAATCAAATGAATTAAATAATAAACAGAAAGCGGCCATCCTATTAATATCGCTTGGTCCAGAGATTTCATCCCAAGTGTTTAAACATCTTAAAGAAGATGAAATAGAAAAACTCACTCTAGAAATAGCAAATCAAAGAACAGTATCTCCTGAACAAAAGGAAAAGGTATTAAATGAATTTCATGAACTTTTATTAGCTAATAATTATATTTCTACTGGAGGTTTGGATTACGCTCGGGATATTTTAGAAAAGGCATTAGGTGCAGACAAAGCAATATCTATTATTAATCGATTAACATCTAGTTTGCAAATTAGACCTTTTGATTTTGCTCGTAAAACAGATCCATCTCAATTGCTTAATTTTATCCAAAACGAACATCCTCAAACGATTGCCTTAATTATGTCTTATTTGCAACCAGAACAATCGGGATCTATTTTATCATCATTGCCGCCTGAACGTCAGGTGGATGTAGCGAAACGAATTGCAACAATGGATCGTACATCGCCTGATGTCCTTAAAGATGTAGAGCGCATATTAGAACGCAAACTTTCGTCTATGGCTTCTCAAGATTTTACATCTGCGGGTGGTGTTGATTCGATTGTTGAAATTCTGAATCGAGTGGATCGTTCTACAGAAAGAACGATTATGGAGAATTTGGAAGTCCAAAATCCTGAACTCGCAGAAGAAATTAAGCGTCGTATGTTTGTCTTTGAAGATATCGTCTTGCTGGATGATAGATCACTTCAATTGGTGTTACGTGAAATTGAAAGTAAGGATTTGGCTTTGGCTCTCAAAGCGTCTTCTGCTGAAGTTTCTAATAAAGTTTACAAAAATATGTCAAAACGTGCTGCCGATATGTTGCGTGAAGAAATTGAGTTTATGGGACCTGTACGAATTAGAGATGTAGAAGAAGCTCAGCAAAAAATCGTTAATGTCATTCGTCGTCTGGAAGATTCAGGTGAGATAGTTGTTTCACGTGGTAAAGGGGACGAAATCATTGTCTAAGATTATAAAATTTGCTTGTATGCAAGAGCCTAGAATACTGATTAATAACTTTATTGTTAAAGAAGAAAAAACGGTTGAAGAAGTCATAATAGATCCTACTATTGCAAACGAATTGATTGCTTCAGCTAGAGAAGAGGCTGCAACTATAATTGCTGAAGCAAAAATGACCGTGGAACAGAGCCTGAATGAAACTAAGCAACTGGTGGAGCAAATCAAACAGCAGGCTTATGATGACGGACATCAAAGTGGTTACCAAGAAGGTATGACTCAAGGGAAAAAAGCCGGTTTAGATGAAATGCAACAAGTTATTCATGAAGGAGTTGTAAAGGCGCAGCAGACTCTAAGCATTGCTGAAAAGCAGGCTAAGGATATGATTCTTGCAGCAGAACGACAAATTGTCGAGATCGCTCTTGCTTTAGCTAGTAAAGTATTGGCGAATGAAGTAGCAGAAAATCCTCTAGTAGTTTTACCGGTTGTCAAAGCTGCGCTAGACAAGGTCCGTGATCAAGAACAAATTGTTATTAGGGTAAGCGTTCAGGATTTTGATGCTGTATTACAAGTTAAACAAGATTTGCAAGTTATGGTTGGTGGGGAGCACGTATTAAAAATAACTGCGGACCATACCCTTGAAAATGGTAGTTGTGTGATCGACACATCTTATGGAATGGTGGATGCTAGAATTGATACCCAATTTGACACACTTAAAAAAGCATTACAGGGAGTTTTACCATGAGTGTTTTTAAAGTGGGTAAATATTTAAATGCTATTAGTTCTACTGAGTCAATGAAGGTATCAGGGAAAATCACCCAGATCGTTGGGTTAGTTATTGAGTCTCAGGGGCCAAGTGTCAATTTAGGCGACTTGTGCTATATTTGTCCTCGTAATGAGGGAGGAGCCATCGCTGCTGAGGTGGTGGGATTCCGACAAAATCGAGTCCTATTAATGCCAATCGGAGAAATGCAAGGTATTGGCCCTGGTTGTGAAGTGTTTTCTGCTCATCAGACTTTAACGGTAAATGTGGGCGATCATCTTCTGGGACGAGTTTTGGATGGCTTAGGCAATCCAATGGATGATAAGGGACCGTTATCAGTAAATACTATGTATCCCTTACATAACGCTCCTCCTCCTCCATTATCCCGTCGACGTATTGAGGAAAAGCTTTCAGTTGGCGTAAGGGCGATTGATAGTTTAATAACTCTTGGACGTGGACAACGTGTAGGTATTATGGCTGGTAGTGGTGTTGGTAAAAGTACTCTACTTGGCATGATTGCCCGTAATACAGAAGCTGATGTAAATGTAATTGCTTTGGTTGGTGAACGGGGCCGTGAGGTCCGTGAATTCATTGAACGTGATTTAGGGGAAGAAGGTTTGAAAAGATCTGTAGTTGTGGTAGCAACATCAGATCAACCAGCATTAGTACGTATCAAAGGAGCCATGACGGCTACTGCTATAGCTGAATATTTTAGAGATCAAGGGAAAAATGTTGTGTTGATGATGGATTCTGTAACACGTTTTGCTATGGCACAACGAGAAGTTGGTCTAACTATTGGTGAACCACCAGCTACTCGTGGTTATACTCCTTCCGTATTTGCTATGTTACCTAAATTACTAGAACGTTCAGGTACTGGTGAAGAGGGATCTATTACTGGCATATATACGGTATTGGTAGATGGCGATGATATGAATGAACCAATAGCTGATGCAGTGCGCAGTATTTTAGACGGCCACATCGTTCTCTCTCGTAACATTGCTACACAAAATCATTATCCGGCGATTGATGTGCTTGCAAGTGTGAGCCGGGTCATGATAGACATTGTTGAGAAGGGACATTATACAGCGGCACAAAAATTGCGCTCACTTATGGCGACTTATCGTGAAGCAGAGGATCTGATTAATATTGGTGCTTACGCAACAGGGAGTAACGTAAATATTGATCAATCCATTGCAAAGATTGACGCCATTAAAACCTTTTTGCAGCAAGATGTAAATGAACACATGTCAGCCGATGAAACGATTGCAAAGTTACTGTCTTTGATTTCCTGATTTTAACTTTAAGGTGTGAAACTAAATGCAATCTTTTACATTCCGTTTAGAAACTTTACTTAAATTTAGAAAAATGCAAAAGGAACAAGTACAAATTGCATTTTGGCAGGCTACAAATCAATTCCAATTAGAAAAACAGAAATTGGTAGAATTAGAAAGTAAGTTATCACAAAATATAGATCAATTGCGAAACTACCAGCAAGATGCACTAACGATTGAAACATTAAGGGCATACCAGTATTATTTTGAAAAGATTAAATATGAAATTACGAAGCAAAAGGAACGTGTACTAGCCTTCGATGAAAAACGAAGAGAATGTTTACGTAACCTAGAAGAAGCGGTAAAAAATCATAAGCTTGTAGAAAAATTTCGTGAAAAAAAGTTGCAGCATTATCGGGATGAAATGATAAGGGAAGAACAAAAAATGTTAGATGAGATCGGTCTGCAACTTTATGTACGAGAAAGCTAAGGTGATTGTATGGATGGTATAAATAGAGTATTACAACGTATAGATGCCATAGAGCAAAGGTTTAATTATTCTCCAGCTCCTGCAATGAATTTTTCTAAGGTGTTAGCTGGGGTAGAAAAGAGTAATGCCACAGGGGAAAAGACCTTTGCATCAGATGATATTGGAAAAATGATCCAATTTACAGCTAAAAAGTATGGAGTAGACCCTAAACTTGCTATGGCAGTTGCAAAAGTAGAGTCTAATTTGTCTCCCGATGTTGTTTCCTCGGCTGGCGCAGTGGGGGTTATGCAACTTATGCCTGAGACAGCGCAAGGATTAGGCGTTCAAAATAGTAAAGATCCACGTGAGAATATTGATGGTGGCGTACGTTATTTGAAACAACTAATTTCCACCTTTGATGGCGATGTCCCGAAAGCGGTTGCTGCCTACAATGCTGGGCCTCAGGCGGTAAAAAATTATAATGGTATTCCTCCGTATTCGGAAACAAAGGCATATGTAGCCAAAGTAATGGAACTGTCTAAATGAAAATAGGTTCTGTAGGCTTGTATTATAGATAGTGCAGTCTTCAAAGGTAGGTGGAAAATATGGCAGAAAAAGTGAAGATTGATAATAAAATAAAAAAAATGGATAGTAAGCCTGAAAAACCTAAAAAAAGAGCGGGTCTGATTTTTAAAGTGCTACTTAGTGGGGTTATTTTGCTAATCGTTGCTGGTGTTGGTTTCGGGTTGGGAATTTACTTAAAGATATTTGATCTAGAAGGATTAACAAAAAGCTTGAAACTAAATGAATATCCAGTAATTGGTCAGTATTTTCCGCAACCCAAGACTAATTTTGAACCTGTTGATTTAGAACAAGAAAATTCTGACTTAACGCTAACACCTGCTAGCCCTCAAAATGTGCCACCAACGGTGATGCCGGACGTCCCTATGGTGAAAGGAAAAGTAGACGACACTGAGTTACAAAAACAAGCTAAAATAAAGCAACAAGAAGAAGCAAAACGTATTTCTAAGTTAGCTAGGTTGTATGGTGGCATGAAGCCTGATGAAGCAGTAGTTATCTTAAATAAACTAGATGATAATACTGTATTAGACATTTTGAGTAAAATGGAAGATGAACAAGTTTCGAAAATTATGGCACTACTTGATCCTAGTAGGGCAGCAAATTTAACACAAGCCATGCTTAGAGGCAAAAACATAAATTAGCCTTTAAACATAAAGAAAGATAAGTGAAAGGAGGTGAAAAAAATGGCTACAATGGTAAACGTGATTCCTGTAGAAACGAAACCAAAGGTTGTGCCACAGGGGGCTACTACAAAAGATAGCACCAAAAGTGATCAATCAACAACGGGTTTTGCCAAAGTGTTAAACAATCAGACTGATAAAAATGGCAAAGATGACAACACAAATACTAAGGATGATGCAAAGGCAAAAGACAACACTGCAACCCAATTAATGGCGGCAATGATGGGGATGGCTGTGCCAGCTATTGCTACTACAGTGACGTCAAATCCAAATTCTAATCAAAGTAGTGATAAACTTGCCAATGATTTGGGTGCAGATGACACTAAAGGTCAATTGTCTGAAGTAGCGGGTAATGGTTTAGTCACTGGCATGAACACTTCTCCCAGTCAATTAGCAGCATTATTAGCAAAAATGACGGACACAAATGCATCTGTAGACAGTAATAAAGTTGGCGAGCTAACACAAGCACAATTACAGGGAATATTACAAGTTAAGCAACTGCTTGGGCAGGCACAAACTGCAGATGTTTCTGCGAACAAAGTAGATTTGACTGCCAATAAGACATTACTAGGAACAATAGCTTCTTTTGCTGCTGTAGACAATAGTAACGGAGTAGTAAAAAGTAATAGTGCAGCGCAAGTTGATAGCAAAAAAACAGCTCTAGATCGAGTAACTACAGGAACAACTACGACGGAAGATCTTGCAGAATTGGTTGGTACTGCTGATGTAAAACATGTGACAGCTCCTCAATCAGTAGTAAATGTTGTTGATGCAATAACAAGTGATAGCAAAGAAAATACAATATTGACAGGTGGTAAAGCGCAGTTAAGTGCAGAAAATGCTTTAGTAGACGAAACAGTAAAAGATACAGATACTTTTGCTAGCTTGCTGAATCAGCAGGTAGTAAAAAATGAAAATCAAGTTGTTGTTTCAGATGCAAAGCAAGTACCGCAACAACCAGTAAAGGATCCGTATAATATTGCATCACAAATTGTTGAACAAGCACGTGTAGTTACTGGGCAGAAAAACACGGAAATGATCATCCAACTAAAACCTGAGCATTTGGGAGAATTAACTTTAAAAGTGACAGTTGATAGCGGTGTTGTTAGCGCAAGTTTCCATTCCAATAATAGTGAAGTTCGCAGTATTATTGAGGCATCACTACCTCAGTTAAAGCAAGATCTGTCCAATCAAGGCTTGAAGATTGAAAATGTAGGTGTGTATGCAGGTTTAGGCGATTTTTTCTCTAATGGACAACAGCGTGAAAACCAACAACAACCTAGCGTGAAAGTACATAACAAGAAAATAGAAGAAGATTTTCTTGAAGCAATCGATTCAACTGGTGTAACGGAATCGACTTCTGACGGTTCAGGCGTAGATTATCGTATATAAAAGGAGGAGAATACGTTATGAGTGTTACTGTTACTACAAGTGCTACTGGCACAACTACAGTTTCCACTGAGCAAAAGACTTCATCAGGTTTAGGTAAAGATGATTTTCTAAAGCTATTGATTACACAAATGCAATATCAAGATCCAACGAAACCGATGGATAATACGGAATTTGTTGCACAACTAGCCCAGTTCTCTAGTTTGGAACAAATGAATAATTTAAATACTTCCATGAATGGTGTACAGGCTAGTGGTATGATTGGCGATAGTATAAAATGGACATCGGATGATGGAAGTAAAACATATACTGGAGCTGTAAGTGGGGTTAGTCTGTCTAACGGGAAAGCTAGTTTGGTGACGCAAGTCGATGCAGCAAGTTATCCGGAATTTACTCCAACGGCAGCAGCTGATTTTGTCGGTAAACAAGTTAGTTGGACTGATAGTAGCAAAGTATCACATACGGGTATAATTTTTACAGCACCAGTTTTGAGTGCTGATGGCAAAAGCTTTACCGCTACGGCAGTAACTTTTGATAAAGATGGGAATGTAGTAAAAGATGCAAGTGGGAATGTAGTACAAAATACTTTTAGTTCCACACAAGTTAAGAGTCTTATTGTTAATACAACAGTGGATATGGGTAAAGTTACTACTGTTACAAAATAGTAGCTTTAGCAGGAGGTTAGAAAGATGACAGATAATAGTATTTACCGCTTGCAACAACCCCTGATTCCTGTAAATAATCTTGCTAGTAATTTGAGTAGTAATGCAAATGGTCAAATTAAGAACAATGCTACACCTTTTAATCAGATTTTAACTAAAGAGATGGCGGGTGTAACCTTTTCACAGCATGCTTTAGAACGGCTACAAAGCAGAAATATTAAATTGGGACAAGCTGAATTAGGTAAATTAAATGACGCAGTGGAAAAAGCTGCACAAAAAGGAGCTAAAGAGTCACTGGTATTTATGAGTAATAATAATCTGGCTTTAGTGGTAAGCGTAAAAAATAAAACAGTAATTACTGCTATGGACGGTACAAATACCCGTGATAATGTATTTACTAATATTGATAGTGCGGTAATTGTATAAGGCTGGACCTTTAAAGGAAGCCTTTGACTGTTGAATGATTGATACAGTCCTAATAAAAAAAAGTGAGGTCGATTTATTATGATGCGTTCCTTATACGCTGCTATTTCCGGCTTGCGTAATCATCAAACCAAAATGGATGTTATCGGCAATAACATTGCTAACGTAAATACAGTTGGTTTTAAATCTGGTAGTGTTACCTTTCAGGATATGTTAAGCCAAACGCTATCAGGTGCTTCTAGTGGTTCAGGAAATACAGGTGGTACTAATGCCATGCAGGTTGGTCTTGGTGTAAGTGTAGCTTCGATTAATACGAATTTTAGTGATGGCAGTACCCAATCAACAGGTGTACAAACTGATCTAGCCATTACAGGACAGGGCTTTTTTGTTGTCGGTGATGCCCTAAATCAACAGTATACTCGCTCTGGTAATTTTACTTTTGATGCATTAGGTAATTTCGTAAATGGCAATGGTGTTAAGGTTCTGGGGTGGCAAGGCAATAGTTCCGGTGTGGTTGATACAACTGGTCCTATAGGAGGGATAACGGTTCCTGTTGGTTCTAGCATGCCTGCCAAAGTGTCAAGTACCCTTTCGGTGGTAGGAAACTTATCAGCAAGTGCGAATCCGTATGGAACAGCAGCTCAACGAATCGCTGCAGCCAATACACTAGCTACCGCAAATACAAATAAGACGGCTGCAGATGCCGCTGCTTTAGCTGCAACTAATCAAAGTAATACTGATGCTGCAGCAAGTACTGCAGCCGCAGCAGCAAGCAGTGCAGCAACCCAAGCAAAGGTAGACGCAACTAATGTAAGCTCACTCATTGGCATTGCCCAAACCGCTGCAAACGCATTATCTGGAGCGGGGCTAACGGCGGCAAACGCAGCAGCAGCCCAAACAGCTGCGAATAATGCAGTTACAGCGGCAACCGCTGCAGTGTTGTCCGCAACAGCAGCAGTAACAAATGCAACAGCAGCAACATTAGCATCTGCAACATTAGCAAAGAACGATGCAATAGCAGCAAAGAACGATGCATTAGCATTACAAGCAGCCGCAAACGCATTGTCTGGAGCGGGATTAACTGCGGCAAATGCAACAGCAGCCCAAAGTGCAGCAACAACAGCAGTATTATCTTCAGGAACAGCAGCAACAGACGCAGGAACAGCAGCAACAACGGCATCCACTGCAGCATCAAATGCAGCGGCAACGGCTGCAAATTCAGCTGCATTATCAGCAACGGCAAATGTAACAGCAAAGGCGGCAGCTGACGCTGTAACAGCAGCTACAGATGCAGTTAAAGCAGCAAATGACAAATCTTCGGATCAACCGGCTTCGCTGAATGTATATGATACCCAAGGGAATGCATACAAGTTAAGTGGGACATTTGAGAAGACTGGAGCTAACGTATGGACCTTTACGCCGGCAGCTACAGTAACAAATGGAAATGGTGCAGTTGTAGCAAATGTTACTACTTCAGCACCAATAACTCTTGCTTTTGATGCGTTGGGCAAGTTACAAACAAACCCAGCTGCAACCATTACAATTAATCCTGCAGGTGGTCCATATAGTGGCGCGGGTGCGTTTACGATAACACCTGACTTCTCTACTATGACTCAATATGGTACTGATACAACCGCTAAGATGGATAGCTCAGACGGATATACAGCAGGTACATTAACTGCTGGAGGCGGTATCACGATTGCTAGTGATGGTACGATTGTAGGTACTTTTACTAATGGTAAAAAAATGAACTTAGGACAAGTTGCTATGGCTACCTTTAATAACCCAGGTGGCTTGCTTAAATCCGGTGATAGTCTATATACCTCATCAAGTAACTCAGGTCAAGCCCAGGTTGGTAAGGCTGGTACTGGTGGCCGTGGTACTTTAACTCCTGGTAGTTTAGAAATGTCCAATGTGGATTTAGCACAACAATTTAGTGATATGATTGTTACCCAACGTGGATTCCAAGCTAATTCTAAAATCATTACTACAGATGATTCTATGTTGGAAGAACTTGTAAACCTTAAACGTTAATAGTATAGGGGGATAATATCCCCCTTATCTAATCAACATTAATCTTTGGAGGATATAATATGATAAAAGTGGCGCGTCTTAAATCACAAGAAGAGTTTGTCTTAAATGCTGAATTAATCGAAACGATTGAAGAGACCCCTGATACGGTCATTACTCTTACTGGTGGTAGGAAAATAATCGTAGAAGAATCAATGGATGAGGTAGTGCGCAAAGTTATGGATTACCGGCGAGCTATTTTTGGTAAATTTCGATAAAAAAATAAATTTATTGAGATGAGTCTTAAAAAAAGAAAATTATATGATAAATAGAAAATCCTTGTTATCTTATCATTTGAATAAAGTATTATGTAAGATGCCTTATTTTTCCGAGATCCTAAAGATAAGACATTATTAAAATGGCGATTTACAGTGTAGTACGTTTAGATGAAATTGGAGGTGTAGCAGTGGCTGATGGTGAAAAGAAGTTTTCTATGATGATGATTGTAGGAATGATTGTAGTTGGTTTATTGTTAGCGGGAGGGATTTCCTATTTTATTGCTACTAAAATTGTCTCAGACAGAACGGTAGATAAGAAATCTTCTCAACGAGATCCAGGGGTTTTTGTTAAATTAGGTGATGCAAAAGATGGATTAATTATTAATATTGGCGGAGCAAATAGTGGACGTTATCTAAAAATTGGGCTTATTGTAGAATTAAAGCCTGATAAAAAGAGTGCAGCGGCTACAGGAAAAGGTACTTCTCCTGAGGAAGTAAAGTTGGCTGATACAGCAGTATATGTGTTACGATCGCAAAAAATTGAAGATTTTGATCCTTTAAAGCAAGAACAATTAAAAGAACTTCTAAAAAATGAAATTAATAAAGCGTTTGGTGACGATAGAGTCTACGATGTATATATTACTAATTTTGTTTTACAGTAGATTTAAAAATTATGTCATATTATAATAAGTAATAGATTAGATGGGAAAGGAGGGGGAATATTGGCAGGATCAGATGTATTATCACAATCTGAAATCGATGATCTATTGTCTGCCTTATCTACGGGTGTAGTGTCTGCTGAAGAAATTAAGGATGAGCAAAAGCAACGAAAAATTAAAGCTTATGATTTTAAAAGACCTGATAAATTTTCTAAAGATCAAATTCGTACACTGTATATGTTGCATGAAAATTTTGCTCGACTTATGAATACTTACCTTTCTGCACATCTTCGGACAATTGTACATATTGATGTAGCTTCTGTTGATCAGTTGACCTATGAAGAGTTTATTCGTTCATTGCCAAATCCAAGTGTGATTGGTGTGTTCCAAATGCGTCCTCTTAAAGGAAATGCAATTTTAGAATTTAATCCTAATGTCATCTTCTCTATTATTGATCGACTATTTGGCGGGCCTGGCTTACCACCAACAAAAACTCGCTCTTTAACGGACATCGAAGAAGCTATTGTTAAAAGGGTTATTAATAAAACCTTAGAATGTTTTCAAGAAGCTTGGAAGCAGGTTGTCGCAATAGAACCAAAATTAGAAATAATGGAGTCAAACCCTCAGTTTACTCAGATTGTACCGCCTAATGATATGGTTGTTATTATTACTTTACATATTAAAATTGGTCAAGCTGAAGGATTAGTTAATATTTGCATTCCTTATTTAGTTCTTGAACCAATTATGTCTAAATTAACAACGACTTATTGGGTTGCGTCTTCGGTAGCAAAACAGGCATTGCCGGAGCATATTAATGCTATACAACGTAAACTAGAGAAAGCTTTTATCCCTCTATTTGTTGAGTTAGGTAAAACTACAATAACCGTACAGGAACTACT
The DNA here is from genome assembly GCF_030269905.1 of Pelosinus sp. IPA-1. Classification (NCBI taxonomy): domain Bacteria; kingdom Bacillati; phylum Bacillota; class Negativicutes; order Selenomonadales; family Sporomusaceae; genus Pelosinus; species Pelosinus sp. IPA-1. The sequence continues at coordinate 570,825 of NZ_BSVC01000004.1, read as the reverse complement.
AGGTTTAACGGTGAATGACGTTCTACAGTTAAATAGCAAAGTTGAAGAGGATTTAGATGTTATGGTCGGTCAAAATAAAAAATTCAGAGGTAAACCAGGGATTTCTGGGCACAAAGTTGCATTACAAGTTACAAAAGTGATTTCTGAAGGAGATGAAAATAATGAGTGAAGGCTTTCTTTCCCAAGATGAGATTGATGCTTTGCTGAAGGGCAGCGAGGCGACTTCATCCTCTCCAGCCCCTGACTTATCGGATATAGAAAAAGATGCTCTTGGTGAAATTGGTAATATTTCTATGGGCAGTGCAGCAACGACATTATCAGTGCTGCTTGGTCGACGAGTATCAATTACTACACCACGTGTATCTGTATCTAATCTAGAAGATATAAAGGGTCAGTATCCTCTTCCTTATTTAGTTATTGAAGTTGGATATACGCATGGTATTCTCGGAACGAATGTGCTAGCGATAAGAGAACAGGATGCTTTAATTATTGCAGATTTGATGATGGGGGGGGATGGAACAAATCCACCAACTGAATTGAATGAGCTATATATGAGTGCCGTGAGCGAAGCTATGAACCAGATGATGGGAGGGGTTGCTACCTCCATGTCAACTATGTTCCGTAAAAAAATAGATATTTCGCCACCTAGTGTTAACCTAATCGATTTTGCTGTTGCTTCTAGTATTACAAATGCTGTTGGGACAAATGATGATATTGTTCGTGTTGCTTTCCGTATGGAAGTAGAAGATTTAATTGATAGTGAAATTATGCAAATCTTACCGATTGATGTTGCTAAGGAAATGGTTGATAGCTTAATAAATGCTGTAGAACCAGTAAATGCACCACCTGCTGCTCAAGCGCCTAAAGTAGCAGCTTCATCACCACAAACACAAGCGCCGAAAGTCCAGCAGCAAGTTGCTATGCCAGTACAACAACAATCTGCTCAGCATGTGAATGTGCAACCAGTGCAGTTCGCACCGTTGATGCCAGGAACTATGCCTGCTACTGATACAAATATTGATCTTATAATGGATGTCCCGTTACAGGTCACTGTGGAGTTAGGGCGAACCCGTAAGTTGATTCGAGATATTTTAGAGTTGGCACCAGGTTCAGTTGTTGAACTAGATAAATTAGCTGGAGAACCCGTAGATATATTAGTAAATGGAAAATTGATAGCCAAAGGTGAAGTTGTAGTTATTGATGAGAATTTTGGTGTTCGAATTACTGACATTATTAGTCCACTAGAACGTACCTATAATTTGCAGTAAGACTATTTTTTTATTAATGATTGATTAATATAAGTTATAAGTAATTAGGGGGAGATATAGAAATGGCAACGAGAGTATTAATTGTTGACGATGCTGCGTTTATGCGCATGATGGTAAAGGATATTTTAAGTAAAAATGGATACGAAATAGTTGGTGAGGCGGAAAATGGTTTGAAGGCACTTGAAAAATTTCAAGAACTAAAACCTGATCTTACTACGATGGATATTACTATGCCCGAAATGGATGGTATTACTGCCGTAAAAGAAATTAAAAAACTTGATCCTAGTGCCAAAGTCATCATGTGCAGTGCAATGGGGCAACAAGCAATGGTAGTTGAAGCCATTCAAGCTGGTGCTCGTGACTTTATTGTAAAACCTTTTCAACCTGATAGAGTGCTGGAAGCTGTTCGTAAAGCAGTTGGTTAATAATGAATAATAAGAATTACCTAGGAATGTTTATAGTAATATTGTTAATACTCTTCTCCGGAGTATTAACAATTGACCCAGTTTATGCTGCAGAAGTTGGTGGTGAATATTTGCAATATCAAGAACCAAAGCCCACTGCCTCTGTATCTTGGTTTTCTACCATTTCCTATATTTTTTCTCTATTACTGACTTTTGCACTTGTTATTGGACTTGCTTATTTTGCCTCCCGTTTTTTAGGAAAAAAGTTGGGAGGTTTATCGGCAATTGGTAGCAATAAAATAGTGGGTACTTTGTCTTTAGGGGCTAATCGAGCAGTATACATCGTTGAAATTGCAGGTAAGTTTTTGATATTAGGAGTTACAGATCAAAATATTAGTGTTTTGCAAGAAATAACAGATGTTGAGGAAATCAAAAAGTTAAAAGTAGAACAGCTTTCTGTGCCTAAAGAACAGTTTGAGGGGGTTTTTCAAAGGCAACTCGCTTCTCTACAACGACTTTCCCAAACATTTCCTAGTACTTTTGGCGCATTTACGCAAAATGAACAAAAACAGGAAAGCGAGAAGAGGTAAGGTAAGTGTCTAAATATCGAAACATATTTTTTAGTGTGATTGCTTTCACCGTCTTATTGGTTACTCCATCATTAGCCAGTTCTGCTCCATTAGTTCCAATTCCAAATCTAAATATTGGGGTGGAGGCTGCTACCGAACCTAAGGATGTAGCACTTAGTTTGCAGATTTTACTTACCATGACCGTGTTAACTTTAGCGCCATCAATTTTAATAATGATGACATCTTTTACAAGGATTATTGTCGTATTATCTTTTTTGCGTAGTGCTCTTGCTACACAGCAGATGCCACCAAATCAGGTTTTGGTAGGTTTGGCTTTATTCTTAACTTTCTTTACAATGTCGCCTTATCTGGATCAGGCTAATCAAAATGGCCTTCAACCTTATTTAGCAGGTACGGTTTCTCAGGAGACGGCTATGACAGAAGTATTAAAGCCGATGCGTCAGTTTATGTTTAAACAGACGCGAGAAAATGACTTGGCCTTATTTGTTAATTTGACAGAAGGTCCCCGTCCCAATTCCCCAGAGGATGTACCAACTACAACGTTGATACCCTCTTTTATTATTAGTGAACTGAAAACTGCTTTTCAAATCGGTTTTTTAATTTACATTCCCTTCATTGTCGTGGATATGGTGGTGGCAAGTACTTTAATGTCAATGGGTATGATGATGGTACCACCCGTAATGATTTCACTACCTTTTAAATTATTGTTATTTATATTAGTGGATGGTTGGCACTTGATTGTTCTCTCGTTGATTCATAGTTTCCACTAAAGGAGGGTTTTATGTCAGGCGATATGGCAGTTCAAATTAGTCGTGATGCTTTGTCAATGGTGATACTTATTGCAGCACCTATGTTAGGACTTGGCTTATTAGTCGGTGTTATGGTTAGTGTTTTTCAAGCTACGACGCAGATCCAAGAACAAACACTAGCTTTTATTCCTAAAATAATTGCCATCTTTGTTGCAATATTGGTATTTGGTCCATGGATGTTAAGCTTGATGGTTGATTATACACGTGAAATTTTCACTAATTTACCAAATATGGTCCGTTGATGTAAGGAGTAATTTTTGTGGATTTTTTTGCGTTAATGCAAAATCAGGTGGCCTTCTTCCTACTAATATTTGTTCGTATTACTGGTATATTTATGATGACGCCTATCTTTGGTAGTAAGAACATTAATAAGTATATTAAAGTAGGCCTAGCGCTCATAATTACATATATACTATTTCCGCTGGCTTATCAAAGTGGGGTCGTAATACCAGAACATTTTCTTCCATATCTTTTTCTTGTTATGGGAGAGCTTGTTATTGGTTTGATTATAGGGTTTGTTAGTTCTCTAGTCTTTTCCTCCGTTCAAATGGCAGGTCAATTACTTGATATGCAGATAGGTTTTGGTGTTATTAATATAATTGATCCACAGTCAGGTACTCAGGTTCCGTTGATTGGTAACTTTAAATATATCTTAGCATTGCTAGTTTTTTTAGCTACAAATGGTCATCATGTTTTGTTATCTGCGTTGTTTTCTAGCTTTAAATTAGTTCCTGTAACTGGGTTTACAGTTCAGGCAGCACTATCAGACTTTATTATTAACATGGTTAGTGGAACTTTTGTTATTGCACTAAAGATTAGTATGCCAATTCTTATCACGATAATAATAACAGATATAGCTCTAGGAATATTGGCTCGTACAATGCCACAAATGAATATTTTTGTTGTGGGTGTGCCGGGAAAAATTCTTATTGGTCTTTTTGTATTATCTTTAGCATTGCCTTTTTATATAATTTTTTTGGAGATGGCGTTTAATGGAATGTATAAAGATATCTTCCGACTCTTGGCACTCTTGGGATAAAGTGAGCTTATGTCACTCCTATAATAAATTAGATTTTGACTTACAGTTATTTGCCGGGGAAAAAACAGAAGAGGGGACTGCAAAACGTAAGGGAGAAGCCAGGGACAAGGGACAAGTTGCTAAAAGCACGGAAGTGAATTCCGTATTTGTTATTCTAGCAGCTTTCTTTACACTCAAAGTCATTGGTTCTTATATTTACGATGAATTAATTGGTTATATGCAATTAATTTTTTCTAATTTAGTTTTACCAGACATTACAATAAATTCTCTACAGGAGATTTTTTCGGTTTTGGTGTTGTGTTTTTAAAAACAGCCTTACCAATGATGTGCGTTATTTTGTTAATATCTTTGATAATTAATTTTCTTCAGGTTGGCTTTATCTTTTCATTGGAACCTCTTATGCCTAGTTTTAGTAAAATAAATCCGATTGCAGGGTTTGGACGGTTATTTTCTAAACGATCCATAGTGGAACTGGCAAAATCAATATTGAAAATAGTTATTATTGGTTATTTTATTTACCGCTTTATGATAAAACAGACACAACAAATTCCTGCTTTGGTTGGGGCAGAACTAATCGATTCGTTACATTTAGCGGTATCACTAATTTTAGACTTGGTTTTTCAGATTAGTGCTGTAATGATGGTGTTAGCCGCATTTGATTATTTTTATCAGTGGTGGGAACATAAACAAAGCTTAAAAATGAGTAAAGATGATATTAAGCAAGAATTTAAACAAATGGAAGGTGACCCACAAATAAAGGGCAAAATCAAACAGCGTCAGAGAGCCATGTCTATGCAACGTATGATGCAAGAAGTCCCAAAGGCTGATGTGATTGTGACAAACCCAACTCACTTTGCTGTTGCCTTAAAATATGATAAAGAGATGTTGGCCCCCGTTATCGTAGCAAAGGGGCAGGATCTAATAGCGCAAAAAATTAAGGAAATTGCCAAAGAAAATAGTGTTGTTATTGTTGAAAATAAAATATTAGCTCGTGCCTTATATGCTGCTGTTGAGATTAATCAACCAGTACCACCAGAATTATACCAGGCCGTAGCAGAAGTATTAGCATATGTTTATAAATTGAAAAAACGTTTTTCTTAATTAGAAGGAGCGAAAAAAGTGGCTACACAAACAGCGCCGGTTTCAAGTTTTTCTAAAATAACAAAATATAGTGATATTGTAGTTGGTCTTGCAATTATTATGATTGTTGTCATGATGATAATTCCATTGCCATCTGTTTTATTGGATTTATTGTTAACATTAAATATTACTCTAGCTCTTATTATTATAATGATAGCTGTTTATAATGTTGAGCCATTGCAGTTTTCAATCTTTCCTTCCTTATTGTTAATTACCACCTTATTTCGGTTAGCACTAAACGTGTCGTCAACGCGACTTATCTTACTTGATGGTTATGCAGGCGAAGTCATTATGGCATTCGGTAACTTTGTAGTTGGTGGTAATGCTATCATTGGTTTTATCATGTTTGTTATTTTGATTATTATACAGTTTATGGTTATTACCAAAGGTTCTGAGCGTGTCGCGGAAGTTGCTGCTAGGTTTACTTTGGATGCTATGCCGGGTAAACAAATGAGTATTGATGCTGATTTGAACTCTGGCGCGATTACAGATGCTGAAGCACGTCATCGTCGCGTTAAGATTCAACGAGAAGCTGATTTTTATGGAGCGATGGACGGAGCGAGTAAGTTTGTAAAAGGGGATGCAATAGCTGCAATTATTATTATTGTTATCAATATTGTTGGTGGTTTTATAATTGGCATGGTCCAGCGAAACTTAGGTATAGTACAGGCATTACAAAGCTACACTTTATTGACTGTTGGGGAAGGCTTAGTTAATCAAATACCAGCATTGTTAATCTCTACGGCAACCGGTATCGTGGTGACGAGAGCTGCATCTGATTCGAATCTGGGTCATGATCTTGTGGCACAAATTTTTACAACACCACGAGTATTTTTTATTGTATCTGGCGTATTGGCAATGTTATCTTTTGTTCCTGGCTTGCCAATTATCCCTTTTTTATCTCTTGCTCTCATTGCTTTTGCAATTGGCTTTGTGTTAAGAAGAAGTATGCAACATGAAGCACAATCGGAGATAAATAGCTTAGAAGAAAAGGAAAATCAAGAGGTACGTAACCCAGAAAATATCGTATCGTTATTACAAATTGATACGATGGAACTTGAAATTGGTTATAGTCTTATACCTATGGTAGATGTTTCTCAAGGCGGGGATTTGCTTGACCGTGTAGTTATGATCCGTCGTCAATGTGCTTTAGAATTAGGGTTGATTGTTCCTACTATTCGAATTCGGGATAATATTCAATTAAAACCTAATATATATGTAATAAAATTAAAAGGGATAGAGATTGCTAAGGGCGAATTATTACTTGATCATTACTTAGCTATGAACTCAGGCACTGTGTTTGAGGAAGTTAGCGGTATTGAAACGGTAGAACCTGCTTTTGGCTTGCCTGCATTATGGATTCAAGAGGCAAATCGAGAACAGGCGGAACTAGCAGGGTATACTGTGGTAGATCCTGTATCGGTATTAGCGACTCATCTTACAGAAGTTGTTAAGAGTCATGCCTTTGAAATTTTGGGACGTCAAGAAGTTCAAACCTTAGTTGAATCTGTGAAGCAAAATAATGCAACTGTAGTAGAAGAATTAACACCGAACTTGTTGTCAATTGGTGATATTCAAAAGGTATTAGCTAAATTATTACGTGAGCGGATCTCTATACGAGATATGGTGACAATTTTTGAAACCCTAGCTGACTATGCTCAGCTAACTAAAGATACAGATATTTTAACGGAATATGTTCGTCATGCATTAGCTAGACAAATTTCAAGGCAATATGCCCAAAATAACATTTTAACTTGTTTAACCGTTGATCCACAGTTGGAAAACTTGATTGCAGGCGCAGTACAACGCAATGAAAATGGTTCTTATGTAGCTCTTGAACCAACCGTCCTTCAAACAATCATATCTTGCTTGTCTAAAGAGTTACCTAGAATTACAAATATTGGTTATCAACCAATTATTCTTACAAGTCCTGCTGTTAGAACGTATTTCTATAAATTAGTAGAGCGCAGCATACCTAATTTAATTGTTTTATCTTATGCAGAACTGGAATCCAATGTTGAAGTGCAATCGTTAGGGATGGTGAAAATATAATTGAAAGTTAGAGTATTTACTGCTGATACTATACAGGAGGCTATGGCGCAAGTTAAGGGGGTTTTAGGCCGTGATGCGATTATATTACATACAAGAAAAATTCGTAGAGGTGGAATTTTTGGTTACTTTTTAAAAGAAAAAGTAGAAGTCACGGCAGCGATTGAAACACCAGTCGCTACGCCAGTGTCAGCACCTTCAATACAAAAACAAATAATAGAGCCTAGTGGTAAAGAAACATCTAAGGATGTTGCAGTACAATTTGAGCTTGCTAGCATGCGTAATTTGTTAGAAAAGGTACTACATAAAATTCCCAAGGATGGCAAAAGCTCTCCAGCACTTGAGCTATTAATCAATAATGATATTGATGTTCAGGTTGCCGAAAAAATATTACAGGATTTACCGGTTGATTCATCTAAATTTGATACTGCAAGTTTTGAACTTCGTAAGATGATAATTGCACAAATTCAAACTTATTTAGAATCTGCTTCTGGGATTGAAATCCCTAAGGATGGCAGGAAAATTGTTGCGTTTATTGGACCAACTGGGGTTGGTAAAACGACAACGATTGCAAAATTGGCAGCCAAATTTGCAATTCAAGACGGATATCAAGTTGCTCTGGTGACAGCAGATACCTATCGTATTTCTGCCGTTGAACAATTAAAGACTTACTCTGATATTATGGGGATGCCAATTCATATCGTATATGATGGGGAAGAATTAAAAAAGGTCTTGAACTCTAATAAGGATAAGCAACTAATATTAATTGATACAGCTGGTAGAAGTCCTCATAATAGTGATCAGATAGAAGAATTGCAGAGCCTTTTGCAAATAGATGAAACGATTGAAAAGTATTTAGTATTGAGTGCTACTACAAAGTACAAAGATGCTTTAGATATTGTGAAAAAGTTTTCTGTCTGCTCACCAGATAAAGTTATTTTTACTAAAATTGATGAGACTCGAAATATCGGTACAATAATAAATCTTTTGCATCAGTTTCCATTATCTTTATCTTATGTTACTAATGGCCAAAATGTGCCTGATGATATAGAATTAGTCGATTTTACTAAATTAACACCATTGATTTTGAGGGATTAGAATGTGGGATCAAGCGGAAAAATTGCGAAAGATGGTACAAAGTGTTCCTCTTAAACCTAGTAGTTCTGTGATTAAGGCAAATCATACTAATACCCGCGTAATTACTGTTACAAGTGGTAAGGGTGGTGTTGGTAAAACTAATTTCACAGTGAATTTAGCATTAGCGTTAGCTAAATTAGGTCAGAGAGTTGTAATTTTAGATGCTGACCTAGGCATGGGTAATGTAGATGTTATATTAGGTTGCTCAACCCCTTATAATCTATTGCATTTATTAGAAGGCGGATTTTCTTTAATTGATATTATAGCGGACGGTCCCCTTGGCATAAAATTCTTGTCAGGTGGTTCTGGAATTTATAATTTAGCCAACTTAAATGACTCGCAGCTAAACCGAATTGTCAATCAGATTACTTTATTAGATGATATAGCGGATATTATTTTGATTGATACAGGAGCAGGCATAAATAAGAGTGTAATGAATTTTGTGGTAGCTGCTGATGAGGTTATTATAATTACAACACCAGAACCAACTGCAATTACGGATGCCTATGCTATGATGAAAACTTATGCTAATCATTCTAGTGATGCTGTGTTGAAACTGGTCATTAATCGTGTGTTGGAGCCAAATGAGGGTAACATTACTGCAGATAAATTAATAAAGGTTTCTCTAAAGTTTCTAGGATTATCAATCAATAGTCTGGGTTTTGTCTGTGAAGATCTTAATTTAGTTAGGGCTGTAAAAAAGCAAACGCCTTTATTATTGGCATTTCCTAATTCTTCATCAGCACGTTGTATAGAAGAAATTGCTAATCGTCTGTTATATGGAACTACTATAAAAAAAACAGATGGAATTAAAGGATTTTTTAATAAATTAGTAGGACTAATGCGATAAAAACATTCCAGTAAGGAGGAAAAGGGGATTAGCTTGGAAAATATTTTAAAGATAAATCAACGTTTAGAAATTATGTTGTCGAAAAATGTCAACTCTCCCAAGTTTACAAGTCGTGTTGAAGAAATAACCTCTAATCAAGTGATGATTGCCATGCCAATGCAGAAGGGACATCCTATTTTGCTTGAGGCTGGAAGAGGATTTTATGGAAAACTATTTGATGAAACTGGAGTTTATGTTTTTAAAAGTAAATTTTTAACTAAGAGAATGAGCCCTTTGCCGGTATGGATTATTACTCCTCCTTATGATATAGAAAAAACGCAGCAACGTTCTTTTGTTCGTTTTGATGTTGCACAGCCACTTTTAATTGAGTATGCATTGGAGAATGATCAGGAGAATTTGATTTCTCTTAATGTCGTTACTAAGGATCTTAGCGGTGGTGGACTGCAGGCTGTATGTGAGAAAGAAATTAAAATTGGAACGAAAGTAAATTTGATAATCACTTTACCTGAACAAAATGAAATTCAGGTTGAAGGTGAAGTGATTAGAATCCATAAGCCTCAAATTGATCGGCCATTATTTTGGACGAGTATAAAATTTATTGGTGCTCGCGATGGTGTAAGAGATAAAATTAGTCGATTTATATTTAAGAAGCAGTTGGAGCTGCGTCAAAAGGGTTATAACTTATAGGAGGTAGGATGATGATACGAATATTAATTGTTGACGATTCTGCTTTCATGAGAAAATTATTATCAGACCTATTTTCTAATGAACCCGATTTTTTAGTAGTCGATACAGCGCGTAATGGTCAAGATGCTGTAGATAAAGTGAAACACTTTAAGCCAGACGTAGTAACTATGGATGTTGAAATGCCAATTATGAATGGAATACAAGCATTAGAAATTATTATGCGGGAAAAACCAACTCCAATCGTTATGCTCAGTAGCTTAACTAGTGCTGGGGCAGATGCAACGTTAGCTGCCTTAGAATTAGGGGCAGTGGATTTTGTTGCAAAAACTGCTGGAGCTATTTCCAGCATTGCGGGCATTGGAACTGAAATATTGTCTAAATGCCGAGCTGCGAGCAAAGCCAATATGCCTCAGTTAAGTAAAAATAAGGTAAATCTACCATCTATGACTAATCTTGCTTTATCACCTGTGGTATCAAAGAATGAACAAATTTTAACGATTGGCACATCCACGGGTGGGCCGCGAGCGTTACAAGAAGTTATTACTAGGTTACCTGGTAATCTGCCTTGTGGGGTTGTGATCGTACAACATATGCCACCAGGCTTTACGAAATCTCTATCTGAGCGTTTAAATTCTTTATCCGCTTTGACAGTTAAAGAGGCTGAGCATAATGATGTGATACGTCCAGGAATGGTTTTCATTGCTCCTGGTAATTACCACATGACAGTCGAGCGAGAAGGAAATAACAAAGTAGTAAAATTGAATCAAGATCCTCCGATTGGAGGGCACCGGCCAGCAGTAGATCCAATGATGGAATCAGTGGCAAAGATTTATGGAGGACGAACTGTAGGTGTCATACTTACCGGAATGGGTCATGATGGGGCGAAGGGTATACAAGCGATAAAACAGCAACAGGGATATACTATAGCCGAAGATCAATCTACAGCAGTTGTTTTTGGTATGCCAAAGTCCGCTATTGAATTAGGTGTAGTTGATAAAGTTGTACCTCTTTCATCGATTGCTGCAGAAATTATTAAATCTCTTGTCAAATAAATATGGAGGTGGAAATTTTGGATACGAATCAATATATGGGAATGTTTTTAGAAGAGTCGCGCGAACATTTGCAAACTCTAAATAGTTGTGTATTGGATTTGGAAAATGATCCTGATAATTTATCCGTATTAAGTGAAATATTTCGTAGTGCACATACAATCAAGGGTATGTCAGCGACAATGGGTTTTACAACGATTGCTGAATTAACACATGAGATGGAAAATATTTTGGACTTGCTTCGTAAAGGGCAATTAAAAGCTAGTCATGATATTATTGATACAATCTTTAAATGTGTAGACACATTGGAACAATTAGTTGAAAGTGTTGCTACTAATAGTGAAAGTTCTGTTGACAGTAAACCACTTATAACTAAACTTAAGGCGCTAGCGAAAGGTGAACCAGTTCCGACGAGTGTTACAAACGCGGAGGTTAAAAGTGTAGTTGAAGCTTCTTCCTTAGTACTTAGTGATACGGAAATAGCTATTATTCAAAAGGCTCGGGCACAAGGTATGCAAGCCTATGAAATACAGGTTTCTTTGCGTGAAGGTTGTCTTTTAAAATCGGCTAGGTCTTATATGGTTATGAACGCATTAGATGAAATAGGCGATGTAATTAAAAGTGTTCCAGCAGTAGAGGAATTAGAAAAAGAAAATTTTACACTTTCTTTTCAAGTTGTTATAGTTACTGGCTCTGAAGCAGACAAAATTCAGCAAACCGTACTATCAATTTCTGAAATTGATAAAGCTGATGTTTTACCATGCGTATTGCCTGATGAAATACATAAGCAAGAGTCTACGTTAAAAATAACGGAACAGCCATCAAAGATACAGTCTGAAGTTGAAAAAACTGCTGTTACAACAGTTTCACAACCTGTTGTAGAAAAAAAGAATAAAAGTGGTCAATCCGTACGTGTAGACATCGACAAGTTAGATACCTTATTAAATCTTGTTGGTGAATTGGTTATAAATAAGACCAGATTAGAGCAAATTGGTTTGACGCATAAATTAACAGATTTAGTTGAAACCATTGAGCAAATGGACAGGGTAACTACTGATCTACAGGCCGTAGTGATGAAAGTGCGTATGGTTCCAGTTGGACAGGTATTTAATCGTTTTCCTCGGATGGTTCGTGATTTATCCCGGGATCTTAATAAAGAAATTAATCTTATTATTCAAGGTGAGGAAACTGAGCTTGATCGCACTGTTATTGATGAAATTGGTGACCCTCTAGTTCATCTATTACGTAATTCAATCGACCATGGTATTGAGCAGCCCCATGAAAGAGAAGAAAAGGGCAAAAATCCTATTGGTGAGATTCGTTTAATTGCTCGTCATGAAGGAAACAACGTAATTATAATGGTTGAAGATGATGGCAAAGGGATTAATGCTGATGTTATTAAGCGCAAAGCTGTTGAGAAGGGACTTATCTCTCAAGGGGAAGCAGATGCTATGGACGCGAATGAAGCAGTTCGGTTAGTCTTCTTACCAGGTTTTTCAACTGCTGCCGTTGTTACTGATGTATCAGGTCGGGGCGTAGGTATGGACGCGGTAAAAAATAAGATAGAGTCCCTTGGTGGGATGGTTGATGTCGAAACCAAGGTAAATGAAGGTAGTAAGTTCAAAATTCGCTTACCGCTAACATTAGCAATCATCCAGGCATTATTAGTTAAGGTTTCTGAAGAAATTTATGCAATTCCATTAGGTTCCATTGATAGTACGATTAACATTATGCCATCAGAAATTAAGACAGTACAAAATAAAGAAGTGATTCTACTGCGGGGTCAGATTATTCCGATCGTCAGGTTAGCTAATGTACTTAATATACCTGAAACGGAACAGCAAGAACAGCAACAAGAAGAATTATTTGTTGTAATCGTACATATCGGCGAGCAACGTGCAGGGATTATTGTTGATAACTTAATAGGTCAGCAAGAAATTGTTATTAAATCTTTAGGTAAATTATTAGCTGGTATAAAGATTATTGCTGGTGCGACTATTTTGGGTAATGGTCAAGTAGCTCTTATTTTAGATATAGGTTCATTAATCCAATAAGGGGGGGACAGCACATGTCAGAGCAAATTTACTCAAATAGTGAAGTACAATTAGTTGTTTTTAAACTAGGCCGGGAAGAATATAGTGTAAGTATTTTACAAGTCCAAGAAATTAAGCGTATTACAGATATTACAAGAGTTCCTCACACTCCGGATTACATAAAAGGTGTAATTAACTTAAGAGGTAGTGTTTTACCTGTTATTGATTTAAAAAAACGTCTCAATTTGCCTCAGCAAGTAATTACAGAAGACACCCGTATAATTATTGTAAAAGTTGACGAACTATCCGTGGGAATGATTGTAGACGCAGTATCTGAAGTTATGACTATCAATCAGGAGAATATCGATTCCCCAGATGTTGTTGCAGGAAGTGTAGCAGCTAGTTACCTTAGTGGAGTGGGTAAATTAGAGAATCGACTATTAATTTTACTAAATTTAGAAGAAATTATTGGGATTGGACAGGAAACAAAAGCGATATAGTTATTTTGAACTATAAATGAGGTGGAAATATTGTCGGATGAAATATTGAATTTATCAAATTTGCAATTGGATGCATTAAGAGAAATTGGCAATGTCGGTGCTGGTAATTCCGCCACAGCTTTGTCCCAAATTATCAATCGAAAAATAGATATGACGGTTCCTAAAATTGCTATTATGCCATTAGGGGAAGTTCCAGATGTAGTAGGTGGCCCAGATGCAATGGTTGCAGGCGTATATTTACGTGTATATGGTCCTGCACCTAGCAGTATTTTATTTCTACTACCGCGGGATAGTGCCTTTTATTTAGTAGATATGCTAATGGGGCGAGAACAAGGTCATACAACATCGCTAAACTCAATGGATGAATCAGCCTTGATGGAGATTGGTAATATTCTTGCAGGTGCATACTTAAATGCATTATCTCATTTCACGAAGTTGACATTATTACCATCTATTCCTGCGTTGGCTATGGATATGGCTGGAGCTATTTTAAGTGTTATCTTAATTCAGTTAGGTCAAATGGGAGATCATGCTCTAGTAATTGAAACTGAATTTACAACTGAGAGTGATGGTGTAAAAGGACATTTCTTCTTAATTCCTGATCCTGGTTCGTTAAATACTATTTTGGCGGCAATAGGGGTGAAGGAATAATGTCAGAACTGATAAAAGTAGGGATGGCTGATTATAAAGTTGGTCGAAATCCTAGTAGTCTGATAAGTTACGGGCTAGGTTCTTGTGTTGGTATTGCATTATACGATCCAGTGAGTAAAATTGGTGGATTGGCTCATATAATGCTTCCAGATAGTACACAAGCTCGCTCGGCAGAAAACCCTGCAAAGTTTGCGAATACAGCTTTACCTTTAATGCTTGATGAAATGATAAAATTAGGAGCAGTAAAGTCCCGGATCACGGCAAAGATTGCTGGTGGAGCTCAAATGTTTACCTTCGCAAATGCAACGGATGTTATGCGTGTTGGTGAACGTAACTCAGAAGCAGTACGAATGTTGCTTAAAAAGATGGATATTAAACTTGTAGCAGATGATACGGGTGGAAATTATGGACGAACAGTGGAATTGCAATTAGATACAGGGATCTATCGTGTTAGGACAATTGCTAAGGGCGAGAAAGAATTATAATTAGGGAGGGATAGAGAGTGCTTAAGTTGCGCATTGCTTTAGGTTTGGCATCAATTGTTGGCGCTCTGACACTCCTAAATGGTATATTACAAGGTGCTAGAATAGAAACTGTTTTGTATCGTATTATTATTTCAATTGCTGTGTTTGGTTTTATTGGTTATGGTATAGGTATTATAGCCGAAAATTTTTTTAAAAGAGTGTTAGAAAAAGAGATGGGACGTAGGCAGGAAACAGAGATTATTGACGAGCAGGAACCGCTCGAAAATTTATCTACAGATTCTGAATTTGCCCCATTTACCTCTGGCAATTTTGAGCAGATATCGCGCCCCAAAGAATGATGTATATGTGAGTTAGTGGGGGTAATTATAAATGATGGTTAATAACCAGGCTAAAATAGAAGACATTATGAAATTATGGTTAGAGTATCAACAAACTAGAAAAGTCGAAACAAGAGAAAAATTGATTGAACGTTATTTACCATTAGTTAAGTTAGTTGCTAGCCGGATTGCAATTAGCTTGCCTCAGTATGTAGATAAAGACGATTTAATTAGTAATGGCTTTTTTGGCTTACTTGATGCAATTGAAAAATATGATCCTATGCGGGCTATTAAATTTGAAACATATGCGGTAGTTCGTATCAGAGGGTCTATGTTAGATGCGATTCGTGCACAAGATTGGGTACCTACTAGCGTCAGACAAAAAGCGAAACAATATGAACAGACGGTATCTCAACTCGAAAACAAACTCTGCCGCGTTGCTACTGACAATGAGATAGCTCAAGCACTTAATATTACACTAAATGAGTTATATACCTTACTAAATCAACTTAATGCTTGTACTATAGTCCCTTTGGAAGAGTTTATTAAAACTGAAACATCTTCTTCCCATTTAGCAAATCCTTCAGAGCAGATAGAAGTGGAAGAAGTCAAACACGCTCTGGCAAAGGCGATTGACAAACTGCCTGAAAAAGAAAAATTAGTGGTTACATTATACTATTATGAAGGTTTAACATTAAAAGAAATTAGTCTAATTATGAAACTGTCTGAGGCACGTATTTCTCAACTTCATACGAAGTCAATTTTTAGATTAAGAGGGGCACTATCACGTATTAAATCAAGCTTTATTTGATACAGTTTAAGGGGGTTGTGGCTATGAGTGATGATGAGCGCGCAGTAGTTGAGGCTGGAGAAAAAATTGAATTTGCTGGCTATTCAATTACAATGAATAGCAGCGGTGTGTATTTAATAATTGACGCTCCTGCAGAAGGGAAAACTTCTGTAAGTGAAATTGCGATAATTGAACAATTAAATAAGCGGGATATAACTGAATTTAATAAAAATGCTATCATACAGACAATAAAGACAGCTGATGGCCAGCCAGCAAAAATTGCAGAAAAACCTGTTATAGTACCTCCACCTGAACCAGAAATTCAAATTGTAGTGACACGTGATAAGATGGAAGCATCTCTCGAAATTATCTTACCGCCAAAATGTAAGCCATTGAGTATGGAAACAGTATTCGAGAAAATCAAAGCAAGTGGTATAGTTTTTGGTCTGAACCAAGAAGCTATCAAAAAGGCATATGATTCTCCTGGTACTAGTGTAGTATGTGCTACTGGACAACAACCTATTCATGGAACGAATGCTCAGATAAAATACCACGTAACTATTGCAGATAAGGCCCGTCCACAGGAGTTGGAGGATGGTAGTGTAGATTTTAAGAAGATGAATCTCTTTACTACAGTTCAGCAAGATGATTTATTGGCCGAAAAGATTTTGGCAACTCCAGGAGTTCCAGGAACTGATGTATTGGGTCATCCAGTTATTGCGAAACCGGGTAAAGATTTAATGTTACCTGTGGGGAAAAATGTCAAGGTTGTTGATACGAATACAATCAAAGCTGAAATTGCAGGACAACTCTTAATTGTAAATAATAAAGTTAATGTATTGCCAATTATTGAAATTAAAGAAGATGTAGATGTTTCTACAGGGAATATTGAATTTATCGGTAATGTTACAGTGCGTGGATCAGTAATGCCTGGATTTTCGGTAAAAGCTGATGGTAATGTAGAAATTTTTGGTTCTGTCAGCGGCGGAACAGTTGAAGGAAAAAATGTAGTAATAAAAATGGGTATTCAAGGTATGCATCGTGGCTATGTTAAGGCAAAAGAAAATGTAGTCGCTAAGTTTATTGAAAATGCCACAGTTCATGCGGGGGTAGAAATATTAGTTAGTGATGTAGTTATGCATTCCCGTATTACTGCAGGTAAAAAAGTCCAGGTCGAAGGACGTCGTGGATTGATTGTTGGTGGGAATATTATGGCGGGTGAGGAAATCCGTGCAAAAGTAGTTGGAACCCAGATGTCAACAAGTACGGAGTTGGAAGTTGGCGTCAACCCAACAATTAGGGAAGAATATCAGCATATACGGCGGGAAATTAAAAAGGTAGAAGTGAATCTTGAACAAACGCAAAAGGCTTTAAGCATTCTAAGAGCAATGGATCAGCATACCATACCTGCTGATAAACGAGAAATGCTTCTAAAATTAACAAAAGCTCAATTCCATCTCGTTGGTCAAGCCGAAACGATGCGTACGCGTATGAAAGTTATTGAAGGGGAATTTGAAGAAATGCGTGCTGGACGTATAAAGGTAGCAGAGGCCATTTATCCTGGTGTAAAGGTTGTTGTTGGTACTCTAGTTAAACCAATACGGGATACTTTGAAATTTGTCTCCTTATATGCAGAAGATGGAGAAATCAAAGTTGGAAATTTTAAATAGCATGTATTATTAGGTTTTGATAGTCTATTGCAAGTCAGACATTTGTAATATTGTAATGGGGTGGTGAGGGGTATGGCTATTAACTCAGTCGATTTACAAGTACTGATCCCTAAGGCTACGGAAGTTGGCAAAGCGCAGTCGATTGCAAAACAACAAGACACTTTACAACAACAACAATTTGCTGAACAATGGAAAGATATTTCGACAAATCGCCAACAACAAGTGCAAGGCACAGCTAAAAGTGAAGGCGGTAAGATTGGGCGAGAAAAAGAGCCAAGGGAAAAAAATCACCCAAGAGATGAGAAAAATTGCAAAGGTACTAAAAAGAATGACAAAGAGTGTGAAACGTTGAACCATGCATCTAATGAAGATCCCATACTTGGTCATTTGGTTGATATAAAAACATGACGTAATGCTGTACGCGTGGCTAATGAGGTGGTAGTATGTTATCAAGTCTTTTGGTTTCTATACTTGTGATTATTTTTGTAATTCTTTTTATATTTTATAAAAGGAATATGTTATTACACGTATTTTCTCTGAATATGAAATCCTCTGCAAATCAATTACAAGAAGAATTAGAGAAAACAGCTGACCTTGTGATTCAGCGACTTGAAGAAAGAATTAAGTATTTAGAAGAACTATTGGAAACAGCTGATACAAGTATTGTATTATTGGATGAAAAAATTAGAGCTGCAAACAAACCTTTGGAGAAAAAAACTGAAGACATAGTAGATTGCCCAATTGAATTTATATCGAACCCTTCAGAAATTAAACTTGAAGAAGATCAGAGAAAAGAAGCTAAAGAGTTAAGTCAAATGGCTATGCCTATCAATGAGAAACAAGAAAATGGTGTAGATAATTATAAAGAATTAGCCCGCAGTAATAAACGTGATACTATATTATCATTGGCTGATCAGGGGCATAGTAGTACTGAGATTGCGAAGATTACAGGTATTAGTAAAAGCGAAATTATACTGTTATTACAGTTGAATAAAAAAAATAACAAAAAGTAACAAAATACTTGTTACCTTTAAAAAAAAATGATATAATGATTCGTATTCTAAATCCACACGCAAACTAATTTTATTTACTGTGCCAGGGCGTTACAGCATTGGTGGAAAATAAAAGATGCGGATTGCGGCGGTAATTTAACAGGAGGTATAAATATGTCAGTAATTTCTATGAAACAACTATTGGAAGCTGGTGTTCATTTTGGACATCAAACTAGAAGGTGGAACCCTAAAATGGCTCCTTATATTTTTACGGAGCGCAATGGCATCTACATAATTGACTTACAAAAAACAGTCAAAAAAGTAGAAGATGCCTACAATTTTGTGCGTGAAATTGCACAAGATGAAACTATTTTATTTGTTGGTACAAAAAAACAAGCGCAAGATGCTGTAAAAGAAGAAGCAATTCGTTCTAACATGTATTTTGTTAATGAAAGATGGCTTGGCGGTATGCTGACTAATTTCCAAACGATTCAAAAACGTATTGGTCGTTTGAAAGAATTAGAAGGAATGGAAGAAAAAGGATTATTTGAAGTATTATCCAAAAAGGAAGTAATCACTCTTCGCCATGAAATGGAAAGATTGCAAAAATTCCTTGGTGGTATTAAAAATATGACTAAGTTACCTGGAGCATTATTCATAATTGATCCTCGCAAAGAGCGCATTGCTGTTGCCGAAGCTAAAAAACTTGGTATACCAATTGTAGCTATTGTTGATACTAATTGTGATCCTGATGAAATTGATTATGTTATTCCTGGTAATGATGATGCAATTCGTGCTGTTAAATTACTTACTGCTAAAATGGCGGATGCTATTTTAGAAGCAAGACAAGGCGAACAAGTAGAAGAAGCTGAGTAATTATATTTAGATAAAGGTAAGGGGGACAACTAGTGTTTTTTCCCTTACCTTTAACAATAGATAGGAGGACTACATAGATGATAACTGCTGAAATGGTAAAAGAATTGCGCCAACGTACAGGTGCAGGAATGATGGATTGTAAAAAAGCCTTAACTGAAACGAAAGGTGAACTTGATCAAGCTGTTGATTACTTACGTGAAAAGGGATTAGCTGCTGCTGCTAAAAAAGCAGATCGAATTGCCTCTGAAGGGGTTATTGAAGCATACATACATGGTGGCGGACGTATTGGTGTAATGGTTGAAATTAACTGTGAAACTGACTTTGTAGCTAAAACGGATAATTTTAAAAGCTTAGCCAGAGATATTGCAATGCAAATTGCTGCTGCGAATCCAACTTGTGTACGTCGCGAAGAAGTCCCTGCTGAAGTGTTAGAACATGAGAAAGAAATTCTTAAAGCGCAAGCATTAAACGAAGGCAAACCTGCTAATATTGTGGAAAAAATGATTACAGGTCGTGTTGAAAAATACTATAAAGAAGTATGTTTAATGGAGCAAGTTTTCATTAAAAATCCAGACAAGACGATTACTCAACTTATTAATGAAAATATTTCTAAGATTGGTGAAAATATTTCCATCAGAAGATTTACGAGATATCAACTTGGTGAAGGTATTGAAAAAAAGGCCAATGATTTTGCTGCTGAAGTAATGGCTGCTGTTAAAAAATAAGAGAACACTGCAGTGTTCTCTTATTTTCTAGGAAATCAAGTACACTTGATTTTGATTTCAAACTAAGAATGACAAAGCTTATTTCTATATCTAAGGATAGGGGGTAATAGCTTTGTCTTTTCTTAAGTTTATTACAGGCCTTAATATGTATTTTGTGGAAAACAATTGAAGGATGGAGGGGTATGCTTGGTTGCATCAAAGTATAAACGTGTGGTATTAAAGCTGAGTGGAGAAGCGTTAGCTGGACAACAAGGGTATGGTATTGATCCAATTATTGTAGATTCAATTGCTCGTCAAATAAAAGAAATTAGGGATACTAATTTACAAGTTGCTGTGGTAGTTGGCGGAGGAAATATTTGGCGTGGTTTATCTGGAAGCGCTAAAGGAATGGATAGGGCTGCTGCGGATTATATGGGAATGTTAGCCACAGTAATGAACTCTCTGGCACTTCAAGATGCCTTGGAACAATGTGATGTGGATACGCGTGTACAGACCGCAATTGAAATGCGCCAAATAGCGGAGCCATATATACGGCGTCGGGCTGTTCGTCATTTGGAAAAAAATCGAGTGGTTATTTTTGCTGCAGGTACCGGCAATCCTTACTTTTCGACTGACACGACTGCTGCACTCAGGGCAGCTGAAATAGAAGCAGATGTAATTCTTATGGCCAAGAAAAATACTGATGGCGTATATGATTCTGATCCTCGTTTAAATCCTGATGCAATAAAGTTTAAAGAACTTGCTTACATAGAAGTGTTAAAACGTGGGTTGGGTGTTATGGATTCAACTGCTACTAGTCTGTGCATGGATAATAAAATTCCCATTATTGTGTTTAGTATTGATGAGCCGGGGAATATTTTGAAAGCTGCCCTTGGAGAAGATATTGGGACTGTTGTGGGGGGATAATATATGTTAATTAAAGAAATTTTTGACAGTAATGAAGGAAAAATGAAGAAGGTAATTGATGCCTTACGCAGAGAATTATCTACGCTGCGAGCCGGAAGGGCTACGCCTGCACTATTAGATAAGATTGTTGTGGATTATTATGGTACACCGACACCAATTAACCAAGTTGCTAATATTTCAGTGCCAGAACCAAGGATGATTACAATACAAGCTTGGGAAAAGACAATGATTGCTCAAATTGAAAAAGCAATTTTAAAGTCTGACTTAGGACTTACGCCCAATAGTGATGGGACGATAATTCGCTTGAATATACCTCAACTTACTCAACAACGACGTCTTGAACTTGTTAAAGTTGTTCATAAAAAAGCGGAAGATAGTCGTATTGTTATTCGAAATTCTCGACGTGATGCAAATGATGCAATAAAAAAACTTGAAAAAGACAAAACTATTTCCGAAGATGAGGTTAAAAAAGCACAAGATGAAATGCAAAAACTGACGGATAAGTATGTAAAAGAAGTTGATGCAATTATGAGTGCGAAAGAAAAAGAAGTATTGGAAGTATGATAGATACAGTAGCTAAACCCTTTGCTTTGGTTAAGACACAATTAGATAAAGCAAAGATAAATTATAAAGTTACAATATCACATCCAACTCGCCAAGCAACGAACTTAGATGAGAATTGCCCTTATGTTATAAGGCAACGATTTGATGGTGATATGTATCATTTAGTAACTGCTAATAAAGCGGTAAAAGGGAAAGCTTAAAAATTATTGGCTATACATGTAAATGATGAAGTATGACCGGGTATTTGTGAGCAATTACTACGGAAATACTGGTAGTAGAATGTTTTTCTATCAGTTTCAGGAAATGTGTAGATCTCGGTGCCTGAGCGGCGGTTTGCCCTGTTGGTGCTATTTTGGCTCCATAACTGGAACCCCCTCGCGAGAGGGGGTTTAGTTTCTTACCAGATTAATTTGGAGGTCATAACATGTGGAAGAACTGGTTTAATAAAAAAAGTATTAAAATTGATGCATATGACCTAGTAAAACAAGAAAATATGCCACAACATATTGCAATTATTATGGATGGTAATGGCCGGTGGGCAAAGAAAAAGGGATTGCCACGCACTCTTGGTCATAGAGCTGGTGTAGAGAGCCTGCGTGACATTGTCACGACTGCTGTGAACATGAAACTTAAAGTATTGACTACTTATGCATTTTCTACTGAAAACTGGAAAAGACCAGCAGATGAAGTAAATTTACTAATGAGGTTATTCTCTGAATATCTTGATAGTGAAATTGATGAACTTCATAAGAAAAATGTACAAATTCGCTTTATTGGCAATGTGGATGAATTGGCTGCTGAATTACAGAAAAAGGTTGAAGAAGCACAGGCGTATACTAAAAGAAATACGGGCCTAGTCTTTAACTTGGCCGTTAATTATGGCGGACGAGCAGAGATTCTACATTCTGTTCGGGTAATTGGTGAGAAAATTGCTAGTGGTGAATTACTTTCTCAAGATATTACTGAGAAAAGTATAAGGGACAATTTATATACTGCTGATTTACCTGATCCTGATCTAGTTATTCGTCCAAGTGGGGATTATCGGATAAGTAATTTTTTATTATGGCAATCAGCTTATGCGGAGTTTTGGTTTTCTGATATTAACTGGCCTGACTTTAAGCCAGAGCATTTTATTCAGGCTATAATAGACTATCAGAAGCGAGAGAGAAGATTTGGCGGTTTGAAAAAATAAAACTACAGGGGTGTTTTGATGCTTGGTAGGCGAGTTTTGACTGCGGCCTTAGGTATACCGATTACAATTTTTGTTGTTCAATATGGGGAATGGTTATTTGCTGCTGCGATTCTTATTCTTACATTGTTAGCGTGGGATGAATTTTATACTATGTTACAGAATAAGAATATTAAAGTCTTATATTACATAGGTTTTTTAGCTAATATAATTATATTAGGGTGCGCATGGCTCGGAAATTCACAAGAACTTATAATGACACTTTTTTTTAGTACTTTGCTTGTATTATATAAAATTGTAGTCTCGGCTAATAAATTTACGGTTGTAGATGCGGCCTTTTCTTTATTTGGCATTACTTATATTGGATTGTCCTTTTCCCATTTATTACTTCTCAGATATAGTAATAATTCTTTACACATTGTTACTTCTTTAGGGAACTTGTCTGCGGGAGCTGCTTACGTATGGTTAGCCTTTGTTGGGACTTGGGCGAATGATACTTTTGCTTATTTTGTTGGCTCTAAGTTTGGAAGACATAAGTTATGTCCTGGAATTAGTCCTGCCAAAACGGTAGAGGGGGCTCTCGGAGGTGTATTTGGGAGTGTAGTGGCTATTGTTGGACTAGGATACCTCTTTCAGTTACCTAGCGGTCATAGTTTAATTATGGGTTTTTTAGTTGGTATCGTCGCACCTATTGGTGATTTAGCAGAGTCTGCTTTGAAGCGATTTGCAGGCGTTAAGGATTCTGGAAAAATACTGCCGGGGCACGGAGGCATTTTAGATCGCTTCGATAGCATATTATTTGCAGTTCCTGTTATTTACTACTATATACATACTTTTATACTATAATAATATCTTTTGTAGAGATTTTTATTAAATACTTACAAGGGATTTATAAGATGTCTAGTCTGTTAAGGGAGAGTTTATATGCAACATATAGCGATATTAGGCAGTACAGGTTCGATTGGCACACAAGCCTTAGAGGTCATTGCAGCTCATCAAGATAAATTTTCTGTAACTGCTTTGGCTGCTTACCATAATGATATTTTACTTGAAAAACAAATTGAATATTTTAGACCCCAAATTGCTGTACTAGTGGATCAGGAAGCAGCGGATAGACTAGTCAGAAGGTACTCAGGTCCTACTCGTATTTTGACAGGCGAAGAAGGTTTAATAGCAGCAGCTACTCATGTGGCAGTAACTACAGTACTAACTTCTTTAGTAGGATTCGCAGGTTTAAAGCCGACGATTGCCGCTATTGAGGCTGGTAAAAATATTGCTCTTGCCAATAAAGAGACTTTGGTAGCTGCTGGTGAATTGGTAACGCAACTTGCAAAAGAAAAAAATGTTAAAATTTTACCCGTTGATAGTGAACATAGTGCTATTTTTCAATGTTTGCAAGGCGAAAATAGTAAGAATATAAATCGCATTCTTCTGACGGCATCAGGTGGTCCTTTTCGAGGATTAAAAACAGAAGCATTACAAAATATAACAGTGGAAGATTGTTTACGTCACCCTAATTGGTCAATGGGAAAAAAAATTACCGTAGATTCCTCTACTTTAGCCAATAAAGGGTTAGAAGTGATTGAAGCTCGTTGGTTGTTTGGGGTGGAGTACTCCCAAATTGAGGTTGTCGTACATCCACAAAGCATTGTTCACTCCATGGTAGAGTTTATAGATGGATCTGTTATTGCGCAGTTAGGAAAGCCCGATATGAGAGTACCTATTCAGTACGCTCTTACTTATCCAGCAAGGGTTGCTACAGATTATCCCAGACTTGATTTTAAAGCGTTATCAGAATTAACCTTTTCTCCTCCAGATAAAATTACTTTTCCTATATTGCAACTTGCTTTTGATGCAGGATATACTGGTGGAACAATGCCTTGTGTATTTAATGCTGCAAACGAAGAAGCTGTTTATGCATTTCTTGAAGGAAAACTTCGCTATCTTGACATTTTCACAGTGATACATAGTGTAATGCAAAGCCACAGCTTAGTTGCTGCACCTAATTTGAATGAAATTTATCATACGGATGTGGTAGCGCGAAGTAAGGCTAAGGAAATTTTAAGGGCGATTAGGGAATAGATTTCTTATAATAAAAAGATAGGAGTGATTTTATTGTTGATGACAGCTGTTGCTACCATTTTTGTCTTTGGTCTTTTGGTATTGGTTCATGAGTTAGGGCATTTTGTTACAGCAAAGATGGCCGGCATGCGAGTCGACGAATTTGCCATTGGTTTTGGGCCTAAGATAATTAGTTACAAGCATGGTGAAACATTATATTCTTGGAGAATTATACCACTAGGTGGCTTTAATAAGATTGCAGGTATGGACCCGGATGAAGAACAAGATGAAGGCTCTTTTAGTGCAAAATCAATTCCCGCTAGAATGTTAGTGATAGTCGCTGGATCAACGATGAATTTTGTATTGCCAGTTTTATTATTTATGACTATATTCCTAAATTCAGGTATTGATACTCCTTCTAATGTTCCTATTGTTGGAAATGTATTTGCTGATAAGCCAGCAGCCCAAGCAGGATTGTCTCTTGGAGATAAAATTGTATCTGTTAATGATACAGAAATTACATCATGGCGAGGTTTTGTTGATATTGTACAAGTAAATGCAGGAAATCCACTAAAGTTACGATATCAGCATAACGAAGAAATTAAAACTACTATAATTGTCCCAGAATATGATGAGAAAGCCAATCGAGGCATTATAGGTGTTATGCCACAGATTGATAAATACCATCCAGGTTTCGTGGAATCGTTTGGTTTGGCTGTTAAGCAGACCTATCTAGTGGCTAGCAGCATGGTAGTTGGCATAGCACAAATGGTTACCGGAAAAGTTGCAGCAGAGGTCGCTGGACCAATTGGTGTAGCACAAATGGCTGGAGAGGTAGCACAATTAGGTTTAATGCCGTTGTTGCAATTTGCGGCATTTTTAAGTATTAATTTAGGGCTTATTAATTTATTGCCGGTACCTATGCTTGATGGTGGCCATTTTGTCACTCTAGCAATCGAAGGATTGCGTGGCAAACCTTTAGATAAAAAGCATATGCAGCTTATACAAATGATTGGCTTTGCCTTATTGATGCTTTTATTTTTAGTAGCTACCTTTAAGGATATTTCTCGATTGAAGATATTTTAAGTAATAATAAAGGTGGGTAAAAATATATCACCAGCAAAATGGGATGTTTTTTTTGCTGGTGAGAAATGGGTGAAAAGAATGCAACGGAAAAAAACGTCTCTTATACGAATTGGTAATATATTGGTTGGAGATTCAGCTCCGATATCGGTACAATCAATGACCAATACGAAAACCGACAACATAGTTGCTACGGTAGCTCAAATTGAGAGGTTAGAGCTTGTAGGATGTGATATTGTACGGTTAGCTGTACCTGATATGGCTGCTGCTATGGCTATCAAAGAGATAAAGTCAAAGGTAAAAACGCCTTTAATTGCAGATATTCATTTTGATTATCGTTTAGCTGTCGCGGCTATCGAAAATGGTATAGACGCGTTGCGAATTAATCCTGGTAATATTGGTGATGTAGAGCATGTTGCCATTATTGTCAAAGAAGCAAAAAAAAGGCGCATTCCAATTCGTATTGGTGTAAATGCAGGCTCTTTAGAAAAAAGCATTTTAGAAGAATGCGGTGGTCACCCCACTCCTGCGGGTATGGTGAAGAGCGCACTGCAACACATTGCTATTTTAGAAAAGTTAGATTTTCGCGATATTAAAATATCTTTAAAAGCAAATGATGTTCCAACTACGATAAAAGCGTATCAATTAATGTCTGAAGTAGTTGATTATCCATTACACTTAGGGATTACAGAGGCGGGAACCATAAAATCAGGCATTGTTAAATCAGCTGTAGGAATTGGTGCTTTATTAGCACAAGGTATAGGGGATACTATTCGTGTTTCTTTAACAGGTGATCCTGTAGAAGAAGTAAAGGTTGCAAATGAAATTTTAAAGTCATTAGGCTTAAAAGAGTATGGTCCAACCTTGATATCCTGCCCGACTTGTGGTCGTTGTAATATTGACTTAGCGGCAATTGCGGAACAAGTGGAACAAAAATTGAGTAATGTACGTAAACCCTTTAAAGTTGCAGTAATGGGATGCGTTGTGAATGGGCCAGGTGAGGCTAAGGAAGCCGATATTGGAATTGCT
Organism: Pelosinus sp. IPA-1; assembly: GCF_030269905.1. Taxonomy (NCBI): domain Bacteria; kingdom Bacillati; phylum Bacillota; class Negativicutes; order Selenomonadales; family Sporomusaceae; genus Pelosinus; species Pelosinus sp. IPA-1. The sequence goes on along the minus strand of NZ_BSVC01000004.1, from coordinate 543,932 downwards.
GGTGGTAAAGGACAAGGCTTAGTATTTCGCAAAGGCGAAATACTAAAAAAAGTCCCTGAAGATCAACTAATTACAGCATTATTTTCAGAAATTGACAAACTCATTGAGGAGGAAAAATAAAACTATGCGTGTATCACAATTATATGCTCCAACATTAAGAGAAACCCCAGCAGAGGCCGAGGTGGTCAGTCATCAGCTTATGTTACGGGCTGGCATGATTCGTAAAGCAGCTGGTGGAATATATACTTATATGCCTCTAGCGTTACGCGTACTTAGAAAGATTGAAACAATCGTGCGTCAGGAGATGGATGGTAAGGGCGGTCAAGAGTTATTAATGCCGATTATACAACCTGCCGAAATGTGGCAGGAAACTGGACGTTGGGATGTCTATGGTGATGAGATGTTTAGACTAAAGGATCGTCATAATCGTAATTTTTGTCTGGGGCCTACTCACGAAGAAATGATTACTACCTTAGTCCGGTCAGATGTTCGATCTTATCGCCAGTTACCTTTAAAATTATATCAAATACAAAATAAGTATCGTGATGAACGTCGTCCTCGTTTTGGTCTTATGCGTGGTCGTGAATTTATCATGAAAGATTTATACTCTTTTGATAAAGATGAAGAGGGGCTTACTAATAGTTATGATCAAATGTATGACGCTTATAGTAACATATTTAGTCGTTGCGGATTAACTTTTAGGGCTGTAGAAGCAGACGGTGGGGCCATAGGTGGCAGTAAAACCCATGAATTTATGGTAATAGCAGATTCAGGAGAAGCTGCTATTGTATATTGTCCATCTTGTAATTATGCGGCAAATGTTGAAAAAGCAGAATTGAAACCAATTGTAATGCCAGAAGAAGAGTTACAAAGTTTAACCATTACGGACACGCCAGGAACTAAGTCAATAGAGTCTGTCACAGCCTTACTTGGGATTTCTGCAGATAAGACGATTAAGACACTTGTATATAATACGGACAAAGGCGTTGTCATGGCCTTGGTACGTGGGGATCACGAAGTGAATGAGATTAAACTGCAAAATATAGTTGATTGCTTAACTATAGAATTGGCAGATGAAAAAACAATAGTTGAGGATCTTGGAAGTACTCCAGGATTTATTGGCCCTGTAGGCATAAAATGTCCTATTATTGTTGCAGATCCTACTGTTATGAATTTATACAATGGGGTATGTGGAGCGAATACTCCTAATCAACATTACCGTAATGTAAATGCGAAACGTGATTTTTCTCCAACAATAGTTACAGATATTCGTTTAATTCAGGAGAATGATCCATGCCCTCATTGTGATGTAGCTGTCAAAACTGCAAGAGGTATTGAAGTAGGTCAGGTGTTTAAACTTCATACTAAATATAGCGAGGCTTTAAAGGCGACATACCTAGATGAAAATGGTAGAGAAAAACCAATGGTTATGGGATGCTATGGTATTGGAGTAAGTCGTACTATGGCTGCTACAATTGAGCAAAATAATGATGAATATGGTATTGTTTGGCCAGTTGCGATTGCACCATATCATGTGGTAATAGTTCCTATTAGTCCTAAAGATGAGGCGCAAATGTCTTTATCTAATAAAATATATCAAGATTTAAATGCATCTGGCGTTGAAGCTGTTTTTGATGATCGCAACGAGCGCCCCGGAGTAAAATTTAAAGATGCTGATCTGATTGGATATCCTTTAAAAGTAACTGTCGGTCCGAAAACAATCAATGAAAATCTAATTGAAGTTAAAGTGCGACGTACTGGAGAAGTCTTCTATTTTGATGTAAATAATTATTTAAATGAGATAAAAGATCTATTAGCTAGATTATAAATAAAAAGCTATCTTCAGGCACAAAGGAGCTTTAGATAAGTTCCTTTGTGTAAAGGTAGCAACGGTGTTTTATTTGGTTGGGAGTTTATTATCTATTAATCCTGCCATTGTTTCCAGCTGTCAGGGCAATAGCCGACAGTTGCGCCTATTGGTGCATTTCTGACAATCGGGGTCTTGAATAATAAAGGATTATTTAATAGTATGTCCTCTGTATTGTGAACAATGTATTTTAAGTTACTTGCTTGATACTCCTTACTTGTTGTATTAATAAGCTCTCTTATATTAATAAACCGCTGTATACTGGTTAACTCTCCCTTACTAAGTCCTTTTATTGTTAAGTCAATGAATTGATAAGGGATTTTTCTTTCTTTGAAGTACCGCTCTGCTTTTCGAGTATCTTGACATTTTTTTGTACCAAAGATTTGAATATTCATAAAGTGACCCTCTTTTCTAGTAGTATCTCTTATAAAATATCTCAATCGATAGATAAAAGCAATTAAATTGCAAAAAACAGTAATGTTAATTTTTTAGAGAGAGAGCAATGTCCTCTAGTGCTTGGCATTAGCCAAGTCTTTTAATATGAGCCGAGCTTAAAGATATTTTATTAGCTTACATGGAGAGTGAAACAATTGGTTGAAACAGAGTTTAAAGCCATTGTATTAGGGAACGAGATGAACTTGAATAAAATTTCCCAGCATTTTGGCAGTAATCGTAAATTGAAATGGGAAGAGTATTTAATCCTCAAAGGAAGCGAATTACAAGGTATTGTTCGTGAGATCGAAGAGAAAAGGGTTTATCTTTTTCATTTTGGTAGTATTGTCTTTTTAAATTTTCAACACCACGAAATAATGGACGTAATTAATTACCTGAAAAATATAGAAGTTGGTATAAATGACTCAAATCCGTTTAAATATGTTGATGAGTATAAAATAGAAAATAATCCAGATAGTGAATATGCTATTAATAATGATTATATGGTAACAGAAGAGCAAGCTGAGTACCAATTTGACATTGTTTCGACTATATTGGCAAAGTCAGTAGCATTAGAAAAAATTGAAATGGAAATATCCCGTGTATTAGATGAAATAGAAGATGTTGTTAATAGTTTGCATAAAGGGGAATTAGCAGTTTCCGATGAGAAATTAGCAAAATTGTCAGCGAGCATTTTAGAGTTCAAATTGAGTACTATTTCCTATATCATGTTATTGGATAAACCTGCGATAACTTGGAATAATGAAAAAGCGGGTGAATTATTTAATGAACTTGCAACCTTATTTGAGTTGGCAGATCGTTATGAGAAACTTCGTCATAAAATAGATACATTGATGGATATTACAGAGGTCTTTTCAGGACTAGCTCATGCCAAAAGAGGGACTCGTTTGGAATGGGCGGTTATTATTCTAATTGGTATTGAAATTTGCCTATCTCTGGTTACTTTGTTTTTTAATCTATAATGAAATGTTGACCTAAAATATATAGGGGAATATAATGTAACTAAAGTGAATATAAGGGAGGAACATACTTGAGCACTATTGATACTATGTTAAATTTGAAAACTTGGGCAGTTGTGGGAGCTACAGATAATAAAGAAAAATTTGGATATAAAATTTTTAAAGTCATGTTAGATGCAGGATTAGAGGTATATCCTATTAATCCAGGTGTAAGTGAGATATTAGGACAAAAATGCTATTCTGCTTTAAAGGACTTACCTAAAAAACCAGATGCGGTAGATGTGGTAGTGCCAGCAAAAGTGGGGGAAGCTATTATGCGTGAATGTGCTGAACTTGGTATACAAAATGTTTGGCTGCAACCAGGTGCTGATGCAAAGCAGGTCATTCAAGTTGCCGAGGAATTAGGACTTACAGTGGTACATCATGCTTGTATTATGGTAGAGCTTAGAAAAAAGGAGGCATAACATAATGTCGAATGTAACTATAGTAAATGAAGAAAATTTTCAAAGGGAAGTAGTAGAGTCTGATTTACCTGTATTAGTCGATTTTTGGGCTCCTTGGTGTGGGCATTGTACTAAGTTAGCGCCCGTTTTTGATGAGTTAGCGGCTGATATGAGTAGCAAGGTAAAATTCGTAAAGATTAGTGTGGATGAAAACAAGGCTGTGGCACAAAAGTATAGTGTAATGAGCTTACCAACTATGATTCTAATGAAAAAAGGTGAAAAGGTTGAAAAGCTAATGGGCTTTATGCCAAAATCAGCTATTAGCGACAAAATTACACCTTTGCTATAAGAAAAACAACCATATAACAGCGTAGCTGTTGTATGGTTGTTTTTTTTGTTCTAATTATGTTGCTTTTTGAATAGGAAAATAGCAATATAATTTTTAGTGGTGGAGGGAAGATGATTGGCAAAAGTGGTGTTAGTGGGTCCACCTAATGTAGGTAAAAGTGTAATCTTTAATTATTTAACAGGACAGTATGTGGCTGTATCTAATTATCCGGGAACCACTGTTGATGTTTCTTCTGGATATTGTAAAATAAATGGTAGAATGTATGAAATTATAGATACTCCAGGTATGTACTCCTTCATAACAATTACGGATGAAGAAAGAGTAACTAGGTCTATATTATTGCAAGAAAAGCCAGATATTGTCGTGCACGTAATGGACGCTAAGAATATTCGCAGGATGTTAAATCTAACAATACAGCTCTTAGATATGGGGTTCCCCGTGGTAGTAGTTGTTAATTTAATGGATGAAGCTGAAAAAAAGGGTATTGTTCTTGATATTGGGCATCTTAGTAGAATACTAGGAATTCCGGTAATCCCAGCGTCAGCGATAAATGGCATTGGATTGGAGATCCTAAAAAAAGAAATTGGGCAATATCGTCCAGTACAGTCGTGCTTTCATATGAAATTTACTAATACCATTGAACAATCTATTATGCTAATTAGTAATCAATTAAAGGAAGGGTATGGCATATCACCTCGTATGGTAGCTCTTTTGCTGATACAGGGAGATAAAGTGTTTTACCAACTAGCTTCTGGTAGGGAGCCTTTATTTTGTGAGATGATTACCGAAATAAAGAAATTAGGTGATTGTTACCAATATGGCATGGAATACGTAATAGCGATAGAGCGCCAAAAAATCGTTGATAGTATATGTGATAAGGTTTTAAAAGAACGGGGAATATATCAACAAGGAACTGGTGAAAAACTGGGGCGTTTAACGAGGGAACCTGCAACTGGGTTACCCATTTTAAGTTTAGTATTATTTTTTGGAATATATCAATTTGTCGGAAGGTTTGGAGCAGGTTTTTTAGTGGATTATATTGATAATAGTATTTTTGTGCCCTATATTAATCCTCTCGTACAGTTATTTGTATATCAATCCATTCCTTGGGAATGGATGCAGTCATTAGTAGTAGGTAAGTATGGATTATTCACGTTAGGTTTTCGCTATGCATTTATTATCATATTACCAATTGTTAGTACTTTTTTCTTCGTATTTGCAATTCTTGAAGACAGTGGATACTTGCCGCGTTTAGCAATGTTAATGGATATTATATTTAAGAAATTGAGTCTTAATGGTCGAGCTGTTATTCCTTTTGCATTGGGACTTGGATGTGGAACAATGGCAGTTATGGTCACACGTGAAAGATAAAAGATTATATTTTAAATCGTATTCTTACTGGTTTCTGACGATTATCAACTAATACTTTCCAACCTAAGTTTTCGAAAATGGCACGGCGTTCTGCGAAGGATGTTGCTGCTAGAATCTCTTCAGGAGTTTTAGTAAGTCCTTTTTTAGTTTTAGAAGATAGTTTACTGATAGAAGAAAAGGTAGTTTGCAGTTCTTTTTTTAGAAACTGTAGTTCTTTTTCAGCGTCGTCGGGAGATAAAATATTATCATTAAACCAACGTAGTATAGTTGTCTGTTTCTTTTTAAGTTGATTGTGATAGTCTTTAAGATTAGTTAGTTGTGCTGTATTATCGAGGACTATTTCTTGCCGCAAGATTGAGGTAAGTTCTTTTTGACTGTAGGTAATCCTGCAGAGATGCTTCCAGATTAGATTATCAAGCTCTAAAGCAGAAATAGCAGGGTTACCACAAGGGGTTAATGATTTATCGGTTCCTCCAGAATGACATTTATACCAAGTATATTCTTTACCAGAAGAGTAGTTCTTATGATGGGCAGATATACCATAGCCGCAAACTGCACATTGAATAAAATTGCGTAAAAGATACTGTTGCTTTGTATTACGTGGACTTTTGCGCTTGTTTTCCGATAGAATTTGCCGTACAGTTTGATATTCAACTGATGTAATAATTGGAGAAATTGGAATGGGAATCCATTCTTCTTGCGGTCTTACTATTTTTTGACGTCTATATTGACTAATTTTCTTATCATATATATTAAATGACCATTTTATACCCGCATATTTTTCATCAGTTAAAATCCGATAAATCATAGAAAGAGTAAAAGGGCTATTTTTTCGATTGTAAATGTTTTGCTGTTTAAGAAAAAGTGCAATATCTTTTATGGTATGTTTTCGACTGAGATATAAATCATAAATCATTTTAACAATGGCAGCTTCCTTCTGATTAATGATGTAGGTACTATTTTCCTCGTCCCAATCATATCCGTAAGCATGGCCATTTTGTATCATTTTACCATTCCGGGCTTTTGCGCGTTTACCCCGTAGCGTACGTTCACGAATCTTGGCTTTTTCGAAGGCGCTGATCGCACCACGAATTGAGAAAAAGAGACGTCCCTCAGGCGAAGCATCATAGCTGCCAGTTACAAAGTGTAGCGCTGCACCAGCTTTTTCAATCTCATCAGCTAAAAGCAACTGGTTGGTTAAGTTACGACTAAGGCGGTCTGGGTCATATATTATGACGTCTTGTATTAGTTTAGCTCTTAGATCTTCCCTTAAACGGTCAAGAGCAGGTCTTTCCAAGTACTCTCCACTATAACCATCATCAATATATTCAAAACTTCTAGATGTTTCTAGGCCAAGCTCAAGCACATGTTCGCGACAAGTACGTATTTGATCACCAATTGAATATCCTGTTTCTGCCTGAAGGTCAGTACTTACACGACAGTAAAGAGCATTCATAATATCCTCCATAAAACGTTAGTTAATCTATGAATAAAATATATTCAATTCGAAAATTCTTAGAAATAGTTTCATGAACATCATGAGGATTATTTTGGAGCGGATGTAAAATATTAAAAGGGGAAAAAAAATTTTTATAGAATTTAACTTAAAAGGAATAGTAAAATTCATGCAGGAGGGGGAGAAGTCTCGTATTGCAAAAGAAGAAAAAAATAATTATATCCACGATAAAAAAATACATAATGCTTTTAATCGGCTCTATTTTTACTGCCATTGGACTAGAAGAATTTTTAGTTCCTAACCAAATCATTGATGGCGGTATTGTAGGAATATCTATTATGGCAAGTCATTTGACTGGCATGCCATTAAGTCTGTTCTTGGTGCTGTTAAACCTACCTTTTTTATACTTGGGATATACGCAAATTGGAAAAACATTTGCCATTTCAACTATTTTTTCAATTTTATCTTTATCCTACTGGGTCTCAATATTTCATCCCATTACAGAAGTTACTAGAGATCTATTTTTATCGGCTACTTTTGGAGGAATCGTCGTTGGAATCGGTGTCGGCATAATTATCAGGTATGGGGGATCTTTAGATGGCACGGAGATAGTCGCTATTTTGCTAGGGAAAAAATCAGGATTTTCTATTGGTGAAATCGTTATGTTTTTTAATCTTTTTATTTTGTGCAGTGCGGGTTTCGTTTTTAGCTGGGATAAAGCCATGTATTCCTTAGTAGCGTACTTTATTGCTTTTAAAGTGATTGACATAACGATTGAAGGGTTAGATGAATCGAAAGGAATTCTAATTGTTACAGAAGCTCCTGACGAAATTGCAGATGCGCTAATGGCTCGTTTAGGGAGAGGTGTAACTATTTTTCATGGTGAAGGCGGTTATTCGGGAGAATCTAAAAAAATTCTCTATTCCGTCATTACACGTCTTGAAATAGCCAAACTCAAAACGATTGTGCAAGAAAAAGATGAAACTGCTTTTGTTACAGTAACGGATGTGCATGATGTCATGGGCGGCAGAGTCAAAAAGAAGTCAATTCATTAATGTCAAAAGTATGAATGTTCCATAAAACGTGAAGTTAAATAAAAAAGGAGACACGGCTCTATTTGATAGAGCCGTGTCTTCCTTTGGAATAATGTAGGCAATTTAAATTTTCTTAGTGCGGCAAAACGGTAATAGTACAAAATAATTTTTATAACCTATTTACTGAATGCTTATTTTTTTGTAGCAATATGGACAAATCTTAAGCATATATAGTAATGGGGGGATTAAGATGGAAGTAATTTTTGAATATGAGATAGATGGAAGGATATATTCCGAAGATGAAACACCAAAAGAATTTATTGATGACTTGTTAAATGCTTTAAAGCCATTCTTTATTCCGCAAAAACAAAGCGAATAAATTCAGACTCGGCTTAACGTGGACAAGGTTTATATCATGCGTCAAGTAATAAGAGTAAGACTTGGTGCGTTTGTTTTTCGCGTGTTGTAACTCGAACATTGGAAACACGCCGCGAAAGAATTCTATCAACCTTCTTACTTGCTTTAACAATACCCTGTTCCGCACAATTAGGCGTTATTTTAGCACTATTATCTGATTCTTCTTTATCAGTGGTAATATGGGGAGTCTATATGCTAGTCATTTTCACGAGTATTGGATGGCTGTCTGGGAAGTTAATGCCTGGAACTAGTAGTGCTTTTTATATGGAAATACCACCACTACGTCTTCCAAAATTATCGAATGTTTTTCACAAGGCGTTCATCCGCATGTGGTGGTATTTTGTGGAAATACTGCCAGTTTTCCTCATAACGAGTTTTATTATGTGGTGTGGAGACCGATATGGAGTTTTATCTTATATTATAAGTCAACTAGAGCCTATTATGGTATTACTAGGCTTGCCAATAGAAACCGCGCAGCCGTTCTTATTAGGATTTTTCCGAAGAGACTATGGGGCTGCTGGGCTATATGAGATGTGTGCTACGAATCGCCTAAGTAAAGAACAACTATTGATTGCTAGTACGACATTAACATTATTTGTACCATGTGTAGCGCAAGTTGCGGTAATGATAAAGGAAAGAGGAGTATTTATCTCCATGTTAATGCTATTAACTATCATTTTTTTAGCTTTTATTGGCGGATTCGTACTATCTCACTTACTATATTATTGGTCAATTAGCTTATAGCAAGAATTGCCTTTAATGGCTATTTGCAAGGAGATGAAGATATGATGAAACCTGTACCCATTGTAAGGCTTAAGAAAGGGAATATGGTACGTGTTGTAAGGCTTTTACTAAGTAGCGAAGATAGTCATTTACGAAAAATGGCTGCCTTTGGAATCTTACCGGGGGTGCTGATTAAGATTTTACAAACCTATCCTGTTTTTGTATTGGAAGTAGGATATACACAAATTGCTTTAGATTTTGAAATTGCAAAAAATATTATTGTGACATTAGAATAAGGCTTAAGGAGTAGCGACGGAAATTAAGTATAGAGTTACATAAAAAAACTTGGCAAAATGCCAAGTTTTTTATGTAACTTATTAGTAAGACGACTAAGAATTAGATTCTACTGCTTCATTTAAAGCAGCCATAAGTACAGTTATATCGATCCCGTGGGCTGAGGCTCCTTGTTCGATATTTTCAAATCGTGCAGCAGAGCAGCCGAAACATCCCATACCATGATTACGGAATACAGAAACAGTTTGTGGATATTTCTCTACTACCTCTAAAATACTCATTTTTTCAGTAATAAGCATCAAAAAACCTCCTAATTATTTATAGTAACTACGATTACTATAGCATAGTAGCTCTTAATTGTCATTCTTTGTAAGGAAGGACAATTGGCTACGTTTTGCAATATTCAAGGCTAAAGTTAAGAAAATACGGAAGAAATTATTATTAGCTATTGTAATCAAAAACTGAAATGTTATACTAAGTTAGAATCGTATTTATTTTAGAGGGAAGGTAGAAAATTGTAGTAAATTAATGGATTTTTTAAGAAAATTATCCTGTATAAGGAGATGGTAAAAGAATTACTATGAATAAACGAAAGACATATATTACATTGGGAATTATACTATTTTTTTTCTGTATATCACTTTTAAAATTTGATTCTACTTCGGTTGTGGCTAGTTATAATGAAAGCAACCCAATTAATCTTCAGAATATACCTATTTTGAATTATCACAAAGTAGACATATTAAATCATGCGTTGTCTGTTTCGCCTCAAGAATTTGAAGAGCAGATGGAATATCTATATAAAAATGGTTACCATACTATTACACCGGATCAGCTAATGGCATATTTAAAGTCTTGCAAAGAATTGCCAGATAAACCTATTTTGATTACTTTTGATGATGGTTATCTTGATAATTATACAAATGCGTATCCAATTTTGAAAAAATATGGTTTTACCGCTACGATCTTTCTAGTAACGAATTTAATTAATCATGATGATCGATTTATGACTTGGGACCAGGTTAGAGAGATGCAAAAGAGTGGTATTGTCTTTGGTTCTCACACTGCAAATCATAAATCTCTTACGACCCTTAGTAAGGAACAAATTATGAGTGAACTAAGTGAGTCTCGAGATGAATTGACTCGTCAATTGGGGAAACCACCAAAGTATTTTGCATATCCAACTGGTACCTATAACGCAGAAATTGAAGAAATGGTTAGGGCTAATAAATATAAGGCAGCATTTACGATTGAATATGGTCAAGTTGGTGCTGATAGTGATTTATATTCATTACAACGTATTCCTATTTTTAAGGGACAAAAAACCTTTCGAAGCTTTTTTATTCGCCTAAATGGTGCACCTATCTTAGAAGAGTTAGGACTAATTAAAAGTTAAATAGGTTCAGGACAAAGGGCCCTATTGATGGGCCCTTTGTCGTTTAATTAAAAATAATTAAAATCCTTCAAGAATTAGGAAGGATTTTTTTTTGTTAAAATAGAACACTAAAAGTGGGTGATTGTGGAGCGAAGTGGTGGATTAAATAACTTGGTGGTGGTAAAATTATGTTAATGGGCGAGTACCTACATAGCATTGACGATAAGGGAAGGCTCATTTTACCTGCCAAGTTTCGTGAGGAACTGGGAGAAAGTTTTATTGTCACCAAGGGCCTTGATAATTGTTTATTCGTATATGATAGAAAAGAGTGGGCTATCCTAGAAAGTAAGTTAAAACAATTACCGTTAGCAAAACCTGAAGCTAGAGCTTTTGTTCGTTTTTTTTTCTCAGGTGGAGCAGAGATTTCATGCGATAAACAAGGAAGGGTATTATTACCGAATAATCTGAGGGAATATGCGCAACTTGATAAAGATGTGGTTGTGATTGGTGTGTCCAATCGTATTGAGATATGGGACCGGACTAAGTGGGATAATTACAACGAGCAAACCGCTCCAACAGTAGAGAAAATAGCGGAGAGTTTAGTTGATTTAGGTATATAAACGATAAAAAAAAAAGTTTTCCTATAGAGTTTAAAATGGATGGGGTGAAGGACTTGGAATTTCATCATGTAAGTGTGCTGCTAAAAGAAAGTGTAGATGCGTTAGTAACAAATCCTGAAGGTATTTATGTAGATTGTACGTTAGGTGGTAGTGGGCATGCTGAGCAAATAATAAATCAATTACATTCTTCAGGTCGATTTATTGGCATTGACCAGGATCCAGCTGCGATACAAACAGGTAAAAATAGACTAGCAAATGCTAGTTGTCAAATAGATATTGTACAAGATAATTTTCAAAACATAGGGCGTGTCTTAGATGAACTTCAAGTTAGTAAGGTAGATGGTATCTTGTTTGATTTAGGAGTGTCATCCCACCAGCTAGATATTGCTGAAAGGGGGTTCTCTTATATGCAAGATGCTCCGCTAGATATGCGCATGAATCCAAATAGCAGCTTTTCCGCTTATGATGTTGTTAATAATTATGAGGAAGAGCAGTTGGCCCAGATTATTATAGATTATGGGGAAGATCGTTGGGCAAAGAGAATTGCAAAATTTATAGTTGAGCATCGTAATGTGAAACCGATAGAAACAACTGGCGAATTAGTAGATATAATAAAAAGGGCCATTCCTGCTGCAGCGCGGCGTGATGGGCCTCATCCTGCAAAACGTACATTTCAAGCAATTCGGATTGAAGTGAATAATGAATTGGGAATCTTAAAAGAGGCATTTAATACTTCGATTGAGAGACTTGCAATAGGTGGACGATTGTGTATCATTACGTTTCATTCCTTAGAAGATTGAATTGCAAAACAAACGATGCAAAATATGGCAAAAGGTTGCATTTGTCCGAAAGAACTACCTATTTGTATGTGTACAAATAAACCAAAGATTAAGATATTAGGAAAACCTCGAATTCCATCTGAAGTAGAATTAGAAGAGAATCCACGAGCGCGAAGCGCTAAGTTGCGTGTAGCAGAAAAAGTGGCTTTATAGGTAGCGTTGTAATATCATCAGGGATTACATTGGTCTAAATTTAAGGAAGGGGAATATATATGTTAGTAAATAAAAAACAAGATTGGACTATTTATCAACAACAAGAAGTCCCATCCATTAATAAAACAAAGTTAATGAAACCCGATATTGCTTTGCGAGTTAAGTGTTTGACAACTGTTATGATAGTAGCCGTTGCTGCCTTTTTCTTAACGGTAAGTAGTGAGGCTATTATTAGATCGGGTTATGAATTAGTAAAGATGAAGTCGCAAGTTGTAAAACTGGAAAAGGAAAATGAGTTATTACAGTTAGATATTGCGAAACTAAGATCACCGCAACGGATTCAAACGATTGCTACTTCAGAACTTGGGATGGTGATGCCTCAAAGTATATACCGTGCAACTGCTTCAGAAAGCAGCAGTAAGTTGAATGCCGAAAAGGAAAAAGGTATGCTTAGTATGGTAAAAAGCAAAGGACAATAAAACTAGATGGGGGAGTGGCCATTGGCGTCATCTGCGCATGTTACTATTAGGAAAAGGGTGACTTGTCTTTTTCTATTGATTGCAGTAATTATGGTAGCACTTGGTTGTCGTCTAATGTATCTCCAATTTTATAAAAGCAATTGGTTAACAGAAAGTGCCATTGATCAGCGCGTACGAGACATTCCTGTCGAAGCTAAGCGTGGTACAATATATGATCGCAATGGTAAAGAACTCGGTGTAAGTGTGAGTACTGAGTCTATTTATGCTATACCAGCTGAAATAGTAGACGTAGAAGAGACAGCAGCCAAGTTGGCTGCTATTTTGGCGTTAGATAGACAGAAACTAACTGACAAATTGAAGAAGCGCCAAGCCTTTACATGGGTAAAGCGTAAGGTAGATAATGATATAGCCAAATCTGTCAACTTGCTTAATTTGCCAGGGATTGGATTAACGCAAGAAAATCAGCGTTATTACCCAAATGATAGCCTAGCAGCCCATATATTAGGATTTACAGGTATTGATAGTCAAGGGCTAGATGGGGTAGAATTAACCTTTGACAGTTATTTAAAAGGTCGTAGTGGCAGTATTGTCGTTGAGTATGATGCAAGGGGGCAGGAAATTCCTCATGCAACCCATCAATTTGTCAAACCGATTAACGGATATAATATTTATCTAACAATTGATCTTGTAATACAACAAATTATCGAAAGAGAACTTGAGAAGGTAATGCAAGATACAAAGGCTAAGGCAGCGACGATTATAGCCATCGAACCGAACACAGGTGAAATACTGGCGTTAGCGAACCGCCCCACCTATAATCCAAATCAATTTGCAGATTATGATCCAAAGTTATGGCGTAATATTGCTATATCCAATGCATATGAGCCTGGTTCGACCTTTAAAATTCTCACGACGACTGCAGTGCTGGGTGAGAAAATAGTATCTGCTAATGAACGTTTTTTTGATACGGGATCAGTAGAAGTTCAAGGCCGGACAATTCATTGCTGGAAAGCTGGTGGGCATGGTAGTCAATCTTTTAAGGAGGTTGTGGAGAATTCTTGTAACGTAGGTTTTGTAAATGTTGGACTTAGACTGGGAGCTGATTCTTTTTACAAATATTTTACTGCTTTTGGTTTAGGGAAACCTACGAATATAGATTTGCCAGGCGAAGCAAAAGGTATTGTTATACCGAAGTCACAGGTTAAGCCGATTAATATTGCGACAATGTCTATGGGGCAGAGTATCGCGGTAACACCGTTACAATTACTAAACGCAGTGGCAGCAGTTGCCAATGGTGGACAGCGGCTTAGACCACAAATTGTTCGAGAGGTTAGAGATAAGAATGATGAAGTAATTCGAGGATTCACACCCGATATACTAAACCAAGTTGTTGATAAGCAAACAGCACAAGAAGTTAAAGAAATTCTAGAAAGCGTTGTAGAAAACGGTACAGGTAAAAATGCTTATGTTGAGGGCTATCGAATTGCTGGTAAGACGGGAACGGCACAAAAAGTTGGAGAGGGCGGGTATATGCCAGGTAAATATGTAGCATCTTTTGCTGGATTTGCACCAGCAGATAACCCACAGATCGTTATGGTTGTAATTATTGATGAACCTGTGGGCTTGTATTATGGTGGTCAAATCGCCGCTCCTGTTTTTAATGGGATCATGAAAGATGTTTTACAATACTTAAAAATTGCGCCTAAAGTTATAGAATCCCATTCGCCTGACGATAAAGAAACTCATATTATGGTACCAAGTGTGATTAATTTGTTAGTTACGGAAGCTGCGCAAGAACTTAAAAAAGCTGGTTTAAATGCTAGAATTGAAGAATCAGGCGAACGAGTTGCAGATCAAATTCCAAAACCGGGAAGCCGTATTCCTAAAGATTCGAGTGTCTTGTTATATACCATGACACCACGTTATGGCTTGGGTGAGATTACAGTACCTGATTGTAGTGGTCAGTCATTACGTGAGGTAGCTGATATGTTGGCAGAAGTTGGTCTCAGCATTAAGCCAGTGGGAGTTGGTGTAAAAGCGACTAAACAACAACCTGCTGCTGGTAGTAAGGCGCCGCCAGGAAGTGAAATTACGGTATTCTTTGAATAACTAAAGAGACAACACTTATGTTCTGATGGTGAAGTGGGCCACAAAGATAAAAGATTCATATCACGATTGATTTGTGGTCCACTGATGCGCTATATTGAAGGTGATTTTATGGGGAATTCTTTTTGTTCAAGTTACCCGATATGGTAATCTACACATTGTTATGATAATATTGGTAACAATGGTAATAATAGTTGGAGTGTAGGAGGTAGTTACATGAAAAAGGAATTGCAAGAATTAATAGGTTTATTACCAAACGCTGTAGTACATGGTGAAACAAAACTTACGATAATGGATTTAGCTCATGATTCCCGTAAAGTAGTCGCCGGGACATTATTCATTTGTTTGCCTGGAGTAAAGACGGATGGGCACGATTATATAATGCAGGCTTTTCACCAAGGTGCAGTAGCCATATTGGTAGAAAAAGATGTTGAAAATATTCCTCCGGGTTTAACGGTAATAAAGGTTACTGATACGAGAGCAGCAATGATGACGATAGCGCCTCATTTTTTTGAATACCCAAGCCGCAAATTACGTATGATTGGGGTTACAGGTACAAATGGGAAAACAACAACTACTTATTTAATTAAAAGTATATTAAATAAGGCCGGATTTAAAGTAGGAGTAATCGGCACCATCCAAAATAGCATTGGCGACCGTATAGTACCTACTCAGAATACTACACCTGATGTAATCGATTTACAAAAACTCTTACATGAGATGGTAGCGTCTAGTATCGATTATGTAGTGATGGAAGTATCTTCTCATGCATTAGCTCTTAATAGAATCGCTGGTTGCGAATTTGATGTAGGTATTTTTACAAATATGACACGGGATCACTTAGACTTTCATGTGTCATTTGAAAATTATCTAGAAGCAAAAACAAAACTCTTTGAATTGCTTAGCATAAAGAATAGTTACAAAAAGGGAAAAACTGCTATTATAAATGCGGATGATAAGGCTGCTTCTTTTATAATAGAAAAAACGATGTGTAATACCATTACTTATGGGATTGACAACAATGTTGATCTTAAGGCACAGAATACAAATATTAAGGCATCGGGTGCTCAGTTTGATATTGTTGGCTCTTTTGGCATAATGCCATTAGAACTTAAAATTACTGGATTATTCAATGTATATAATGTATTATCTGCAGTTGGGGCAACCTTGGCAGAAGGTATAGATATTCAGGTCATAAAAGAAGCTTTAGAAGAATTCCAAAGCGTACCTGGTCGATTTGAATTAGTAGACGCAGGGCAACCATTTAGTATAATTGTAGATTATGCTCATACACCAGATGGATTAGAAAACATTTTAAAGACTGCACAGCAAATTGCTACAAAGCGTATCATAGTAGTATTTGGTTGTGGTGGTGATCGTGATAAAACAAAAAGACCGATTATGGGAGAATTAGCGGCAAAATATGGCGACATTGTAATTGCTACATCCGATAACCCTAGAACGGAAGATCCTGAAATCATTCTCGCTGAGATTGAAAATGGCATAAAGGGATCTTTAAAAGAAGGAAAAATTTATGAAAAAATTAGTGATAGGCGCCAAGCGATTGATCGTGCCTTACATTTAGCTGAATTGGATGATATAGTGATAATCGCTGGTAAGGGCCATGAAAATTATCAAATTCTCAAGGATAAAACTATTTCCTTCGATGACAAAGAAGTAGCTTCGGCAATCGTCAGGGAGATGAAATAATGGCAGAGTTTACAGTTGAAGAAATATGTTTGGCGACTGGGGGAAACCTTGTCAATTCTATAAGGCTAGTCAACTTTACTGGTGTTTCCACAGATACCCGTACTGTGAAGCAAGGCGATTTATTTATCCCCTTAGTAGGGGAAAATTTTGATGGGCATGATTTCATTGAACAAGCAATAAAGAACGGGGCAAGTGGTGTTATATTTAGTCGTAAAAATATGCTGATTTCTAAAGAAATTACGGCTATTGAGGTCGAAGATACCTTATTGGCATTGCAAAATTTAGCTCGTTTTCATCGTCAGCGCTTTACAATTCCAGTTGTAGCTATTACTGGCTCAAATGGCAAGACGACTACAAAGGATATGGCGGCAGCTGTTTTATCAAGTAAGTTTCATGTTCTTAAAACAGAAGCAAATTATAATAACGAAATTGGCTTGCCGTTAACGTTGCTACAACTTACTAAGCAACATGAAGTAGCGGTGGTAGAAATGGGTATGCGGGGTAAGGGGCAAATTCGACAATTAGCGAATATTGCATTGCCTACAATAGCTATTATCACGAATATTGGTGAAACTCATCTTGAGTTATTAGGCTCAATAGAGAATATTGCTTCAGCTAAAGCTGAATTGCTGGAGTTTATTCCTAAAAGTGGCTTATCCCTATTGAATGCCGATAATAGTTATGTAAAAAAAATGTCCAAACAAGTGAATAGTCGTGTCCAATTTTTTGGCTTAGAACAAGGGGATATAAAGGCAGAAAATATTCAGATGGGAACGCAAAATATGAAGTTTTCATGTCGTTTTGCTCATCATGAATTTCCTGTAGAGATTCCTGCAATTGGTAAACATAATGTTTATAATGGGTTAGCGGCTATCGCTCTCGGGTTAGAATTAGGGTTGAATGTTGAAGAGATTTGCGCTGGATTTAAGAACTTTAATGCAAGTCCTATGCGGCTACATATTGAAAAACTTAGCGACTATCTTGTTATTAATGACGCCTATAATGCGAGTCCAATGTCAATGGTAGCGGCGATTGACACATTGGTTGAAGTAGCTAAGGGTAGGAAGGTCGCTGTACTTGGTGATATGTTAGAATTAGGTCCGGTTGCAATAGAAGCCCATGGAAATATTGGAGATCGGTTAGCTTTTTGCCAAGTTGATATAGTTGTAACGGTAGGTGAATTGGCGACTAATATTGCGAGGCGAGCTAGTGCATGCGGTATAAAAAAGGTAGTGGCTTGTGCTAACCATAAAGAGGCACAAGAAGCGTTACAAAAACTAATTGAGCCTGGTGATACTATTTTAGTCAAGGGATCACGAGGTATGAAAATGGAGAATATTATAAAAATGTTTTCGTAAGAGGTTATATGACAATAGTATGCTCTAGTGATGTAAAGAGCAGTAAAATTAAAAAAGTTTCTTTTTAATGGTTTAGGAGGTAGATTATGCAGGAGTTGTTATACGCTTCAGCAATGGCATTCATTATAGCTTTACTAATTGGACCCATGATAATTCCTGTTCTTAGAGGATTGAAATTTGGGCAAAGCATTAGGCAGGAAGGCCCTGAAAGTCATTACGCCAAAGCGGGTACGCCGACTATGGGGGGGATTATCATTCTAATCGCCCTTATCATACCAGTTGTTATCTTTGGGGGGAAGAGTTCAGAAATTTGGTTAGCTTTGTTTGTGACCTTAGGTCATGGTTTAATTGGTTTTTTAGATGATTTTATTAAAGTGGTCTTAAAGCGTTCTTTAGGATTAAAAGCAAAACAAAAGCTTTTAGGTCAGATTATTATGGCTGTAGCGTTAGCATACATTGCTACGAATTATATGGGACGGGGTACTGATTTATGGGTGCCTTTACTGGGAATTACAGTTGACTTTGGCCCGCTGTACTATGTATTAATATTTTTGGTACTGGTGGGTACTACGAATGCTGTAAATCTTACAGATGGTCTCGATGGGTTAGCCGCTGGTACTACTACGATTGCAGCGGTAGCTTATGCCGTAATTGCTATGAGTTTTGCGAAAACTAACTTGGCTATTTTCTGTGTAGCATTAGCTGGTGCAAGCCTTGGTTTCTTAAAGTACAATGCTCATCCGGCAAAAATATTTATGGGAGATACAGGATCATTAGCCCTTGGAGGGGCATTAGCTACTGTAGCTGTTCTGACGAAAACTGAGTTACTGCTTGTTATTGTTGGTGGCGTGTTTGTACTTGAGGCCTTGTCTGTGATCATTCAAGTAATCTCCTTTAAATTAACAGGCAAGCGTGTATTCCGTATGAGTCCAATACATCATCACTTTGAACTAGCGGGCTGGTCTGAGTCGAAAGTAGTTACTGTATTTTGGTTAACAGGGGTTGTCTTTAGCGCCATTGCATTAGTTATTTTAGTTGTTAGTCAGACTGGAGGGATATAAGTGGATTTCATTGGAAAAAGAGTCCTGGTTCTTGGTGCTGGTATTAGTGGAATATCCGTTGCTTGTGTATTACAGAATCGTGGTGCACAAGTAACATTAAGTGATTCAAAACCGCAAGAATTACTAAAAAATAAGGATTTTTCGTGTATACATGAAAGTGGTGTAACACTAGCTTTAGGTAGGCAAGATGAAGGGTTATTAGAAGGTGTAGACTGGGTGGTAGTCTCACCAGGGATATCAATTAATATTCCACTAATTAAAAGTGCTAAAAGTAGAAATATAAAAGTTATGAGTGAAATTGAAGTAGCATATCAAATATGCCCTGCTCCAATTTTGGCTGTTACTGGTACCAATGGTAAGACTACTACTACTACATTGATTGGTGAAATGGTGAAAACAACAGACCGAAATGTGGTAGTTGGCGGGAATATCGGTCTGGCCCTATCGCAAGAAGTAGCAGAAGTTGGTGAAAAAGGCATTGTAGTGGCCGAAATTTCAAGTTTTCAACTAGAAGGAAGTATTGACTTTAGACCTCGGGTGGCTGCTATCTTAAATATTACTCCTGATCACCTTGATCGTCATCATTCGATGGAGAATTATATCGCCATGAAAGAACGGATTTTCGCAAATCAAACAAGTGATGATTATATCGTTTTAAATTATGATGATCTGACTGTAAGGGAAATGGCTAGTAAAGTACCTTCCAAAGTATTCTTCTTTAGTCGACAGACGGAATTAACGTCTGGAATCTTTGTTAAAGATGGCATGATCATTATAAAGTGGCAAGGGAAGAATTATGCAGTAGTTCCTGTTAGCAAAATACAGCTAAGAGGTGGACATAATATTGAAAATGTACTAGCCGCTTGTGGTGTTGCTTTTTTTGCAGGAGTTTCCTTATCAGCGATGGTAAAAACTTTAATTAATTTTACTGGGGTAGAGCATCGTATTGAAATGGTATCTACGATAAATGGTGTTACTTATTATAATGATTCTAAAGCTACGAACCCTGAGTCATCTATTAAAGCGTTAGAGGCTTTTGATAAAAACATTATATTAATTGCTGGGGGAAGGGATAAAAATACGGACCTAACTGTTTTTATGCAATTAATAAAGGAAAAAGTGGATCATTTAATTTTGTTGGGTGAAGCTAAAGAAAGGTTTGAAGAGGCAGCTATTGCACAAGGGGTTAATCAAATCCACAGTGTGACTAGTTTAGCTGCTGCTGTGCAATTAGCACAGCAAATTGCAAAAAAAACACAAGTTGTTTTACTTTCTCCCGCATGCGCTAGTTATGATATGTTTGCTAGTTATGAAGAACGTGGCAAATTATTTAAGAAATTAGTTTATGAATTATAAGATCGAGTGGCTAAATAGCATTTTACGTTAGGAGGGGAGCTCTTTTGGCGGTAAGACCTAAGTCGCCAGATTTTGTTCTGTTTTTTGCTGTTATAGCATTATTGATTTTTGGTGTTGTAATGGTTTATAGTTCGAGCGCAGTCTCAGCCTACGTTAATTTTAATGATAGTTACTATTTTTTAAAGCGCCAAATCATTTGGGTTACACTTGGTGTAATAGCCATGCTATTAACGTTAAATATGGATTATCATGTGTGGCGTAAATTAGCTACACCAATATTAATATCCACACTCATTCTTTTAATCTTAGTATTAATACCTGGACTAGGAAAAGTCGTAAATGGAGCTCGTAGATGGCTTGGATTTGGTTCATTATATTTACAGCCATCTGAAATTGCAAAATTAAGTATGGTGTTATTTTCTTCGGCTAGTTTAGCAAGGAACCAAGAGAAGATAACTGCATTTTTAAAAGGGCTTGTTCCTCAGCTATTTATATTGTTGGTTGTATTTGGCTTAATACTAAAAGAACCTGATCTTGGAACTGCTCTGGCAATCGGTGGAACAATTTTTGTGTTGTTATTTACTGCAGGTGCAAAGTTATCCCACTTGGGGTCATTAGGCAGTGTTGGTGTTGTTGGTATTATTGCGGCTATAATTCTCGAGCCGTATCGTCTCAAGAGGCTATTAGCTTTTAGTGATCCATGGTCTGACCCATTAAATACAGGGTATCATATTATTCAATCCCTATATGCTTTGGGGTCGGGTGGTTTATTTGGAGTAGGTCTTGGACGTAGCCGTGAAAAATTTCTATATTTACCTGAGCCTCATACTGATTTTATTTTTGCAATTCTTGGTGAAGAGTTGGGCTTCATCGGTACAATAACGGTAATATTATTATTCTTTTTGTTTGCATGGCGTGGATTTAAGATAGCCATTTCTGCACCTGATATTTATGGTAGCATGTTAGCAACAGGCTTAACAACTATGATTGTTATGCAAGCACTGATGAATATCTCAGTAGTTACTGCTTCGATGCCAGTTACAGGCATTCCATTACCATTTATTAGTTTTGGCGGTTCAGCATTAATTTTTACACTTATTGGGGTAGGGATATTGCTTAATATATCAAGGTACGTGCAGAACAAGTAAAGTAATAGAGGGTAATGTAAAGCGGCCCGCCGTATTACTCTAGAGCCAATCCTAAATTAATTCTTCTGACTTAAGGGGGCAAGTAAGGTATGCGAATTATTGTGTCTGGCGGGGGAACAGGTGGTCACATCTACCCCGCTATTACTATAATAAAAGCGATTAAAGAAAAAGTGAATTTTTCTGAGGTACTATTTATTGGTACAGAGCATGGACTGGAAGCTGACATTATACCAAAAGAGGGTTTGGAGATTCAGTTTATTAATGTAGCGGGGTTTGAACGGCGTCTGTCGGTGAAAAATATACAGACAATCATGAAAACAATAGGGAGTGTCTGGCAGTCACGAAAAATCATTCAGAAATTTAAGCCTGATCTGGTTATTGGAACTGGGGGTTATGTTTGTGGACCTGTTTTGTTGGCAGCAAGCCTAATGGGAATTCCTACAATGATTCAAGAACAAAATGTAATTCCAGGAATCACCAATAAAATTTTATCTCGCTTTGTAGATAAGATTGCCTTAGGGTACGCTGAGGCAAAAAAAAATTTTCCTAATCCTAATAAGACATTTTTTAGCGGTAATCCTATACGTGATGAAGTGATGCGATTTAAACGTGAGGAAAGTATAGTTGCTCTTGGTCTTGATAAAACTAAGCGGACTATTTTAATATCTGGCGGCAGTAGAGGGGCCCGCAGCATTAACCAAGCTATGTTACAAGTACACCAATATTTTGCCGACAGCAAAGAGATACAACTCTTGCATGTTACCGGGCAAAGCGAGTATAATGGCATAGTTAGAAATCTTAGCCAATGTGGTATAGATACAACAACAGCTGGAAATAGTATCATCAAACCATATTTATACAATATGCCGCAAGCATTAGCAGCAGCGGATCTTGCAATTTTTCGAGCAGGTGCCATTGGGTTAGCAGAATTAACGTCTAGAGGGATCCCATCTATATTAATTCCTTATCCATATGCTGCTGAAAATCATCAAGAATTTAATGCTAGGGTTATGGAGCAGCAAGGGGCTGCTATTCTTATTCGTGATACAGAATTAAATGGTGACTTATTAATTAAAAGTATTAATGATGTAGTAAACAGTCCAGAAAGGTTAGAGACTATGGCGATAGCCAGCAAAAAGATAGGCCGTCCAGAGGCCGCTGAAAGTATTGCTAATATGGCTCTTAGTCTTATTAAACAACATTAAATAGTAAGCTGTAACACCCTCGTTAGTATCTGCATACAATAAAACACGCATAAGAGCTGGTAGGTAGATAGGGTGCCCAAGAAAGGGGAGAAAGTTTTTTGCTAAAGGACATAAAAAAAATTCATTTTGTTGGTATTGGTGGCGCTGGTATGAGCGCAATTGCCAAAGTTTTGTTAGAAATGGGGTATAGTGTTTCCGGATCTGATCTTGCTAAAACGGAAACAACAAATAAATTAGAAAGTATGGGGGCTCGTGTATTTTTAGGGCATAGTGGTGAAAATCTCTGTGATACCCAAGCTATCGTAGTTTCAACAGCTATTCCAGAAACCAACCCTGAAGTTAAGTTGGCAGGAGAAAAAAAGATTCCTATTTTTCATCGGGCCGATATCGTTGCCTATTTAATGCTGCAATACAAGGGGATTGCTGTTGCTGGTGCCCATGGTAAAACAACGACTACGTCTATGATTGCTGTTATGCTTGAGCATGCTGGGGTGGATCCTACAGTGATAATTGGTGGTGAAGTAGATTACTTAAATGGCAACGCAAAATTAGGGCTGGGAGAATATTTAGTAGCCGAAGCTGACGAGAGTGATGGCTCTTTCTTAAAGTTTTCACCTCATATTGCTGTAGTTACAAATATTGAAAATGATCATATGGATTATTACAAAACGATGGATAATGTTTTACATACGTTTAAGAAGTTTTTGCGTAACTTACCATCTGATACAGGACTTGGAATTTTGTGCTTTGATAACGCACATATCCGTGGATTAGTCAATGATGTAGATCGCCCTTATATCTCTTATGCTATTGATCATGAAGCCCAATATAGGGCACGTAACCTTAGGACCCAGGGAGCAGTGACAACATATGACGTCTATCATGAAGATAAGTTACTCGGTAATATAAAAATTAATGTTCCCGGTAAGCATAACGTATCTAATTCTTTAGCTGCAATTGTTGTTGGTTTACGTGTTGGCCTAACCTTTGAACAAATTGTTGAAGGATTGTCCTATTTTCAAGGAGCTAAGCGTCGTTTTCAAACGAAGGCAAGAATTAATGGAGTTTGGATTATAGATGACTATGCACATCATCCTACAGAAATAGCCACTACTTTGTTAGCAGCGCGTCAGACTGAGCCAAAGAGGTTGATTTGCGTATTTCAGCCTCACCGTTATTCACGTACTGCTTTCTTACAAAATGAGTTTGGTAGTGCCTTTAGCTCTAGTGATATACTAGTACTTACTGATATTTATGCAGCTGGCGAAACCCCGATTCCAGGAATTACTGGTGAGGTTTTGAAAGAGGAGGTTGAGAACCAAACAGGTAAGAAAGTAATTTATATCGCAGATAAAGATAAGATAGCTAGGTATCTCAAAGAAATTATTGAACCTGGTGATTTAGTTATAACTATGGGAGCTGGAAATGTTTATCGTGTAGGAGAAGAACTAATAGAAAATTTAGTTCAAGAACAGTAAAAGCAGGTTTTATGGCTTAAGAGGATTCTCTCTATTGGAGAGTACAAAAATATGCATTTTTAGTAAGACAAGACTGTGTTATCATGCCCAAAGGCTAGGTATGAGCTACATTTGAATAAAAATATATGGTGAACATAAATGGGTATTTTGAGACAGATTCTATGATGTATAAACTATATAAATTTATGTAAATAAGTTGATAACTTTTACATAACTAAGAGTTATGTCTTGCTGAGGCTTAGACATATCTAATTTTCAATGTTATATAGGGTGATTGTACTTTTCTAGGAGGGGTAGGCGATGGAGAAATTTATCGTCAAGGGAGAGGTACAATTAAATGGAACAATTAGAATGAGTGGAGCTAAAAATGCCATATTACCAATTATGGCAGCAACACTTTTATGTTCCGGAATAAGTATTATTCATGACGTTCCCTATTTACGGGATATTAAAGTCATGCAGGACATCTTAGCATTACTAGGTGCGAAGATTACTAGAGAAAAGAATACATTAGTAATTGATACAACTATTATACAAGATACGGAAATTCCAGAACATTTAATGAGAGAGATGCGTGCATCCGTCTTTCTAATGGGACCAATGCTAGGTAGATTTCACAAAGTAAGAATGTCATACCCTGGTGGCTGTGCAATTGGGCCACGACCCATTGATTTGCATATTAAGGCTTTAGAAAAAATTGGTGCTGATGTTAAAGAAGGCTTTGGCTTTATTGAGGCGCAAACCAATTGTTTAACAGGCGGTGAAATTAATTTTGACTATCCTAGTGTAGGAGCAACTGAAAATGCGATGATGGCTGCAGTACTAGCAAAAGGATCAACTATTATACGAAATGCTGCTCGTGAACCTGAGATCTATGATTTGCAAGTGTTTCTTAATAAAATGGGTGCAAAAGTAATGGGCGCTGGCTCTGATATTATTAGAGTTGATGGTACGGAGAAACTTACTGCTACTGAGCACATTGTAATGTCTGATCGTATCCAGGCTGGCACTTTCCTTGTAGCAGGAGCTATCACTCGTGGCGATGTGATGGTAGAAAATATCTTATCAGAGCATTTATTTTCAGTGACGGATAAACTAAAAGAAATGGGTGTGCAAATTACTACTGGGAAAAATTATATTCGTGTGCAGAGTGGAGATCTGCGTGGTGTTGATATAAAAACATTGCCATACCCTGGGTTCCCTACGGATTTGCAAGCACCAATGCTTTCCTTAGTCACCAATGGCAAAGGCACGAGTATTATAACGGAAACTATTTTCGAAAATCGATTTAAACACGTAGATGAATTGATTCGTATGGGAGCTAAGATTAAAGTGGAAGGTCGTACTGCTATAATACGCGGTATACCAAAATTGACAGGAGCCATTGTTGCAGCACATGATCTAAGGGCTGGTGGAGCATTAGTTCTTGCGGCTTTGGCTGCTGAAGGAACTTCTGAAATAGAGAATGTCTATCATATCGATCGAGGATATGAAGCATTAGAGGAAAAGTTAAGAAGCTTGGGAGCTAATATCTCACGGCATAAAAAGGACTAGGGGGACGCGATATGAAAGATAAGAAAATTGCAGTGGTAATGGGAGGGCCATCCGCTGAAAGAGAGGTTTCTTTAAACACTGGTAAAGCAATTTTAGCTGCACTTAAAGAGTCTAACTATAATGCAGTAGGTATTGATCTTGAACCAACTCGATTTGTAGAGCAATTAACTGAGGAAGGGATTGAGGTTGTATTTAATGCGGTTCATGGTCAATATGGTGAAGATGGAATATTGCAGGGGGCATTGGAACTTTTAGGAATCTCTTATACTGGATCAGGTGTGTTATCTAGTGCAATGGCTATGGATAAAGGGATATCTAAAAGGATGTTTTTATCTGCAGACATCCCAACCCCACGCTCTCTTTTATTTACAAAGGCTGATATGAACCGAGATTTAGTCGCGGAAATTGTAACGAAATTTAGTATTCCAGTTGTTGTAAAATCATCATCACAAGGGTCTAGTATTGGTGTTGTTATTGTTGAGAAAAGTGGCGATTTAGTAGAAGCTGTTCAACAAGCTTTCAAATATAGTGATACTATTCTAATCGAAGAATTTGTAAAAGGTAGAGAACTAACGGTTGCTGTTTGGGGAAACAAGGAACCAGAGGCTTTACCTATTATTGAAATTGTACCTCATTCAGGTCGTTATGATTATCATTCTAAATATACAAGTGGTGCAACAGAGTACATTGTACCAGCTGAACTGAATAAAGCAACTTCTGCTCTCGTACAAAAAATAGCAATTGAGGCTTTTCTTATCTTAGGATGTAGTGGTATTGCAAGGGTTGATATTATGCTTGATAGTAATGATAAGCCTTATGTGTTAGAAGTAAATACAATACCTGGAATGACAGCTACCAGCTTAGTTCCAAAAGCAGCAGCAGCAGCAGGAATAAAATTCCCCGCATTATGTGAGCGATTGTTGTGCATGGTAACGAATAAGTAGAGTAGTATTTTTAAAAAATAGAGTTATATAGACAGTATTTGTATGGGATCTAATAATTAACAGTTACTATGATGCTACACTAGCTTCATAGTGACCTGTAAAGACAATTATTAGGGCAATATAATATGCTGTCTACTTTTTATATTGCATTATGGACTAGAATTGTTGTATGATTATCTTTATAATTGTATATATCAACCTGTCCAAGGAGCGATGAAATGAGAGAACAAGAACCATTGCAGTATATGTCAAAAGATAAAGGATCAATACTGGGTCAAAGGTTTGTTGGACTTATTTTAGTCCTAGTTATCCTAATTGCAGGACTGTTATTTATCAAATCATCTTATTTTACAGTGGGGGCAGTGGTGGTGGAAGGCAATCACTATGTAACAGTGGAAGATGTATATCAGATAGCAGAGATACCTGAGAAATTAAATATTTTTAATTTAAATGCTGCGGATATAAGAACCCGTTTGCTTCACGATTTGAGGATTTCGGAAGTTGATGTATCAAGAAAATTTCCAGCTACTATTGTTATTAGCATAAAAGAACGTAAGCCTACGGCATATGTTGCTGGTAGTTATGGTTTTTTAGAATTAGATCAGCAGGGGGTTGTTCTGGCAGTAGTTAAAAATATCAAAAAGATGAATGTGCCAATTATTACGGGAATTCGATTGGATGATGAATATGTAGGTGATAAAATTGAAAATCCAGGAATTAAGAGTATTTTGTATTATTTATCGCTGCTAAATGAAGAGGTTTTAAATCAGATTTCTGAAGTCAATGTTACATCCCCAGAGCAAATCAATGCATATACGATTTCATCAGTGCATATTCGTTTAGGGAGTAGTGATAGATTGTCTGATAAGGCAAAGCTAACTAATGATATATTGTATGAGATTGGTAATAAAAAAATGATGGTAGAATATCTTGATCTTACGTATGCTTCACCGTTTATTAAGATAAAACAGTCAAATTAATTGGAAAAAATGTTGGTTTTATGAAAGGAGAAAAAAGTTGCTACATCTTAAACAGGGACAGGCTGCTATTGCTTTTGTTTGTGTAGTGCTGGGATTCATGCTAGCAGTACAATTT
Source organism: Pelosinus sp. IPA-1 (assembly GCF_030269905.1). NCBI lineage: Bacteria > Bacillati > Bacillota > Negativicutes > Selenomonadales > Sporomusaceae > Pelosinus > Pelosinus sp. IPA-1. The sequence continues at coordinate 516,085 of NZ_BSVC01000004.1, read as the reverse complement.
CGAACGACACAGGATATTCGATCAAGTATTCCTTTTCAGCGTATTGAAGACTTATCGCAACGCTTAAGCCAGACTGAAAAGGAACGTGATATACTACTCAAGCAGGTTCATGAATTGCGTCAAGCGACAGAAGTAGAATCGGTAACAAAAGAAGTTGAGAATATTAAAATGGGTGCTGGTGTGGTTGCGGTTTCTGGTACAGGCCTTGTCATAACTATCGATGATAGTAAAAGATTATCAAAACCAGGGGAAAATCCGAACTTATATTTAATTCATGATGAAGATATGCTTAAAGTAATTAACGAACTATGGGCAGCTGGTGCTGAGGCTATTTCTATTAATGGACAAAGATTGATTGCTACCTCAGAAATACGATGTGCTGGGCCAACCTTATCAGTGAATAACACACGCTATTCACCACCATATGAGATATTAGTAATTGGTGAACCGCAGACCCTAGAAAATTCTCTTAAAATGAGAGGCGGAGTAATAGAAACATTACAGTTTTGGGGCATTTCGGTAAGTGTTAAGAAACAGGATATGGTACAAATACCAGCATATAAAGGTGCTTTTCGTTTTGAATATGCTAAACCGGTAAAGGAAGGTGGAAAGTAATGGCTTTACCGTTAATTGGACTTATTGTTGGGATTATTATTGGTGCCTTTTTTCCATTAACCATACCCGTCGAGTATGCCAAATTTATGTCAGTTGCACTACTAGCTTCTCTGGATTCAGTATTTGGTGGTCTTAGAGCTGGTGCTGAGGAGAAGTTTGATAATACAGTGTTTATTACTGGTTTCTTCACAAATGCGTTAATGGCAGCAGGCTTAGTTTATATTGGAGAACGCTTGGGTATTGATTTATACTATGTAGCATTATTAGCATTTGGGTTGCGTATATTTCAAAATCTGGCAATTATTCGTCGTTATTTTTTAAGAAAATAATATATAAGAAAATTTTGCCGCTCATAAGAGCGGTCTTTTTTTTAGGTTGATACTTTAAGTCTTTATTTGTAAAAAAATGCATAAATTTGTTCTAGTTTACGATAATTGGGACCTTTGAAATATTTTATTAGGATATAAGTCTTTTTATTAGAATAAAAAAAGGGAAATTGGTATTTATGTTGAAATAAATGAATGATGTATAATACTTTCAAATGAGGTTAGTCATGGATGGCAGATATATCTTAGGGATTGATATAGGGACAAGCACTATTAAGGTATTTATTGGTACATTAGATACTAATGGAAACGTTTTAGTTGCTGGTAGTGGAACCGCGCCAACAGTAGGTTTTAAAAAAGGTATATTTTCTGATCCTAAGCTACTTGCGATGACAATTAAACAAGCGGTTGATTGCGCAGTTGGAGCTACTGATATTTGCGTGAAAGATGCTTATGTTGGTATTAGCGGCATAGAGATTAAAGCCGTTAATAGTTTGGGAAGTGTTTCACCTTTACTTACTGATCAGATTACACAGGATGACATAAGTCGTGGGAAGCGCGCGGCTACATTTGTTGCTGTTACAGAAGATCACGAAGTTCTACATGTGTTGCCACAAAAGTTTTTTGTTGATAAACAAAGGGTCGAATTACCATTACAAGAAAATGGCTCTCATTTAGAGGTACAAGCCCATATTGTAAGTATACCTAAAAAAACTCTCAACAGTTTAGTTAATGCTATTGAAGAGTTAGGTATAAATGTTGTAAATGTGGTAGTAAATTCTATTGTCATTACAGAAAATGTAAAATCTACTAGTAATGGTAACTTTTTACTTATGGATATCGGGGCAGGGACGGCAGAGTTAACGCTATATCGGGAAGGATATATCTTTTTGTCAGCATCATTACCCTTAGGCGGAGATTACATTACGAGTGATATCATGCAAGGTATTTCCATTTCTTGGAATCATGCTGAAGAAATAAAAAAATATTATGCGAAGCTAGATAAACAATTACGAGGACAGGAAATTACGTTAGATTGTAATGCTTATAATACGACAGATAAACACATTCCATATGATTTTTTAAACGATATTATTGAAAGTCGTGTCTCGGAAATTATCTATTTGTTATCTGATTACTTAAAGCTATCGTTAGAAGAGGTTCAAATTGAAAAAGTGTTTCTAACTGGTGGCTGTGGAGCGATGCCAAGCTTTATAGAGTGTATAGGGACAACCTTTAAGGTTCCAGTTGAAATTATACATCCTAGCGATTTGTCTCCAGAATATAGTTCACCTGGAAATACTGCTTGTTATAGTATAGTAAAATATGCTGTGAAAAATCTGTCCAAGCCTCAGGTTGCTCCTGGTAGTAACGCTTGGCAACGATTGATGAATAGGTGTAATAAATTTTTTAAGAATTAAACATTTGTGACTAATAAGGGGGAAAAATTTTAATGCTTGAATTAGATATGGATTTAGATCGATTTGCTGCAATTAAAGTAATTGGTGTAGGCGGCGGCGGTAACAATGCTGTAAATCGTATGATTGCTGCAGGTTTGCATGGTGTTGAATTTATAACTGTAAATACAGATGCGCAGGCGTTAATGCACTCTCAGGCTGCTTATCGCATACAAATTGGTGAAAAACTAACTAAGGGACTTGGGGCAGGCGCAAATCCAGATATTGGTGAAAAAGCAGCTCAAGAAAGCCGCGAAGATATTATTAAGGCTTTACGCGGTGCAGATATGGTGTTTGTTACAGCGGGAATGGGAGGCGGCACTGGTACTGGTGCAGCTCCAGTTGTTGCCGAATGTGCTAAAGAAGTGGGAGCCTTAACTGTTGGTGTCGTTACAAAACCATTTTCTTTTGAAGGCCGCAGACGTCAAGCTCAAGCTGAAGTTGGAACTGCTAAATTAAAGGAAAAGGTAGATACTCTTATTACTATACCAAATGATCGGTTGTTGCAAGTAGCTGATAAACGTACTTCTATGATAGATGCTTTTCGTATTGCCGATGATGTATTAAGACAAGGTGTACAAGGTATATCTGATTTAATTGCAGTACCAGGACTGATAAATTTAGATTTTGCGGATGTCAAAACCATTATGACTGATACGGGCTCAGCGCTCATGGGAATTGGCTATGGTTCAGGTGACAATCGAGCTGTGGCTGCAGCAGAAGCAGCAATAAAGAGTCCTTTGTTAGAGACTTCGATAGAAGGAGCTAAAGGTGTTTTATTGAATATTACTGGCGGACCAAGCTTAGGTTTATTAGAGGTGAACGAGGCTGCTGCTATTATTTCTGATGCTGTTGATCCAGAAGCGAATATCATATTTGGTGCAGTTATTGATGAAAACTTCCAAGATGAAGTACGAGTTACAGTGATTGCTACAGGGTTTGACGGTAGACCTCTGAATTTAGCGGTAGGAAAAATTGAGAGTACAACAATAGAACCCTTTAAAGTACGCGACCTGGATATACCAACGTGGATGAGACGCTAATATCTATAATTGTTATTTTTTGAGTACTAGTTAGAATATATTATGAATAGTAAAAACGAATAAAAAGCATGTGAAACAATGAAATTTCACATGCTTTTTTTGTTCGTCTTTGTGACAAATAAAATGGAAAATAAAACCATATTTCTACAAAAAAAAAAAGACCTATTTGTTATAATAAGAATAACTTATGCTTTGGGACAATAGATTATTATAAAAAGAGTATTGCCAACAAATTGATGGGATGGTAATCAATGTGTATATATATGCGGATGTGCTTTTTATTATCAATATAATGATGAATAGTACGATATTGTTGTTGACGGCTTGGACGGCTGGAATTACTTACAAAATATGGCGTATTATTTTAGCAGCCGCAATTGGAAGTTGCTATGTTTTATTTAGTATGTTAGCGAACTCTGATATCTTAAATACAGCGTTCGCGAAGATGGCAATATCCCTATTGTTAGTTCTGATATCTTTTGGTTATCAATCTAGACGTAAATTACTTTTACTTTTAGGATCTTTTTATATTGTATCCTTTATTTTAGGAGGAGCAATCGTTGGCTGGTTATATTTTTGGCACACTAATCATCATATGGACACCTTCACAACAGTGCTTATGAAACTTTCTTGGGAAAATTTACTATTTGGGGGAGGCCTGGGTATTTTCTTAATTGTTAGCATTGTGCGAAGCATGCTGCTTGGTAAGAAACATTGCCAAAACTTATATCAGACAACAATTGAATATAACGGCAAAAAGGTTGACATTACTGCAATGCTTGATACAGGTAATGGATTATATACACCAGTAGGTCGCAAACCCGTAGTCATTGTTGACCAAGGTGCCTTGGAGCCAATTTTAAGTGAGGGAGTGGTAACTTATCTACGTGAAAATAGTCCTGATCTTTGGCTAACGAATCTAACCCAATGCACCGATATAAGGTGGCTGGACCGCACCCAAATTATACCCTACCATGCAATTGGTAGTCGTAGCATGTTGTTGGCTTTTAAGGCTGACTGTTTATTAGTGGAGAGCAAGTCAGAATTAATAGAAGTTCATGATGTGATTATTGCTATTTATAATGGTGCTTTGTCTGGGGATGGGAAATATGCTGGGTTGCTGCATCCTCAGATAATAAATGAACTATACAAAAAAGAGGGGGCAAGTGTATGCGCATGACATGGTCTATAGTTAAAATAGTAATTAAACTTAAAATGATTGGTATATTACAGTGGTTTGGAATATTAGAAACGGATGAGGTTTTTTACGTTGGTAGTACAGAAGTTCTGCCTCCCCCTTTAAGTAATGACGAAGAAGTATTTCTATTAAATCGTTTGCAAAAAGGTGAATTAGGAGTAAAAAGTATTTTTATCGAGAGGAATCTACGCTTAGTCGTTTACATTGCTCGTAAATTCGAAAATACAGGTGTTGGCATTGAAGATTTAGTCAGCATCGGTACCATTGGCCTAATTAAAGCTGTCAACACATTTGATCCTGTCAAACGCATAAAATTAGCTACCTATGCTTCAAGGTGTATTGAAAATGAAATATTGATGTATCTGAGACGCAATAGTAAAACAAGAGCAGAAGTATCGTTTGATGAACCGCTAAATATTGATTGGGATGGAAATGAACTACTATTATCCGATGTATTGGGTACTGAAAACGATATTATTTATAAATCTGTAGAGGAGGAAGTCGATAAAACTTTATTACATGCTGCGATGAATAAATTATGTGGTCGAGAACGGCGTATTATGGAATTAAGATTTGGACTACATGATGATGGACTAGAGCGTACCCAAAAAGAGGTAGCAGATATGCTAGGGATATCACAGTCTTACATATCTAGACTCGAGAAAAGAATTATAAAAAGGTTACGTAAGGAAATACTACGTATGGAATAGACCTAACAAAGGACTTAGCTAAGCTAGGTCTTTTTTTTTGCGCAGAAAAAATAGTAACAACGTTGGTAGTACAGCGTAGAATTTTACTTAAATATCCTGATAATGTAGTTAAAATAAGAGTATTCAATTAATGTTTGCGATGGTCATGTGAATAAAACTAACTATGCATGGCAATAATGCTCATGTATGGTATTTGTTAAAATGGATTTATGGAAACCAATGGGGGGAAAAAAATGATTATAAATAAAGTGGAAATTTGCGGTGTTAATACAGCGAAACTCCCGGTGCTTTCCGCTACTAAAATGCGTGAATTGTTTGTTGTGCTACAAAATGGAGAACTATCTGTAAGAGAACAATTAATCTACGGCAATTTACGATTGGTTCTTAGTGTAATCCAGCGGTTTAATAATCGCGGTGAATATGTAGATGATTTGTTTCAGGTTGGTTGTATTGGTCTAATGAAAGCAATCGACAATTTTGACCTTTCACAAAACGTCAAATTTTCTACTTATGCTGTACCGATGATTATTGGTGAAATACGTCGTTATTTACGTGATAATAATCCCATCCGAGTTAGTCGATCTATGCGGGATATTGCCTACAAAGCATTGCAGGTAAGGGATTCTCTCGTCAGCAGACATTCCCGGGAACCTTCTATAAAGGAAATTGCTGATGAGCTCAAAATTCAACGGGAAGAAATAATATTCGCTCTTGATGCGATTCAAGAACCAATTTCTTTATTCGAGCCAATTTATCATGATGGCGGTGATCCTATTTTTGTGATGGACCAAATTAGTGATGATAAACAACTGGATTTTAATTGGCTAGAAGGGGTAGCTATTAAGGATGCATTACGCAGGCTCAGCGATAGAGAAAAACATATTCTTAATCTGCGATTTTTTGAAGGTAAGACACAAATGGAAGTCGCTGATGAGATTGGGATATCGCAAGCACAAGTTTCAAGATTAGAAAAAGCAGCCCTTGGTCATATGCGTAAATATATATAAACAGGTGGGAGAAAATTTACTGTGAAGAGAAAATTATTATGGGGATTTGGTTTACTTGGTTTAGGTTTTTTTATTATAGCAGGTTGGGGATTTTTAACGTTACAGGGTAGAGAAAGTTTGCCTGTATCTGTTGGTAAAGAAGATTTAATTCGCTTACATGTGCTGGCTAACAGTGACAGCACGGAAGATCAGCAGTTAAAATTGAAGGTGCGCGATGCAGTAATTGCTTATTTGGCACCTTACCTAGAAACTGCTAATAATAAAGAGGCTGCAAAGAAGGTTGTAGTTACGCATCAACAAGAGCTCATTGCAATAAGTGAAGAAATTTTAAGTAAGAATGGCGCTCAGTATCCAGTCGATATTGAGATTGGAATGTTTGATTTTCCGATAAAAGCATATGGTAATTTGGTGCTGCCAGCCGGAAAATATGAAGCAGTACGAATTTTAATAGGTAAGGCAGAGGGGAAAAATTGGTGGTGCGTATTATTTCCTCCCCTATGTTTCATTGATATAACAAATGCGACCGCTATACCAAAACAGCAAGGATACGCGGATAATCAGGAACAACAAGATGGAAAAATTGAATTCCGTTCAAAGCTCGTTGAATTATGGAAGGAAAATGTTAAGTGAAGAGTTTATTACTCCTTAGCACATTTATTCACTGTTCTCATATAATATATGGAACAAGCAGAGTTGTGCTAGGAGGCAAAAATATGTTAAAGACGTCAGATCTTAACGTATCAGATGCACAAATGACAATATAAAGAGAAGGCAAATTACTTTTCAAAAAAGAACTCAAAATGTTCCTCTTGCCGCGCTGCATAGATGCGATAGGGAAGTTTCGTGAGTACACTCCGTTTTTCTTTAAAGGTCTTGGCTTTTAGAAAATCAGCTGGTGATAGAACCAGCTGATTTTCTTTTCCTTGAGATATTGTTAATTCAGAAAGAGTAGTATGAATCGTCTCTAATTCTGAGTTAATATTCTTTAATGTCTTTTCTGCTGTTTCGTAGTCGATTGTGTTTTCATGATACCAGCGCATAGTACTCATCTGCTTTTTCTTAAGTTCTAATTGGAGGTTATTTAAGTAGCTAATTTCTTTTGCGTAAGTGAGGTTATTTTTGGAATATAAGTAATCTTTTAACTGATTATTATTTTTGGCGATAGAAATAATAAATTCCCAAACGGCAGAATCCAAATCATCCACGGGAATTCTACGGCATGTGCAGGGAGTGCCATTAAGTGTATAGGAGCTTGACTCTTTCGAAATGCAGGAATAATAATAATAGATTATATCATCACCTGTTTTACGTTTAGAAGTGCGAGCATAGGCCGTCATAGAGCGTCCGCAAAGGGCGCAATATAATAATCCTCGCAGCAGGTAACTGTGTTTATTATTACGTTTTGCTAATATTTTATTTTTTTGTATTTGGATTTGGGCCGCTTCCCATATTTCTCTAGTTACTATAGCTGGTATATTGACGGGAATCCATAACTCCTGAGGATTAGTTTTAATTTCACGTGTATTTTGGCCAGTTTTACTGGTTTTTTGTTTAAATAGATGGTGTTGCCCATGGTACATTTCTTTGGTGAGTATACGTGAGACAGTACAGGTTGAGAGTGGGCGTCCGTTAATGCCAACAACACCGAGGTGCAATAATTCTAAGGCAATTTTTCTAGACCCAAATCCGTGATTAATGCATAAATCATAAATCAAACGTATGGTTCTAGCTGCTTCTTCATTAATCACATACATGCTATTTTTTTTATCCCAGTCATAACCAAAAGGGTGAGCATTAAAGACGATTTTTCCTTTATTTGCTTTAGCTCGTCGACCACGAGAAGTGCGTTCACGTATTTTTGCTTTTTCGTAGGCAGATATAGCGCCCTTCATGCTGAAAAATAAATGGCCTTCAGGTGAGGAGTCATAGTCACCCGTTACAAAAGTAATAGTTGCACCAGCTTTCTCTATTTCTGCAGCAATGATCAATTGATTGGTAAGATTGCGGGAAAGACGGTCAGGATCATAAATAGCTACTGTTTTAATTATGCCCTTTTGCAGATCTTCCCGTAGCCTTTCAAGGCCTGGACGTTCTAAGAATTCGCCACTGTAGCCATTGTCAATATATTCTTCTACGGTTGTAGAGCCAAGTACTAATAAATGTTTGCGACATGCCTCGATTTGGTCGTCTAGTGAATAGCCCTTGCGGGCCTGGTCATCTGTTGAGACTCTCACATATAGTGCATTCACATTATCCTCCATAAAAGATAGACAATATATTCATAGTATAATTTTATGTGAGGGTAAAATAAAAATGACAGAGCATATGTTCTGTCATTTAGGATCAATTTTTATATTAAGGATTATTTACCTCTGCCAGTTTTTCTCATAGGAATTTGGTGGCTGGTATTGCCGGCTTTGCCTTTTGCAGCTTTCAAAAATGACTTATTATTCTCATTTGCCTTTTTCTTTTTCTCAAGTAGTTGAGCTAGTAAGTTCAAGTAATGTCCCTCCTTTTTGTAATTGTTAATTCAGTAAAAAAAATGGATTACGTTTATTATATCATGTTCTTTTATACTTAGTCGAATGCTTGATAAAATCTATTTTGTAGTTTCCTGAAAGTACTTTTATAGCAGATTAATTTGCGTTTTTAGATAAAAATGGAAAATGTACTATTTAAAAATACAAATGTTTTTAAAAGAGGAGGAATTTGATATTTATATGTAGAATATACTGTAAAACCTAATTTTTTGTAATGTTCCTATGTGATATGGAGGTGAGGATCAATAAACATTAGGAAGTAGTTGCAAGATAGGCTGGTGGGCGGGGCCAAATAAAGCTGGAGATCTGCAGTACCAAGAGCCATGGGGAAAAATAAGTAACGTTGGAGGAATAAAAATGAAAAAGATAATAACAACTGCTCTTGCTGCCGCTATGGCTCTAACCGCGGGTGCTGTCATTGCTGCACCTGTCGAATTCGATAGTCAAATTAAAACACAGTATCGTTCAAATACTAAGGATACTATTCCTGATGCGCAAGGTGGAATATTTAGTTTCCGTTTGAATGCCAAAAGCGCTTTAGATAAGAATGTTGACTTATTTGCTCGATTTGCGGCTCAAAGTTTGAGTGGCGACAAAATTGGTGCAGACTTTGATCAAAATAAATATGGCAATAACGGTTTAGTTACTCTTGATCAATATGGCATAATCTTCAAAGGCAAAGATTTTAAATATAAATTAGGACGTCAAGGTGTATCAATTACGCCAACAGCTCTGCTTTATAGCAGTGAGTCATATATTGGGGAGAATATGTCTTTCCTTGATGGTTTAGTTGTAGATGGAAAATCGGGTGTGACTTCATTACAATTCGTTGCTGGTAAAAGTGATCAAAGTACTAAAGATAAAGTTTATTCCCTTCATGGTTCTTATAGTCCAGCAAAAAATTGGACTGTAGGAGGTACCATAGCTAAGTCTAATCCTAATGTCGGAAGTGATAAAACCTATTGGGGTACTGATGTGCAATATGCTACTGGTAAAGCGAATTTTGTAGCTGATTATCTTAAATCAGATGCTGATAATAATAATGACGCCCTTGTTCTTGGTGTAAGTTATGCATTTGACAGTAAAAATACTTTATCGGCCTATTCTCATAATACTGGCAGTAAATCCAATATTGCTACTGATTGGGATAATGGTCAAAAAGGTGCTTACTATATTTATAACCACACCTTTGATAAAACAACCTCATTGAACTTATTATATAGAAGTAATATTGCAACTGAATCAATAGCGAAAGATAACACTTCTTTCCGTGCAACTGTTGCGTATAAATTTTAACTTTTTTAAGAAAGACACGAACATGTGAGTTCGTGTTCTTTTTATATCTACTGTTTACTGTGTTTCACATAAAGGATAGTTTTAACTCCCATCTACTGTACTCATAGTGCTATTAAAGCTTGTTTTTTCATAGGTTACTATGAGGTGGTGATATGACATATGAAAGGAAAAAGTGTCAAGGGTTATTTCGTGGTTTCGTGATGGAAAGAAAGGATAAAAAAAATGGGCTTTATCAAGCCATAGCAAAAGGAGAATGTACATTTATTGAATATGTTGAGCATGCTGATACACCTGCATTATTACTTTTTGAAAAAGAAATTGTCAATACGCTGATTGAAACGGATAAAATGCCACTTTTTGACCCTAATCTTATAAATAATAAACTGTAAGACTTAAATGATTGACAGGTATAAAGAAGCATGTTTAAATAAATTAAAGGGTTTAAAAGGGGGGGATGATGTTTTGGAAAGAGATCGAGGTATTTTGCCAATCGAAGGAATTGAGAAAACATTACGAGTTAAGCCTATAGGACGCATACGTTTATTCAAGAGACCTGAATATATGCCAGACCCTAAGAAAAAGCATCAACCCCAACAAGAAAATCAACAAGCTGAAGAAGACAAAGAAAAATCTTCAAATCATGCTAGCCACAGTGCTGGGAACATTGGGGTAACTATTGACTATAAAGCGTAAAAATAATTACTTAGATTGCAAACCACAAGAGTACAGTAACGCAGTACAAAGGGCATTGTATTGGGGGTTATTGTACTTTGGTGGTTTACTTATTTTAGAGGTGGAAATGTTAATGGAAAGACCCATATGCCGTAACTGTATTTATCTTTATACTACTTGGGATAAGAACTTCCCTTTTGGGTGCAAGGCAATGGGGATTAAAAGTTCGTCATCACCTGCTGATGTTGTCAGGAGGGCTTCGGGTCATGAGTGTCTCGCATACGTAGAAAAATCTAAAAAAGAACCATGAATGGATAGCGATATTCACGTTCTACGGAGATATCATAAATATTCTTGTCCCTCATAGAATGTATTGGGGGGTGGATGATGTGAAAGGTATTACCAATTGTGTATCAGATCTTAAGCTTAAAGAAGTAATCAACATTGTTGATGGTAAAAGAATGGGAGCGATCACAGATATCGAAATCGATGTGGAAAGCGGTAAGCTAACAGCGATTGTGGTGCCAGGAAATGGTAGATTCTTAGGGTTATTTGGTCGTAGTGAAGACATTGTAATTCCTTGGGATAAAATTAATAAAATAGGGTTTGATGTTATTTTAGTTGAAACCGCAGCTTTTGCTGAAATGAAGCATCTGGATAAGTAAAAGTTGAAGAATAGTCGTATTTACATATAAAAAAATATAAAACGATTGCAAATTCTTTAAAAGCAGCAATCGTTTCATTTTTTTTATTATGATTAAATAAAAATAATAATAAATTTAGCAGGAGAAGCACAAGATATGGCGTAAAGTAAATATTAAAACACAACATCTAGTAAAACAAAATTGTTAAAGATTCATAAGTGAAAAAGGTTTGTTGATCCTTTAAAATTGGTGGCTAAGTATAGAACCATCTTGATGGGAGCAATATGTTAATAGATCTGGAAGGGGGACATTATGCGTTGTCCATTTTGCGGTTGTATAGAAAGTAGAGTTATTGATTCACGAGGGGCAGAAGAAGGAAATTCAATCCGACGTAGACGTGAGTGTTTAGAATGTATACGTCGTTTTACTACCTATGAAATGGTAGAACAATCACCTTTAATCGTAGTAAAAAAAGACGGACGCCGTGTAATATTTGAACAAAATAAATTATTAACTGGAATTATAAGAGCCTGTGAAAAGAGAGATATCCCTATTAGCAAGATTGAAGAGGTTGGAGAAATGGTAGAACGGGATATTCGTAATACGATGGAGCGGGAAATAACGACTGGTCAGATTGGTGAGATGGTAATGAGGCGGCTAAAAGAGTTGGATCAAGTGGCCTATGTGCGGTTTGTTTCCGTCTATCGTCAGTTTACAGATGTTAATAATTTTATGGATGAATTAAAATTATTAATGAAGAATAAGGAATAGGCAAGTTAAAACTCTAAAAGTGAGGATATGGTGTAGTTATGAAAATCAAGAAACGAGATGGACGTGAGGTTGTATTTGACGAAAATAAAATTACAGAAGCAATTTTTAAAGCAGCTAAAGCAGTTGGCGGAGCAGATAAACAACTAGCAATGGAATTAACATTGGATGTTTTACGTTTCTTAAAACAGGAATATAGTGCCGGGACGTTTGGTGTAGAAGAAGTCCAAGATGCTGTTGAAAAAATACTGATTGAAAAGGGACATGCTAAAACTGCGAAAGCATATATTTTGTATAGAGATAAGCGAACTCGTATGCGAGATGGTCAGTCTTACCTGATGGATGCGGTTGCAGAAATATTAGTAGAAACCAATCGAGAGAACGCTAATATATCAAACTCGCCTTCAGCGAAAATGCTACAAATTGCTAGTGCTGCTAGTAAAGCTTATTATCTGAATCGCCTTATTCCTGAACATATAGCGTCATCCCATATCAAAGGGGATATTCATATACATGACTTGGATTTCTATGGAAAAACATTAACTTGTGTGCAAATCCCCCTTGGGAAATTATTGAAGAATGGTTTTAATAATGGGCACGGTTTTATTCGTCCGCCAAAACGGCCAGCATCAGCAGCAGCTTTAGCCGCCATTATTTTGCAAAGTTCACAAAATGATATGCATGGTGGTCAATCCTTTGCCTTTTTTGATCGTGATATGGCCCCATTTATGGATGGATGTAAGGAAGAGGAAGTATATCAGGCTATGGAGGCCTTTGTTTATAATCTAAACTCCATGCATAGTAGAGCTGGAGCGCAAGTTCCTTTTTCGAGTATTAATGTGGGTGGGGATGTTACATCCGCTGGACGTCTGGTAACAAAACATCTTTTGCTTGCTTATGAGAGGGGATTAGGACATGGTGAAAATCCTATTTTCCCGAATATTATTTTTAGGGTGAAAGAAGGGGTTAACCTGCGTAAGGGTAATCCTAATTATGATTTATTTAAATTGGCAATTCGAGTGGCCTCCCAAAGGCTGAATCCTACTTTTAGTTTTATGGATGCGTCATTTAATAAGCCCTATGGCGATCAGGTTGGTTATATGGGATGCCGTACGAGAGTAATGTCCAATGTATGTGGTCCAGAAGTAACGGATGGACGGGGAAATCTTAGTTTTACAACGATAAATTTGCCAAGATTAGCGATTAAAGCCGAACGGAATTTAATGAAATTTTATCAGAGTTTATCAGATCTTATGGATTTAACTTGTGAACAATTATTACACCGTTATCAAGTGCAGGCTAAACTGAAGGTAAAGGATATGCCATTTTTAATGGGGCAGGGACTATATCTGGATTCAGATAAACTAAAACCAAACGACACTATCGAGGAAGTGATAAAAAATGGTACATTGTCAGTTGGTTTTATTGGTTTAGCTGAAACGCTTATTGCTTTGACTGGCAATCATCATGGTGAAGCAGAAGAATCTCAGATTTTAGGTGAAGAAATTGTAGCCTTTATGCGGAATAAGGTAGATAAAGCTACGGATAAATTTAAACTTAATTTCACCTTATTAGCTACGCCAGCAGAAGGACTGGCAGGACGTTTTGTGAAAATGGATTGCCATGAGTATGGCTTAATTCCTGGCGTGACGGATAAAGAGTATTATACCAATTCTTTTCATCTTCCCGTGAATTATTCCGTTAGTGTACATGATAAAATTAAGTTAGAAGCCATTTATCATAAGTATACCAATGCAGGCCATATTAGCTATGTTGAGTTTGCAGCCCCACCAATTAATAACCTTGATGCGGTAGAAGAGATTATTCGTTATATGAAACAATCGGATATGGGTTATGCGGGCATTAACTTTCCTGTTGACTTTTGCGAAAAGTGTGGCTTTCTTGGCGTGATTGATAAGGACGTTTGTCCTGTGTGCGCCGCGTCGGAGATTAAGCGAGTTAGGCGGATTACTGGATATTTAAGTACGATTGACCGCTTTAATGATGCAAAACATGAAGAGTTGGAGCAACGTGTAGCACATTTGTAAAAAGGTGGATTATAATTTGTAATTTATTTGATTAAGAATCAATATTGTTTTTAGAAGTATAGAGCGTTTTAAATGGAGTGATCATATTGACATGGCTTTTAAAAGAAAAACTACAAAAAACCTTAGCTGAGGAACAGGGAGCAATGGTTTTTGCTCCTGGATCGAAGCAGAGTTTTGCGCTAGTATATCCTAATACGTACCATGTAGGTATGTCTAATTTAGGGTTTCAAATTATTTACCAGCAAATTAACTCTAGAGGCGACACAGCATGTGAACGCTTATTTTTACCTGATAAAAAAACAGAACCAGAATATATTCGTACCAATACACCCTTAATGACAGTTGAAACACAGCGGCCGCTATATGAGTTCCCTCTAATTGGCTTTTCCTTAACCTTTGAAATGGACTATTTTAATTTCTTGCAAATCTTAACCCTAGGGAAGATACCTTTATTAGCAGCTGACCGTAGTGAGAGAGATCCTTTTATTATAGTCGGAGGACCATGTGCTACCTTTAATCCGGAACCATTAGCTGATTTCATAGATATTTGCATCATTGGTGAAGGGGAAGAGGTAATTCATGAGATTCTCGATACCTATTACAATGCAAAGGGGCGCGGGCTCTCGCGGCAGGAAATTTTGTTCCAAATGGCACAACTTTCTGGTGTTTATGTACCCTGTTTTTATCAGGTAAAATACAAAGAAAATGGAACAATTGAAAAGGTTATACATTCCGAGGGGATACCGAATCAGGTCGGGCGACGCTGGATTCAGGACTTAGATAAGTATGAGGCACAAACGGTCATTGTAACTTCTGATACTGAATTTAGAGATATGTTTTTAATTGAAGTAGCTCGTGGCTGCGGGCGGCATTGTCGCTTTTGCATGGCAGGATATTGTTATCGTAATCCTCGTGTCAGATCCCTGGAAAAATTGAAAACAGCAATTTTAGAGGCAAAAAAGTTTCGTAATAAAGTGGGCTTGATGGGTGCAGCTATTTCTGATTACCCTGAGATTGATGAGTTGTGCAATTTGATCTTAGAGCAAGGAATGAATATGTCTGTGGCCTCTTTGAGGGCAGACTCCCTTACAGAGGGTTTAATTCATGGGTTAGCTGTGAGTAAGCATAAGACGACTACCCTGGCCCCCGAGGCAGCGAGTATTCGTTTACGTCGTATTATCAATAAAACGATTAGTGATGAACATTTATTTAATGCGATCAATATGTCCATTAAAGCAGGTATTCCTCACATTCGTTTGTATATTATGATTGGGCTGCCTTCAGAAGAACAACAGGATATTGAAGAAATTGTTACTATGGCTGAAAATATAAAAAAATATATGGAGTCACTAGGGAGTAAAGGGAAATTAACACTCAGTGTTAACCCATTTATTCCCAAGCCCTTTACGCCTTTCCAATGGATGCCGATGGCTCAGGTTTCAATGATCGAGGCAAGACTGAAGTTTATTAATTCTAGTTTACGCCAGAGAAAAGGTATTGAAGTTTTGGTTGAGTCACCAAAAGAGGCTTATATTCAAGCTATATTAGCTAGAGGGGATCGTCGCTTGGCTGTAGCCTTACTAGAAGCCCATAGAAGAGGTGGTAGTAAGGGATTTAAACAGGCAATGAAGGCGAACTTTCTTTCAGAAGAACACTATTTATATAGGCAGCGAGATCAACAGAATGAGATATTACCCTGGCAACAATTAGATATGGGATTAGATTCATCTTACTTAGCACAAGAATTGAAAGAGGCTGAATTAGAGAAGTTTACTGCTCCATGTGTTACAGGATGTACACGTTGTGGCGTATGTAAGAATGAATAACGAGAGGGTGGTACGATGGAAAAATTTATTTTAAATTATGGGAGTAATGGATTGTGGTATGGAACATTTACTCATTTTAATAAATTATCTATCAGACATGGTGTATCGGGCCGTTTGGGCGGGACGAGCCAACATCCATTTCAGTCCTTAAACTTGGGGTTACATACAGGAGATAAGAATGAGGATGTAGTTGCCAACCGTCAACTATTCTGTCATGCAATTGGAATACACCCAGATCACATCGTAACAGCACAACAACTTCATACTGATAACGTAAAGGTAATTACAGCTGGGGATGTTGGAAAAGGCGCAAAAAGTTATGATGAAGCAATACCAAATACAGATGCTCTTATCACAAATATTTCAGGACTTCCTCTAATGTTATTATTTGCCGATTGCGTTCCGGTGTTAATAGTAGACCCTGTGCAGGGAGCTCTGGGGGTCGTTCATGCGGGCTGGAAAGGCACGGTAGAAAATATTGCAGGAAAAGCAGTGCTAGCCATGAAAAATAATTATGGAACAAACCCAGAGGATTGTTTAGTTGGTATTGCTCCTTCTATTGGACCTTGTTGTTATGAGGTTGATGAAGTAGTAATCAATAAGCTAAAAAAACAGTTCGAGAATTGGGAGAAGCTGGTTAGGCCCAATGGTGATAGGTGGTACCTAGACTTATGGAAAGCCAATTGCATGGGATTGGAGCAAGTAGGTGTTAAGAATAGAAATATTGTAGTCAGTGGAGTATGTACTGCCTGCAATCATGAATTATTTTTTTCCTACCGACGAGAAAATGGACATACTGGTCGATTAGGTGCGGCGATTATCTTGTAAGCAAACTGCTTACAAGATTTTTTCTTGAAATTTACTCCTTTTATGATTAGAATTAGAAAGTGGAACTATGTCGGCATATCTTTGACGTAACATTATAATGTCAATATATTTTTTGGGTTTAGGATATACTGTAAGAGGAAATTAATGTTTATTCGCGAATAATGCATATAATGGAGGATTTACTATGTCTATATCTGAAAACCTAACCGAAATTATAGGGAATATTACAAATGCTGTAAATAGGACAAGTAGTACGCGAATACATATAGGAAATTCTGTTAAATTAGTAGCTGTAACTAAGAATCATGAAACTCAAGCAATACAAGAGGCGATATCCGCAGGAGTAATGGCAATTGGCGAAAATAGAATACAAGAAGCAACTAAGAAGGCCCAAACTATTGGACATCAAGTAGAATGGCATCTTATTGGTCATTTGCAAACCAATAAGGTTCGGCAGGCAGTAGAACTCTTTGATATGATTCATTCTGTTGATAGCGAAAGATTGGCTGTTGAAATTGACCGTGTTGCTGGCATCCTTGGTAAACGTCAGGATATTCTTATGCAAATTAATATGGCTAATGAAGATACCAAATTTGGAATATCTTCTAAGGACGCATTCATGTTAGGACGAGCTATTAGTAACCTAGAACATGTTCGGTTATGTGGAATAATGACAATTGCTCCTTTTTATGAAAATAGAGAACTTGTGAGACCAATATTTCGCAACATGTATGAATTGTTTATGGAACTAAAGACTGCGAATTTGGCACATACAAATATAGAATGGTTGTCAATGGGAATGACGAATGATTACATGATAGGTGTGGAAGAAGGTTCAAATTTAGTACGTATTGGTACTGGGATATTTGGTCAGCGTCAATATTAAAGGGAGGCATAAAAAAATGAAGTTTATGGAAAAGGTTTGGGGAAGTTTAGGCTTATTTGAACCTGTTGAGGCAGAAGAGGAACTAAAACCTAAGGCTGAAGAATATGAATTGGCAAAAGGGAAAAAAGGTGGCAATATCGTTAATCTGCCTACGGCTCAAAAGCAAATGAAAGTAATGGTGGTTGAGCCCTTTGCCTTTGATGATGCCCAGCATGTTGCGGATCATCTGAAAAATCGCAAGCCAGTGGTAGTGAATTTTGAAAACTGTGATAAAGAAGTTGCCAAACGTATGATTGATTTTATCAGTGGAACTACCTATGCTTTAGCAGGAAGTATACAAAAAATTGGGAATAATATCTTTTTATGTGCTCCTAATAACGTGGATGTTACTTATAGCCCTCATGAAGAAGGTAGCGATAAAGAATTTTTGCCATGGAATAAATAGGTTTTTTAAATGGGGGATTGAAGATGTTGCAAGATAAAAAGATTGGATTCATTGGCAGCGGAGCGATTGCTGAATCATTGATTGATGGAATATTAAAAGCTGGATTAGTGATGCCAAGTCAAATTACTGCGAATGACGTTACACGAGGTCGCTTAGATCATATGGCGGATCGATTTGGTATTAATACAACCTTAAATATCCAGGAAATCATAAAAACCTCAAATATATTGTTCTTAACAGTAAAACCTCAGATTATAAATAGTGTTTTAGATGCCATTGCACCTTTTCTCCTGCCATCAACACTAGTAGTATCCGTTGCTGCAGGAATTACGATTGGGTTATTGGAAGCGAAATTAGCGCGAATTCCTATTATTAGAGTTATGCCAAATACTCCAGTCGCAGTAGGAGAAGGTATGTCGGTTCTTGCCTTGGGGCAATATGCCGGCGAAGAAAATGGTCAGTTAATATTGACTATTTTTGCAGCTGTTGGTAGAGCTATTATTATGGATGAAAATGCTATGGATGCAGTAACTGGCTTATCGGGTAGTGGGCCGGCTTATGCTTTTGTTATGATTGATGCCTTAACAGATGCCGGTGTAAGAGTTGGCTTGACGCGGAATAATGCGTTAATTATGGCAGCACAGACTTTATTAGGAGCTGCCAAAATGGTTCTTGAAACAGGTGAACATCCTGCTAAACTTAGGGATATGGTGACTTCACCAGGTGGTACCGCCATTGCGGGAGTTCATTCTTTGGAACAACATGGTGTGAGGGCAGCCTTAATTGATGCAGTACAAGCAGCTACAAAACGATCACAAGATATGGGGAAAAAAAAGCATGAATGAACGGGAAAAAATCCTACGATATTATCAAGCTAGTGGCGACGGTGATTTAGCTGCTAGACTACTTGATTTGGCTGAAGCCGCATTGCGTAATCGAAGATATAAGGTTACCGAGTTCCTTGATCCATTTGGTTATAGTATAGCGGAATCAATCGCTGCTCATTATGATCGGTTAGAACTTTTATCAAGTGGAGGTTATAATGGGGCAGAACGAGTAAAAGCTGTTTTTGTTAATGAAGAATTTCGAGGAAATCCTGACTTTGGGCTAGAAGTCTTAGCGGCAAAATGGGATGAAAGATATTATGAAATTACTCATCGAGATGTACTGGGAGCATTAATGGGTCTTGGTATTAAACGGGAAATACTTGGTGACATCATAATGTGCGGACAAGGTTGCCAAATCCTTGCAGATGCTTCCTTGT
This sequence comes from Pelosinus sp. IPA-1, assembly GCF_030269905.1. NCBI lineage: Bacteria > Bacillati > Bacillota > Negativicutes > Selenomonadales > Sporomusaceae > Pelosinus > Pelosinus sp. IPA-1. The sequence continues at coordinate 496,512 of NZ_BSVC01000004.1, read as the reverse complement.
TAAATTTTATTATGCAAAACTTTAATAAGATTGGTGCAGCACCTATAGTAGTTTCTCAGCTAGAACTATCTGCTATTGTTCCAAAAGAAGAAAAAATGAAAGAAATTAAGACAACAGTAGCTTCTCTTAGGCTTGATGTTATTGCAGCAGCAGGCTTTGGGACTTCTCGTAGCAGGATGGCTGACGAGATTGCAGTAGGTAAATTAAAAGTTAATTGGCAGGAAAGCAAAAATAGTGCCCAAAATATTAAAGAAAAAGATATTATTTCTATGCGTGGTCGCGGGCGTGTTGAAGTTAGTGAAGTGTTAGGTCAAACTAAAAAAGGGCGAATCAGTATTTTGTTAAAACGATTTATATAGATAGGTGGAGGTATAATATATGTTAACCCCATTAGATATTCATAATAAAGAGTTTAAAAGAAGCTTCCGAGGGTATAATGAAGATGATGTAGATGAGTTCCTTGATCGCGTAATAAAAGACTATGAACAGCTATATCGAGAAAACATTGAATTAAAAGAAAGTATTGATAGACTTACAGGTAAATTAGAGCAGTTTCAGCATATGGAGACTACTTTGCATAATACATTGATCATTGCACAAGAAACTGCAGAAGAAGTTAAACTTAATGCAAAGAAAACGACAGAACTGATGTTGAAAGAGGCTGAAATTAACGCGCAAAAACTAGCAGAAGAAGCCTCTAATAAAGTAAGGCGCATGGCTGATGAATATCAGGATCTAAAGAAGCAAGTTGATGTATATCGTGTTCGTATGCGAACATTAGTACAGGCCCAGTTGGAAATACTCGGTGAGCCTAATGAGGATGAATAGTTGCATGTTTTAACTATTTTTTGAATTAAAAGGCAAGAAAAATTTGACTCGGAGAATTAAATTCGGTATAATAAAATCCGTTATAATATGTACATAGTTATACAAGTAATGATGGAGACAGTAGCTGGGATATGTGATTTTGCAGCGAGTTAGGAAGAGTGTGAGCCTAATAAATCAATCATAGTGAATATCACTCCTGAACTGCAAACTGAAACTTAATTAAGTTTTGCCGTTTGACGAGCGTTATTTCGTTTTTGAGTGGCTGCGTAAGCAGTCATTAGGGTGGTATCACGGGAAACAACCTCTCGTCCCTTTAGGGATGAAGAGGTTTTATTTTTTTGGAGGTGTTATTTTGGATTATAGTAAAACTCTTAATTTGCCGCAAACGGATTTTCCAATGCGAGGTAACTTACCTGAGAGGGAACCGGAATTACTAGATTATTGGCAGCAACAAAAAATTTATGAGAAACGTACAACTCAGAACGAAAAACCTAAATTTATTTTACATGATGGACCACCCTATGCAAATGGGGATATTCACATTGGTCATGCCTTAAACAAGATTTTAAAGGACATGATTCTAAAATACAAATCATTATGTGGTTACAATACTCCTTATGTACCTGGTTGGGATACTCATGGTTTACCTATTGAGCATGCTGCTATAAAAATATTGGGACTCAATCGACACGAATTAAAGCCATTAGACTTACGTCGTGAATGTAAAGAGTACGCCTTGAAATTTGTTGACACACAACGTAAGGATTTTAAACGTCTGGGCATTGGTGCGGATTGGGAAAATCCTTATGTAACATTACGGCCTGCTTATGAAGCAAAGCAAATCGAAGTATTTGGACAAATGGCCAAAAAAGGTCACATTTATAAAGGTTTAAAGTCAGTGTACTGGTGTACCTCCTGTGAGACTGCATTAGCAGAAGCTGAAATTGAATATGCCGAAAAAAAATCTCATACTATATATGTTAAATTTCCATTAGTGGATAGTAAAGGTACATTACCTGTAGGAGTAAGTGCTGATAATGTATATGGCGTAATTTGGACAACTACTCCTTGGACCATGCCTGCTAATGTTGGGATTGCTGTTCACCCCGAACTTGAGTATGCTTGGGTAGAATGTCAAGGGGAAATATATCTATTGGCAGTTGAATTAATCGAAACAGTAGCCAAAGATAATAAGTTGGAAGATTACACAATATTATCAACCATGAAGGGTGCTGCTCTTGAGGGCGTAATTTTTACCCATCCATTTATCGAACGTCAATCAGTTGTTGTTTTAGCTGATTATGTTACCCTTGAACAAGGTACGGGGTGTGTACATACAGCTCCAGGACATGGCCCAGACGACTTTGAGACGGGTATTAGATATGGACTGCCAGTTATCAATCCTGTGGATCATGCAGGACGCTTTACGGCTGAAGGTGGCATTTTTGAAGGGATGTTAATTCATGATGCGGATGTTCCAGTGATTAAGGAATTAGCTGCACGTGGCATGCTGCTTGGTAAAGGCAAAGTGAAGCATCAATATGCACATTGCTGGCGTTGTAAAAACCCAGTAATTTATCGGGCAACAGAACAATGGTTTGCATCTGTAGATGGTTTTAGAGAGGACGCCTTGCAGGCAATAAAAGAAGTGAAATGGGTTCCAACTTGGGGAGAAGATCGTATTCATAATATGGTCGCAGACCGTCACGATTGGTGTATCTCACGTCAAAGAGTGTGGGGAGTACCAATACCAATTTTTTATTGTGCAAAGTGCAACGAACATGTAATCAATGATACGACAATTACTGCCGTAAAAGATTTGTTTCGTATAGAAGGATCAGATGCTTGGTGGGCGAAAACAGCAACGGAAATTTTACCAGCTGGATTTACCTGCTCTCACTGTGGCCACGATTCTTTCCGTAAGGAAACAGACATTATGGATGTTTGGTTTGATAGTGGCTCAAGTCATGCGTCTGTACTAGAGCAGCAGAGTGAACTTGCTTGGCCTGCTGATTTATATCTAGAAGGTAGTGATCAACATCGAGGCTGGTTCCAATCTTCTTTACTAACTTCCGTAGCAACTAAGGGAACTGCTCCCTATAAAGCTGTCCTAACTCATGGTTTTGTGGTAGATGGTGATGGACGTAAAATGTCTAAGTCAGTGGGTAACGTTATTTTCCCACAAGATGTTATCAAAAAATACGGTGCAGATATTTTGCGTTTATGGGTAGCTTCTGCGGATTATCAAGCTGATGTTCGTGTTTCCAATGATATTTTAAAACAATTATCAGAAGTATATCGTAAAATTCGTAATACTTTCCGCTATATTCTAGGTAGTATTCATGACTTTAATCCTGACACTGACAAAGTTAGTTATGAAAAATTGTTAGAGATTGACCGTTGGGCTCTTTTAAGATTAGAGCAAGTTCGTGAAAAAGTTACGAAAGCCTATGAAGATTACGAATTTCATTTAATTTATCATACGATACATAACTTTTGTACTGTAGACTTAAGTTCAATCTACTTGGATATTTTAAAGGATCGGGTGTACACAGCTCTACCTGCTTCAGAAGAAAGACGTGCAGCACAAACTGTTATGTATGAAATACTGAGTACTTTGGTTCGTCTCGTTTCCCCAGTTCTTACATTTACCTCAGAAGAAGTTTGGCAACATATGCATAAAGAACAAAATATGCCGGAAAGCGTACAATTAGCAAATTGGCCAATTGCTCGTAGTGAATATTTAAACGCGGAACTAGAAGCTAAGTGGACTTCTATTTTGGCAATGCGTAGCGAGATTACAAAAGCATTAGAAACGGCTCGCCGCAATAAGGTAATCGGACATTCTCTAGATGCGGTAGTTGTTGTTTATGCCGATGGCCAGGTCTTTACTCAGTTATCTGCTATGAGTGAAGAGTGGGCCAATATTCTAATTGTGTCAAAGGTAGTAGTTGTAGAAGATAGGAGTAAGGCTCCAGAAAACGCTTACCAAGTAGAAGATATGGCTTTGGCAATAGACGTATCACAAGCGGAAGGCGAAAAATGCGAACGTTGCTGGATTTATAGTGATACTGTAGGCAACATGCAAGAACATAAAACATTATGCAAACGCTGTAGTTCAGTAGTTGAAAAATTATAATTGTAATTTGAAAACCGGAATTTTTATTCCGGTTTTTTTTTTATCTTATGGAGATGATATAAATGGAGGAATGTTTTGTGGAAAAAAAGGATGTAGTTCATAAACAATTAGAAAAGTTAGTACGTCATTTAGAGTCATTACGTATTGCTGAATATATGGAACTATTAGAACGTCCAGGTAAGCTTATTTTAATAAACCTAATTGCTGGACTAGCAAGGGGGCTAGGGATAGCGATTGGAGCTACTGTTATTTTTGCTCTAGTATTAAATTTATTGCATCAAATTATCTTGTTAAATATACCGGGGATTGGAGATTTTGTTGCTGAAATCGTTCATATTGTAGAGGTTAAAAATAATAAGTTTTGAAATTGAGGAGTGACGAATATGACAAAAGATGTATTTGATTGTATGAGGGAAAGTCATAGTGTTCGAAATTTTACACAACAAGAAATACTAGAACCTACATTAACACGAATTTTAGAAGCAGGTTGTTGGGCTCCTAGTGCTGGTAATTTACAACCCTGGTATTTTTATGTAGTTAAGAATCAAGAAGTAAAACAAAAGGTAGCAAAAGCTTGTTTTGGACAAAATCAGGTAGAAGAGTCGCCAGTTAGTATTGTGATATTAGCAGACCCAGCACGCTCTAATGAAAAATATGGAGAACGTGGAGCTCAATTATATTGTTTACAGGATACTGCAGTCGCAGCGGAAAATATGATATTAGCAGCTCATGGCCTAGGACTTGCTACATGCTGGATAGGAGCTTTCGACGAGGTTCAAGTACAAAAAGCTGTAGAAGCTCCTCCTAGGCTTAGAGCAGTCGCAATTATTTGTCTGGGATATAGTAATGAAGTGCATACGCCTGCTAAAGAAAGATTAAGAGTACAAGAAGTAGCAAAGTTTATTCATTAGGAGAGGGTATTTTGGACGCTGAGAAAAGTAAAGAGCTGATGAAGAACTTAAATATGGAAAAAAGGGGGTTAGTTGAACAGATTGCCCGCTTGGAAAAAAACGGACTAGGAAACAGTTTATCGGATTCTATTGGTGAATTATCTGTATATGATAACCATCCCGCTGATATTAGTGGTGAATTATTTGAGCGCAGCAAAGATCTCGCATTGCGGGACAATGCTCATGTTTTATTAGAAAGAATAGAAAATGCTCTTGAAAAAATAAAAAAAGGGACCTACGAATATTGTAGTAAATGTGGAAATAAGATACCTATTTCTAGATTAGAGGTAATTCCTTGGGCAAATGAGTGCGTAGAATGCCAAGGAGAAGATGATAGTTTAGACTTGTCGCGCAGGCCAATCGAAGAGCAACTTCTCACGCCTCCATTCAAACGAACTTTTTTAGATGATGACAAGAATGAATTTGTAGGTTTTGATGGTGAAGATGCCTTGCAAGCAGTATTACGTTATGGTAGCTCCGATTCTCCACAAGATATCCCTGGTTCAACTGATTATAATGATCTATTTCCCGCTAGTGATGAACATGAAGGAATTGTTGATCTCACAGATGCTATTCCTGTAAAAGAGAATATACTAGAACATAATAAAGATAAAAATAGTTAGAAATAGTTAGAAATAGAATATAATAATGTTTTCTAAAAGTACTAAGTCATATTTAATAATTAAAAACTGGGCTTAACTTAAGCTCAGTTTTTAATTATTAGCAGGAATTGTTTATATGTAAGCATAAGATACTATAAAGAAAGATTAAATTAATCCTAGGTATTGTTGGTAGATGCAGGCTGGGAGGTTCTATTTATGGCAAGACCAATGATGGGAACAAACGCTATTTTGTACCGGGTTGGAGTCTTGGTCGTTGCTGCTATTGTTTACTTTTATATACCTGGCATACGAGAATTCTTTGAAAATGGAGTTACCTACTTAAAGCGTCGTAATCTTGATGGCTTACGTCAATTTATTCTTGATTATGGTGTGTGGGCACCAATTTGTAGCATTATGCTTATGACATTACAATCTTTAATGCCCTTTGTTCCGGGTTTAGTTATTACGATTGCAAATGCTTGGATTTTTGGATGGGTTTTTGGGGCAATATATTCTTGGGTTGGCGCATTACTAGGAGCTAGTCTGGATTTTGCTATAGCAAGATGGTATGGCCGTCCGGTAGTTGAAAAGTTTATTACGGGTAAGTACTTAAAAATGATAGATCTCTATCTGCGCAAGCATGGTATTTGGGCTGTATTTATTACTCGCTTAACGCCGATTATTCCATTTAAGGTGGTGAGTTATGGGGTTGGATTAACAACACTTTCATTTTGCAGATTTGTAATTGCAACCGCAATTGGGCAAGCTCCTGCAATTATTCTATATTCTTTCATTGGTCAAAATCTTACACGTAATATAAGCATAACTATTTTAATAACTTCCCTGTTAGTGGTTATTAGTGCTATTTTGTTTCATTATCGAAAAGAGATAGAGAAAATAATTTTTCAAAAAGAAGAATGAGTTGAAAGTTTGTTAAAAATTAAGCATAATGTAAAAAAAAACATAAGAAAATGATATTAGTTATGTGATTTATTGCTAGTCTATAGTATAATAGTATACAGTTATCTACATAGGAGGTGATTTTCATGTATAAAATTAGTAGCGAATGTATTTCATGTGGCGCTTGTGCTGCTGTTTGTCCAGTAGAAGCTATTTCTGAAGGCGAAGCACAATATGTTATTGATGAAAAGTGTATTGATTGTGGTTCATGTGCAGCAACATGTCCAGTAGGAGCAATCAGCCCAGAATAATTGTAATATAAGAAAAGCCCAGACTTCTGGGCTTTTCTTTTTTGCTTATTTTTCATAATCAACTGAAGATGAATTTAAATAGGACTTGGCATAAGCTAAGTCTTTTTTATGATATAAATCACAGTGTTTGGATAATTTATAGAATATAATAAGATCATAAGTTTAGAGATAGTAATGTTTTTGCGAAAGAATAGGGAGATGACAAAATGGAAGCAGAAGAAATTAGGCAGATATTTAAAGAACAATTTGGTTTTTTTCCGCCTTGTAATGTAGGGGCTAATGAACTAGGGGAAGACATGGGGGAGCTTATTAGCCAATATCACCATTTAATATGGGGTGAAGGTGTTATTCCCATTAAATATCGATATTTAATGGCCTTAGCTACTGCTGTATATAGTGAAGATGATACGCGCGCTAAATTAGAGTTATTAAAAGCGGTACGTAATGGTGCAACGAAAGAAGAGATTGTGGAGGTCTTTCGGCAACAAGTTTGGATGCGAGGTGCTCCTCTCATTGTTAAAATTGTTCCTTTACTGAAATTTCTGGACAAAATTGAAAAAGCATAAGAGAAGTTGGTTAGATGTAAAGGATAATTTAGTATAAAACTTTACGTTTAACCAATTTTTGTTTATTATATATAATATGAACTTTATTCAGAATGTAAAGTAGTTAGGAAAAAGACAAGTATTTTTTGATAAAAGTATATATTTTTGGATAGGAGATAAAATTGTGCCAATATTATTAGTAGTACTGTTTGTTATATTAATTGATCAATTTTCAAAAAATTACATCCTAGCACATATGTTACCTGGTATGTCTATTCCTGTCATTCAGGACATCTTTCATATTACTTATGTCTTGAACCCAGGTGCTGCTTTTGGTTTGTTTGAGCATCAAACCCTATTTTTTTTATTTGTGGCGGTAAGCCTGGTAGGGGCAGCAATTTATTTTTACCCCCGTATTCCCAAGCAATATGGATTATTACGTTTTGGCATAGGTTTACTAGTAGGAGGGGCAATTGGGAACGTTATTGATCGCATAAAAACAGGTTATGTAGTTGATTTTTTTGATTTTCGGATTTGGCCAGTATTTAACATTGCCGATACAGCCATTGTATGTGGTGTTGGCTGCATTATTTTTACTATGATATATTTATATAAAGAGGATGAAATCAATGACTGATTTAAATCATTATAAGGTGAATGAGGCTGAAATTGGCGAACGTTTGGATGTGCTTTTAACTAAGTACATGAGTGATGTATCTCGATCTACAGTGCAGCGATTGATTGTTAATGGTGATGTTACTGTAAATGGAAAATTAGTAAAGTCTAATTATAAGGTGCAATATTTAGACGATGTTGAGGTTGCCGTGCCTGGAATAAAACCCCTAGAGCTAATTCCTGAAGGAATTCCGCTTGAAGTTTTGTATGAAGATGAAGATATTATTATTGTTAATAAATCCCGCGGCATGGTAGTGCATCCAGCTGTAGGGAATTATAGTGGGACTTTAGTGAATGCTTTATTAGAGCATTGCGAAGATTTATCAGGGATAAATGGGGTTGCCCGTCCAGGGATAGTTCATCGTTTAGATAAAGACACTTCAGGAGTTATGGTAGTTGCGAAAAGTGATAGAGCACATATAAGTTTAGCAAAACAAATTAAGGAACGTTCAGCAAGTCGGCGTTATTTAGCTATCGTGCATGGTAATATTAAGGAAGAGCAGGGCGTTATTAAAGCACCTATTGGTCGTCATCCTACAGATCGTAAGAGGATGGCGGTAACGTTTGTAAATAGCAAAGAAGCAACAACAAAATTTCGTGTGATAGAGCGGTTTGGGGCATACACCCTGGTAGAATGCAAGTTACTTACGGGACGTACGCATCAAATTAGGGTGCATATGGCTTACATTGGGCATCCAGTAGTTGGTGACCCCAAATATGGACCTGATCGAAGACAATTTTCTATTATAGGGCAAGCGTTGCATTCAGCTGAGTTAAAGATTGTTCATCCTGTTACTGAGGAAAATATGATATTTACGGCGAACTTGCCTGAGGATATGGAACTAATCTTAAGAGAGTTACGGAAAATACATAATTAGGGAGGGCTTTTTATGGTTAATTTAGTAGAAAAGACCGTCATCATGGATGAACAAGCCATCAGGCGGGGGCTCATTCGTATTGCCCATGAAATTATTGAAAACAATAAAGGGATAAAAGATTTAGTACTAGTAGGAATTAGAACTCGTGGCGTACCTCTGGCAGAAAGATTAGCAATTGAAATAGCAAGAATCGAAGGAGTAGAATTACCAGTAGGGATTTTAGACATAACCTTATATCGGGATGACTTGTCTACTCTTAGTTATCAGCCTATCGTACATCAAACGCAGATTCCTGTTGATATTAGTGGAAAAACAATTGTGTTAATTGATGATGTATTATATACGGGACGAACTGTGCGGGCTGCTCTCGACGCGATTATTGATATTGGAAGGCCAAAGGTTATACAACTAGCAGTGTTAGTAGATCGTGGTCATCGTGAACTGCCAATTCGGGCGGATTATGTAGGGAAGAACGTGCCTACTTCCAGTAAAGAAGTAGTGGGTGTCCAGTTGATGCCTGTTGATCAAGCGGATAAAGTAGTAATTAAAGAAATTGTAGAATAAAAAAAGACATTTCCTTTCCACAGTAGTAGGGATAGGAAATGTCTTTTTCTATAAATTGTTTGCTTAGGACTTTTTTAATACGGAATTAACCAGGTTTTCATCTGGTGTTACATATATAGTACTTTGGTGATCATAAATAACAAAACCAGGTTTCGCACCGGAGGGTTTTTTTACATAACGACGTTGTGTATAATCCACTGGCACATTAGATGATTGACTGGCTTTGCTATAATAGGCAGCCAAATGTGCTGCTAATTGAATCGACTGTAATGATGGGGTTTGGCTGCCGGAGCGTAAAATAACATGGGACCCTGGGATGTCTTTTGTATGAAACCATATATCATTATGCTGTGCTTGTTTAAATGTTACAATGTCATTTTGACGATTATTTTTTCCAACTAAAATGGTTAGGCCATCCTGAGTGGTGATTGTTAGTGGCTTGGAAGCAGGAATTGGCATGCGGCGTTTGCCAGCCTTTTTAAGATAACCGCTATTAATCAATTCTTCGCGAATATCGGCAAGCTCAGAACTGTTTGTAGCATGTTCAAGGGCAACTAAAATGCTATCTAGATAGGATGTTTCGTGTATGCATTGGAAGAGCTGCTCTTTGAGTAATTCCTGCGCCCTCTTTAATTTATTATATTTTGAATAATAAGATTGGGCATTTTCTAATGGGGAAAGTTTGGTGTCAATAACTATACTTATTTGATTATCTTCAGGGGAATCGTGATATAAGTCGGGTAAGGAGATCATATTCTGATCTTCAGGTATTGAATAAAGATTCGCCATAATAATATCAGCAAATTTTCGAAAGGAATCCGCAGACGTCGCATCAGATAATTCTTTAGTAAGAATTATCTTTTTTCGTTGTAAGCGGTTGCTCTCTTCTGTGACAATCTTGAATAAAATAGTTTGTTCAGGAAGCTTTTTTTTCCCTGAAAGACTATCTATGAATTCAACAGCCTCACTCATGGTGAAAAAATGATGTTTCGTATTTTTTTGTATTAAATGTTCTAAGTTGAAAGATGCAATACCAACTAGTTGATTTTCGGCATTAACAATCACTGTAGGTTCTATTTCTTTTGAGTTTAAATGAGTAATAATACTCTCGGTTGCTTCTTGTAAAGCGATAATATCAGAATTATCTAAGGCTTCAACTAGAATGTCAGCAGGTAGCCCAGCTCGCCAAACTATTTCTTTGGCCGTTATAGGTCCGATACCAATACCTGTTTGAATAATGGCTTTGGTGACAGGAGTTGTTTGGAGCGTCTTAAGCGTATTAAAAAAAACAGGTATAGGAGTCTCAAAAAAATTTAGGCACATTTGACCGGGTGGGTAGGTATATTCCATTCGAGGTAAAACCTGTCGGGTACGACTGATACTTAGACCAACTCTTTTAATAGCATCAATAATAACCTGATCTTGTGTGAGGATAATATTGCTATGTTTGCCCATTAACTCAGAGATAAGACATTTAGTTATAATCGTACCATCTTCATTACGGAAATCGATAGACATTAAAGCGATTCTATCGAGACTGTGCTGAAGAATGCTAGCAATGCGCCCACCTTCTAAATGTTTTCGTAATAACATGCAAAAGGCCGGAGGTGTAGCGGGATTTTCCAAAGTGCCTTCAGTTAGATGAATGCGAGGATGCTTTGGATTAACTGAAATTAGTAGGCGTAAGTTTTCATTCGATTGTCTTATCCATAATATTAATGTATATTTATCGGACTGAAAAACTTTATCAATTCTTCCGCCTGTAAGTTTTGTATTTAATTCAGCAAGTAAAGCTGATAAGGATACTCCATCAAGACTCATGCCTTTCCTCCATTAATATATTGATTTTGAGATAGGTATAGGTTTCTCTATGTACCTTTAGTATAATTTTCACTAGTATACCATTTTGCGTTTCCTCGGTCAATTTAGGTCTAATTAGAGGCTGTTTGGAATAACATGAATAAAAAAACACATGGTAAGTGAGGTGGCATAGTGGATACTGACAAGTGGTATACACGTACAGCGCAAGAGATAATCGATTTTTGGAGAACGGATCAAGAAGAAGGGTTATCTTCTAGTGAAGTGAAAAGTAGAATAGCTGAATTTGGATATAATGAATTGGTGGAAAAACAAAAACCCGCTTGGTGGAAACGATTTTTTGCTCAATTCCAGGATTTTATGGTTTTGGTTTTACTAGCTGCCACTTTGATTTCAGCATTTTTAGGGGAATATGCTGATGCAGCAACTATTTTGTCTATTGTGCTAATCAATGCTATATTAGGATTTATTCAAGAACATCGTGCTGAGAAATCTATGGATGCGTTACGAACGATGGTTGCACCGATGAGTCATGTTATTCGTAACGGTATTTTACAGCAAATAGCGGCCCGTGAGATGGTTCCAGGAGATATTATGGTCTTAGAATCAGGCGATAAAATTGCTGCTGATGCTAGATTAATTGATGTACACAATATGGAAGTGGACGAAGCTACATTAACAGGTGAATCATTAGCTGTTAGAAAGGTAGCGGATAAACAAATTGGGGAAACTAGTTCCCTTGGTGATCGTAAGAATATGGTGTACGCTGGAACAAGCATTATTAAGGGGCGAGGTAAGGCGGTAGTTTGTGCTACTGGGATGGCCACAGAAGTTGGTCGTATTGCAGATATGATTCAGGATGTGAAGCCTGAAAGTACACCTCTTGAACTGAGGTTAGAATCTTTAGGACGATGGCTGGTGTGGGGATGTTTAATCATTTGTGTGATCGTTGTTGTAACTGGCGTACTTAAAGGAGAACCGCTTTTTTTAATGTGTATGGCAGGTATTAGCTTAGCGGTGGCTGCGATTCCAGAAGGGCTACCAGCCATTGTTACAGTTGCTTTAGCATTAGGTGTACAGCGTATGATAAAACGGAATGCGATAATAAGAAAGTTACCTGCAGTTGAAACACTAGGTTGTACTACGGTCATTTGTTCTGATAAGACGGGTACTCTTACACAAAATGTTATGACTGTGCAAAAAGTATTTGTTGTAGGTCGAAATTATGAACTAACTGGCACTGGTTATGAAATAAAGGGGAATTTTTTATACAATAAGCAGGAATTTGATCCTAAAAGGGATAAATGTTTACTACAGTGCTTAGAAATAGGTGCATTATGTAATAATAGTATTTTAAAGCATAATAATATAGGAATAAGTGGTTTATGGCGACGTACAACTACCAGTGGGTGGTCTATTGAAGGGGATCCTACAGAAGGTGCGTTAGTGATTGCGGCAGCTAAGGCGGATATTTGGCGCAGTGAAATGGAGAAAAATCAGCGACGTTTAGCTGAAATCCCTTTTGAATCAGAACGTTGTCGAATGTCGGTTCTCTATGAGAAAAATAACAAAAATGTTATTTATGTCAAAGGTGCTCCGGATGTTATTTTAGATATGTGCCAACATTATATGAATAATAGCACCGAATCACCGCTTTCTGCGGCTATAAAAAGCGATATTCTGGAACAAAATGAAAAAATGACAGATCAGGCTCTTAGGGTATTGGCCGTGGCTTACCGACAGATTACAAAGATGGAGGCTAGTCATGTAAGCGAAGAGTTGGAAAAGGATTTAGTTTTTGTTGGTTTGATTGGTATGATTGATCCGCCTAGACAAGAAGTAAAGCCTGCAATTGCTTTATGTCGGCAAGCTGGAATAAAGACGATTATGATTACTGGAGATCATCGTAATACTGCAGTAGCAATTGCTAAGGAACTGCAAATGTTTAAAGAAGAGAAAAACCAAGCTCTTACTGGTAATGAACTTGATGAATTAAATGACGGCGAATTGGCTAAGATCATCAATAGTGTTACCGTATATGCTCGTGTATCTCCAACTCATAAGTTGCGTATTGTCAAAGCGTTAAAACGTCAGGGACATATTGTAGCTATGACTGGAGATGGTGTTAATGATGCACCTGCTATCAAAGAAGCTGACATTGGAATCGCGATGGGATTTACAGGCACTGATGTTACCAAAGAGGCAGCAGCGATGGTTTTAGCGGATGATAATTTTGCTACTATTGTTGCTGCTGTAGAAGAAGGTCGAGGTATTTATGATAACATACGAAAATTTATTCGGTATTTGCTATCTTGTAATTTAGGCGAAGTGCTCACCATGTTTATTGCTACACTCGCTGGATTGCCTTTGCCCTTGTTGCCCGTACAAATTTTATGGGTTAATCTAGTTACTGATGGGCTACCAGCTATGGCTTTAGGAGTAGATCCTAACAATCATGATATTATGAATAGGCCACCAAGGCAGCCGCGAGAAAGTGTATTTTCTCGTGGGTTAAGCCTTAAAATCATTACACGTGGTTTTCAAATCGGTATTAGTACAGTATTGGTTTTTGCAGGAGTATATTTTTTAAAAAATGATTTAACACTGGCTAGAACAATGGCCTTTTGTACTTTGGTTTTTTGTCAGATGTTTCATGTTTTTGACTGTCGGTCCGAAAGGTTTAGTATCTTTGAAATTGGCATGTTTAAAAATAAATATCTGATTTTTGCCACGGTCTGTTCTGTGTTTATGCAATTGTTAGTTGTGTATCATCCCTTTATGAGGGAAATTTTTGCCACGGTTCCTCTTGGTTTGTCGGATTGGTTAGTAGTGCTGTGCATTTCTGGGTGGACTTTTATTATAGGTGCGATTAAACATCTATTTTTTCGTAGGCGGGTGCCTCGTTCCGTTTTGGGGCGGGTGCATTAATAGAATTGAAATTTTAAGTTTAAAATGAGGAGAATAGGACATGAAGTTTAATTTTAGTAAATGGCATGGTTTGGGAAATGATTTTGTAATTGTTAATGGATTGGAAGAAAGTATTGAAAATTATGAAGAAATGGCGATTAAGGTTTGTGACCGGCATTTTGGGATAGGAGCAGATGGATTAGTTATATTATTAAAGTCAGAAATAGCTGACTTTAAAATGAGAATTTTCAATTCAGACGGTAGTGAAGCTGAAATGTGTGGTAATGTCACACGGTGTATGGCTCGTTATGTGTTTGAGCACGGCCTAACAGATAAGAAAAAAATTACGTTAGAAACGAAAGCCGGTATTATTAAACCAGAACTAATTTTTACCAATGGTATACTTGATACCGTAAAAGTTGATATGGGAGAACCGCGCCTTAAGCGAAGTGAAATACCGATGGTCGGGAACGCTGATGAACAGGTAATTAACGAAATATTACGAGTTGGCGATATTGAATACAACATTACGTGCGTATCTATGGGAAATCCCCATTGTATAATATTTGTTGATGACCTTACTTTAGTTGATCTATCTGTAATCGGACCCAAAATTGAGACAGATCCTATCTTCCCGAAGAAAACGAATGTTGAATTCGTGCAAGTATTAAATAAACAAAAATTACGTATGCGTGTTTGGGAACGCGGTGCTGGTGTTACTATGGCTTGTGGTACAGGAACTTGTGCTACATTAGTAGCAGCGGTACTCAATGGTAAAGCAGATCGGCAAGCTACAATTGAATTAGACGGGGGTACTTTGTTTATTGAATGGGGTTTGGATAATCATATTTATATGTCTGGCCCAGCAGTAGAAGTTTTTCGTGGCAAGTATCTTTGAGTTTTCTAGATAATAAAGAAAAGTCCAACTTCTCTAAAAATTAGGAGTTGGATTTTTTATTTGAAAGGAATTTTTCTATTTGTGGTGTAATAATATACCTCATAAGAGTAGGGAGGTGCTATAGTGAGATTTTTTACTTTGACAGTGATTTTCTTATTACTATCATTTAGTCAGACTTTTGCAATATCTCCGGTTAATATTGATGTTATAAAAGAGGCGCAGGATTATGGTAAATCGAATGCACAAAATCAATTAAAGGATTTCTTGCTGCCATGGATGTCTTATGAAGAGAAAGCGATAAAGTTAAATGATACAGCAGAACGTTCGTATTTATACACTTCCTTTTTGCTCATAGCAACAGACGCTCGAGAAAAGAATTTATTAGGGCGTAATGTTACTGCGTTAGATAGTGAAAGTATATTGGCAGATTACTCAGGCTTATTAAGCTTTAGTACAGTTTTGTTTGGGGGGAAACAGGATTTCACTCAAAACGCTAATGTAATACTTAAACAGGCTGGCAAAGAAATTAAGGCATACCAGACGGTAATTCCTTCTAAAGCCGAAAAGAATACTGGAGAATCAGGGCAAAATACATTTACTGCTCAATGTTACTTTTATTTTTTAGAAAAAGACATTGTACTTGATATTCCTATCATATTACTGATTAAAACAAACGATAAAATAGAACATTCTTTCTACTTTGATATTGCAAAGATAAAATAAAAGATTCTTTAAACAATGGTATACCTAGATAATAAGCGAAAAAGGGATTTAGTGAAAGTATGGAGAAGTATTTAAAGAGATTTGGATAATTGTAATATTATCGTTAATAATAAAAATGTGCAAAGAAAGGAGCCGCTTAGTGTGATAAAAAGTATGACTGGGTTTGGGCGTGGCGAATATATGGATAATGAATACAGACTAATTGTAGAAATTAAAGCTGTAAATCATCGTTATAATGAAATCGTTATTCGTATGCCTAAGAATTTAGGACCACTTGAAGATAAAATTCGGCGCAGTGTATCTAGTGCACTAGTAAGAGGCCGTATTGATGTTTTTATAACAATAGACGAGTATGGAGAAAAGAAAAGAGCTGTTCGGATTGACAAAGAATTAGCAGTGGCTTATAATAAAGCTTTAGATGAATTATCAGAATTATTTGCTATGCCAGTAAAGGATAGAATTTATCAAATAGCAAAATATCCTGATGTTATTCGCGCTGAGGAAGTAACAGAAGATGCTTTATCTTTGTGGCCTAAATTGTCTCAAGCCGTTTCTATAGCGGTCAATAATCTTATGCAGATGCGTATAACAGAAGGGTTAAATATTCAGCAAGATTTGATAGCGCGTATCGCAGTGATTGAATCATATATTAAATCAGTAGAAGAGCGTGCTCCTCAAGTTTTAGTAGAGTACCGGGAAAAGATATTGGGACGTATGCGTGATTTATTGGGGATGATAGGAGAAGAACCTGACGTCGGCAGATTGGTACAGGAAGCAGCGATTTTTGCTGATAAAACGAATATAACTGAGGAGTTAGTACGTTTAAAAAGTCATTTGGCACAATTTCATACTGCATTACATATTGATGAGGCAGTAGGAAGAAAATTGGATTTCATCGTGCAGGAGATTAATCGTGAGACGAATACAATTGCTTCAAAAGCGAATGATTTTACTGTAGCCAACATAGTCGTAGAAATTAAAAGTGAAATTGAAAAAGTCAGAGAACAGATTCAAAATGTAGAGTAGAATCAAATAAAGAACCATAGGTAGATGCTAGCGATATAAAAAATAAGGGGGATTTTTATATGGAAATAAAACTTATCAATATTGGCTTTGGTAATATTGTATCTGCGAATAGAATCATATCTATTGTCAGTCCTGAATCGGCGCCAATTAAAAGAATTATTCAAGAAGCTCGTGACAGAGGAATGTTAATTGATGCAACTTATGGAAGACGTACTAGAGCTGTAATTATTACTGACAGTGATCATGTAATTTTATCTGCAGTGCAGCCTGAAACCGTAGCTCATCGCCTTGCCAGCAAAGAAACTAGCGAGGACACTGCAGAATAGCAGATGATGAAAGGAGCAGCATGTATGACAAAAGAGGGAATTTTACTTGTTTTATCTGGTCCATCTGGAGCAGGTAAAGGGACAATTTGTCAAGAATTGCTGCGTAGATATCCTGAATTAAACTATTCCATATCTGCCACTACACGGGCAGCACGTGTAGGAGAAAAACATGGGGTTAATTACTGGTTTGTTTCTCGTGAAGAATTTGAGAATATGATAAAAAATGATGAGTTGTTGGAATGGGCTGAAGTTTATGGCAATTTTTATGGAACACCATGCCGTCATGTAAAGGATTTATTACAAAATGGTAAGGATGTTGTCTTAGAAATAGATGCACAGGGAGCTACGCAGATAAAAAAAAGATTCCCCCAAGGAGTGTTTATCTATATTGCACCACCGTCCTTGGATGAGCTAGCGAATCGCATTCATAAAAGAGGTACTGACAGCTTGGATGTGATAAAGAAAAGGCTCAGTTGTGTTAATAATGAATTGACATACGTACATAATTATAACTACATAGTAGTAAATGATGAGGTGCAAGAAGCAACAAACAAGGTTTTATCAATTATTACTGCAGAAAAGTGCCAAGTGGTACGTAATGACAATATAGTGGAAGAAATATTAACTAATTTTAATAAATAAAACTTAGGGGGACTACTATGATTCATCCATCATTAGATGTTTTAGTGACTAAAGTTGATAGTAAATATACATTGGTTGTGCTTGCGGCTAAGCGTGCTCGAGAACTTATGGACGGTTCAGTACCCATGGTTGAGAGCAAGTCGAATAAGCAAGTAACCATTGCTTTAGAGGAAGTAGCGCAAGACAAAATATCCTATGAGCGGACCAAAAGCGGTATAAAGTAGGAGGTCGTTATGTTAAAGGGAAAGAATATTGTTGTTGGCGTAGCTGGTGGTATTTCTGCTTATAAAGTAGTGGATGTCGTTAGCCGTCTAAAAAAACAGGGCGCCAACATATATGTTATTATGACTAAGGCAGCGACTAACTTTGTTACCCCATTGACTTTCCGAGAAATAAGTGGACATCCGGTTGTAGTTGATATGTGGGCAGAAGCTACCAATTGGAATGTTGAACATATTGCATTAGCTAGTAGAGCAGATTTGTTTTTATTGGCTCCTGCAACGGGAAATATTATTGGTAAAATAGCCAATGGTATAGCGGATGATATGTTATCTACTACGGTTATGGCGACAACGGCACCAATCTTAATGGTGCCAGCTATGAATACGAATATGTATTTAAATACCATTGTTCAGCAAAATATTAGTAAGCTGACTCAATTAGATTATTACTTTATGGATCCAGATTGTGGTAAATTAGCATGTGGTACAGAGGGTGTAGGACGTTTACCTGAGCCAGAGGCTATTGTAGAAAAGGTAATTGAGATACTAAAAACCAATCATGATTTTACAGGGAAAAAGATATTAATTACTGCAGGTGGAACGCAGGAGGCAATTGATCCCGTAAGATATATCGGTAACCGCTCTAGTGGGAAAATGGGCTATGCATTGGCGGAGGTTGCTGCGCACAGAGGAGCAAAAGTCACTTTAATATCGGGACCTACTCATTTAGTTTCGCCACCTGGTGTTACAATAGAATTTGTACAATCAGCATCACAGATGCAGGATGCCGTATTGGCTCATTTTGCGGAAAGTGATATTGTGATAAAGGCAGCGGCAGTAGCGGATTATCGTCCACAGAGTATGTCGGAGCATAAAATTAAAAAGACTGGTGAGACGCTACATTTGATACTAGAGAAAAATCCGGATATCTTACTACAGCTTGGGCACCTAAAGAAACATCAGATATTGGTTGGTTTTGCTGCTGAAACTCAGGATTTACTAGTTCATGCACAAGATAAATTAACGAGAAAAAATTTAGATATGATTGTCGCTAATGATGTTACTATACCTGGTGCCGGATTTAATACGGACACAAATATAGCAAAATTGTTGTACCGTGACGGTCGTATAGAAGAGTTGCCTCAAATGTCTAAAAAAAGGCTAGCAGAAGTTATTTTAGATAAAATTCACATAGAATGTCGAAAATAGGTTGATTTTTGTTCTATTTTACTTTAAAATTTGATTTGGCAGAATTATATATTGGCTCATCAAGAGATGGTGGAGGGAATGGCCCGATGAAACCGCGGCAACCATTTGGAATATCCAAAAACGGTGCCAATTCCTGCGGTGAAATCCGCAAGATGGGAGAGTGACAGTGACAATCACCCTCCCTTATGGGAGTTTTTTTATTTTTATTAATTATTGGAGGTAGAAATTGTGGAAAAAAAACGCGTATTATTTACTTCAGAGTCTGTTACTGAAGGACATCCTGATAAAATGGCGGATCAGATTTCAGATGGTGTATTAGATGCCATTATGGCAAAAGATCCTATGGGACGGGTAGCATGTGAGACTTTGTTGACAACAGGTCAAGTACATGTAGTTGGTGAAATAACAACGAATTGTTATGTGGATATTCCTAAGATAGTACGTGATACAATTAAAGAAATTGGCTATACACGTGCAAAATATGGCTTTGATGGTGACACTTGTGGTGTACTGGTTTCCATAGGTGAGCAATCCGCTGATATTGCGATGGGTGTTGACAAGGCGCTAGAAGCAAAACAAGGACAAATGGATGATATTGAAGCAATCGGTGCTGGTGACCAAGGAATGATGTTTGGTTACGCAACCAATGAAACTCCAGAGTATATGCCATTGACAATATCCTTAGCACATAAGTTAGCTCGTCGTTTAACAGAAGTCCGTAAAAATGAAGAAGTTGATTATTTACGTCCTGATGGAAAAACACAAGTAACGGTGGAATATGAAGATGGACAACCTCTTCGTGTCGATACGATCGTAATTTCAACCCAGCACGGTCCTGAAGTTGAATTAGCAACTATTGAAAAAGATTTGATTGAAAAAGTTATTGTACCAATTGTTCCAGCTCATCTATTAGATGCAAATACGAAATACTATATTAACCCAACAGGCCGTTTTGTAATAGGTGGACCTCAAGGCGATGCTGGTTTGACTGGCCGTAAAATCATTGTTGATACATATGGTGGAATGGCACGTCATGGTGGCGGTGCATTCTCTGGTAAGGATTGTACCAAAGTAGATCGCTCAGCTGCCTATGCAGCTCGCTACGTTGCCAAAAACGTAGTTGCGGCAGGATTAGCAGATAAATGTGAGATCCAGTTAGCTTATGCTATTGGTATGGCGCATCCAGTCTCGATTATGGTAGAGACTTTTGGCACGGCTAAAGTAGATGAAAAACTGATTGCCGAGCTGATTAAAAAACATTTTGATTTGCGTCCAGCTGGCATTATTAAAACCTTGGACTTGCGTCGTCCGATTTATCGTCAAACAGCAGCTTACGGACACTTTGGCCGTACTGATATTGATTTGCCTTGGGAACGCACTGATAAAGCAGAAATTTTACGTAAGGAAGCAAATCTTTAATTTTTAATAATTTCTTGCAGGGTTTTTATCTCATCATACGAATTTTATAGGTATAGCTAATGATAAAAGGGGGACTCAGTGAGATTCCCCCTTTTTAATTTTATTAAGTATCATGGAATGGTGGTAACAATGCAACGTATAGCACAAGTTTTAGTAAATCTTACAACTAAAAACATTAACAAAGCTTTTTCATATCATATTCCTGAACACTTAGATTGTGTTGCTGTAGGTTGGCGTGTATTAGTGCCTTTTGGAAATCGCAAACTAGAGGGTTTTATTATTGATATTACTCAGGGTGAAGATTCTGATATAATTAACCTAAAACCTATTTTAGATACATTGGATAATGACATATGGTTTGATGAGCATATGATGCATACTGCTAGGTGTATTAGTGAATATTATCTTTGTAATTTAGTTGATGCGATGCGTTTGTTTATTCCAGGGAAATCAGGCATAAAAAGTGTTACACTTTATTCGGTAGGCACTGATCGGGATATTCAGAAAACATTAACTGAGTTATTAGCTAAATCAGCAGAATATTACCAGGTATTTATATATATATATGAGCAGCGATCGGTACTTTCGTCCAAATTAGAAAAACAGTTTGGTGCTGGTGTATTAAAAGTCATACAATATTTACTACGTAAGAAAGTAATAGTTGGAGAGTCAATCGGAAAAAAGACTGGTACACATCTTTATAAAAGTGTAATCTATTTAGACATATCTATTGAATCCGCCCAAACCCTTATTAGCAGTTTAGTTAGAAAACCAGCACAATGCCGTTTATTGAATTATTTAATAGAGTATGGGCAGCTTTCTTACGATGACTTGAAAAAAAGTAATACTAGTTATGATACTGTCAAAAAATTGGTACAAGAGGGCATTGTTAAAATTGAAAAAGTTCAGATAGTTCGTGATAGCTATGCTGATTTATCGGAAACAAAAAATACTGTTTCATTAACGACTGAACAACAGCAAGTATTGGGAAAAATTATACCGAAAATGCAAGCTAAGGAATTTGAGTCTTTTTTACTTCATGGCATTACTGGAAGTGGTAAAACCCAAGTCTATATCGAAGCAGTGGCAGTAGCTCGTCAAAATTACCGTCAGGCGATTGTTTTAGTCCCTGAAATTGCCCTTACAAGCCAAATTGTCTCACGATTTAAGGCTCGGTTTGGTGATGATGTGGTAGTCATGCATAGTAAGCTATCTACTGGTGAACGTTATGATGCTTGGCAGCGTCTTCGTAGAAAAGAAGCAGGTATTGTTATTGGTGCTCGTTCAGCCATTTTTGCACCTTTGGTAGATATCGGAATAATTATAATGGATGAAGAGCATGAATTTACTTACAAGCAAGAGGAAACACCGCGCTATCATACGAGACAGGTAGCTTTAATGAGAGCTAATTTGGCAGGTGCAGTGGTAATAATGGGAAGTGCTACGCCAGCAGTTGAGACATATTATCAAGCTTTAGAGGGGCAGCATACAATGCTTGCTATGTCAAAGCGGATTGCAAATGCGTTGTTACCTGCGGTTACGGTTGTTGATATGCGTGAAGAATTACGTAATAAAAGGCGTAGTGTCATCTCCTTGCCTTTGCAAGAATTGCTAACTGAGACAATAAACCGCGGTGAGCAGGCTATTATTTTATTGAATCGTCGTGGTTATGCTACCTTTGTAATGTGTCGAGAATGTGGGCATATTGTACGGTGCAAGCATTGTGATATTTCTTTAGTGTACCATTCTATAGGTAAAAAACTGAAGTGTCATTACTGCCAATGTATTGAAGAGGTGCCCGATGTTTGTCCAGAATGCAGCAGTCGTTATATTCGCTTTTTTGGCACAGGCACGCAAAAATTACAAGAAGAGTTAATGAAGCTATTTCCAGATGTACGTATAGTGCGGATGGACCAAGATACTACTGGCGGGAAGATGGCTTATGATCGTATTTTAGATGGATTTTCAAAAGGCGAATATGATATTTTACTTGGTACGCAAATGGTAGCTAAAGGGCATGATGTAAAAAGTGTTACAGCCGTGGGTATCATAGCAGCTGATAGTATATTGAATTTACCTGATTTTAGGGCAGCAGAGCGTGTGTTTGCCTTGTTAACTCAGGCCGCAGGTAGGGCAGGGCGTGGTGAGAAGGCAGGCAAAGTTGTAGTTCAAACTTATAATCCCGAGCATTATGCAGTAAAAGCGGGGGCTGAACATGATTACCGAAGCTTTTATGATGCTGAAATCGTTTTTCGTAAAGCCCTTTCTTATCCACCCTATAGTCAAATTCTTAAACTTACAGTTCAGGCTGATGAAGAAGGAAAGGCTCGAAATCTAGCTGATAAGCTAATAACAGAATTACGAAGTCTAGTAAAAGAAAATAAAAATATAGAAGTAATAGGGCCATTTCCAGCCCCTGTTGCTAAGATAAATGATATTTTTCGTATGAATATCATTGTAAAAACAGATAATCTTGTGGACGTAAAGCCTCATATAGTTGCGATGGGCCTAACTACGCGACCAGATGTTATTATTGATGTTGAACCAGTTAGTATTATGTGAAAAATATTGTTTATATTAAACGTGGATTTTTATATGTTTCTATGATAGAATTTTGGCATGATTTATCTACTAGGAGGTTATTATGGCTATAATGGACGTTAGAAAAGCTGGCGATAAGGTATTAAAAACGAAAGCGGAGCCAGTGTTACGTGTTGATAAAAAAATTAGGAAACTTCTTGATGATATGGCACAGACAATGTATAGTGCCGATGGAGTAGGCTTGGCAGCACCCCAAGTAGGTATATCTCTTCGAGTGATCGTGATTGATGTAAATGAAGAGTTAATTGAACTAATAAATCCAGTTATTACGAAAAGTGAAGGCTGTGAACTGGGAAATGAAGGCTGCTTAAGTATACCAGGTGTTTTTGGTGAAGTAGAACGATTTGCGGAAGTCACAGTAACTGGTTTAAACCGTTTTGGGAAAAATATAAGTATTACAGGAACTGGTTTGTTATCTAGAGCCTTACAGCATGAAATTGATCATCTGGATGGCATATTATTTATTGAAAAAGCGCAAACCATTCATAGGGGTAAATAAGATGTCAAATTTACGAGTAGTATTTATGGGGACGCCAGATTTTGCCGTCCCTTGTTTGGATAAATTAATAGCAGATAACTATAATGTTGTTGCAGTAGTAACCCAGCCAGATCGTCCCAAAGGACGGGGGCAGAAGTTAGCTGAATCGCCAGTCAAACAAGCAGCACTAAGTTATGGTTTACCTGTTTTGCAACCAGCTAAAGTAAAAGAGGCTGCGTTTCAAGTTGAATTATCTTTATTAAAACCGGATATTATTATTGTTGTTGCATTTGGCCAATTATTACCTAAAAGTATATTGGATTTACCCTTATTAGGTTGTATTAACGTGCATGCCTCCTTATTGCCTCTTTATCGTGGAGCTGCACCGATTCATTGGTCCGTTATTAAAGGGGATAAATTTACAGGTGTTACTACTATGTATATGGACATTGGAATGGATACTGGTGATATGATACTAAAAGAAGAGGTACCTATTGGAGAAACGGAAACGACCGGAGACATTCATGATAAGTTGAAGTGTGTTGGTGCTAACGTTCTTAGTGAAACAATAAAATTAATTGCGGGTAATAAAGCACCGCGTATGGCACAAAATCATGCATCTGCTACCTATGCTTCTATGTTAAATAGAGAATTAGAACGTATTAAGTGGCAAGAGTCAGCGTTAGATATACATAACTTAGTCAGAGGACTTAATCCTTGGCCCGGTGCTTATTGTTGTTACCGAGGTAAAAACCTAAAGACCTGGCGAACTAGGGTTTATCCGTCTGACGAGATAGTAACTCATCCTGGTAGAATAACAAAGATTACTGCAGATGGTTTTGTAGTAGAAGCAGGGCAGGGAATGCTAGAAGTTTTAGAAATTCAGCCTGACAGTAAAAGGCGTATGAGTGCAAGTGACTTTACTTGTGGTTATGGGCTGCGTGTTGGCGATATATTAGAATAGAAGGTGAATGGTAGTGATTGAGGTGATAGCTCGTCCCAAGAAACGATTGTTTTTGGCACTCATATTGGCTAGTCTGTTTTTAGCCACTCTTTCTACCTATGGATTGTGGATGGTTAGTTTCCCTGGTCTCGCTAATATTAGTACTTTTCTGCCAGTTGTTCTTGGAGTTTTGTTAGGAATGGTTTTATTGGCTATTGGGATTGGGGTTGGCGGCATTATTTTAGCCATCTTAGGTTTTTCTACATTATCTTTGTTTCAAGGGCCAGCTTGGTCTGCAATTAACTTGCTGTTTCCTCTGGCCATCCAAATTGGTAAAATTTTTGATGTAGAAAAAGAAAGAGTAGAACGTTCCTTTATTGAGGTGAGTAATTATTTAATTCATCAGAAACACATTAAAGTTTCACCTGATAAATTATTAATTCTTACACCTCATTGTATTCAGCAAGAATTATGCCAATATAAAGTGACTCATGATATTGCCAATTGTCGTAAATGTGGAGCTTGTCAGGTTGGAGATTTGCTGACCATCTCAGAAAAATATGGGGTACATGTAACAATTTCTACTGGAGGGACATTAGCCCGAAAAGTTATAAAAACCCTTCGTCCCCATGCAGTGCTCGCCATTGCTTGTGAACGAGATTTGACAAGTGGTATTCAGGATGTTTTTCCACTTCCGGTTATTGGTGTGTTAAATGAAAGACCGAATGGACCTTGTTGTAACACACGAATTGATGTTAAACGGGTAGAGGAAGCGGTAAAAGATTTCATTTCTTAATATATAAAGGTGTAAAAGGTGAATATATGGATGCTAGAGAGATTGCGCTAAAGGTTATAAATGATGTAACAAATAATAAAGCTTATGCAAATATAGCTTTGGTAAGGGAGATCAATCGTCATAAAATATCCGATCAAGATCGTCGTTTCGTTACAGAATTAGTATATGGTACGATTAAAGCTGGTAAGACATTAGATTGGATTATAGGTCATTTTGTCACCAGGTCATTAGATAAAGTAGCCCCAATTATTTTGAATATTTTACGTATGGGTATGTATCAAATCTTCTTTTTGTCTAAAGTGCCAGTATCGGCAGCCTGTAATCAGGCAGTAGAACTGACTAAGAAGTATGGACATGCTGGTACTGTTAAATTTGTTAATGCTGTCCTACGTAATGCGGGTCGCGGAACTGATAAGGTGGTATATCCAGATCGGGAGAAGGATATTCTTCGCTTTTTATCTTTAAAGTACTTTCATCCACAATGGATGGTAGCTCGTTGGTTAAAGCGCCTAGGTCCTAAAGCTACTGAAGAATTATGCCAAATTAATAACGTAACACCACTTCTTTCCTTACGCACAAATACTCTAAAAGTTACCCGTGAAGAACTTCTAGATATTTTAGCAAAAGAAGGAGTAAGTGCTGAACCTTCTCGTTGGACCCCAGAAGGTATTGTATGTCATAGTTATCCAGCATTGAACACTTTGAAATCCTTAAACGAAGGGTTATTCCAAATACAAGATGAGAGTTCTATGTTAGTTGCTCATGTCCTCTCTCCCGAACCAGGCGAGTTTATTATTGATGCTTGCGGTGCACCTGGAGGTAAAAGCACCCATATAGCCGCTTTGATGGAAAATAAGGGGCGTGTTTTATCAACTGATATCTATGATCATAAATTAGCACTAACTAACGAGAATGCAAAACGATTAGGTATTAGCATTATTGAAACACAGGCAATTGATGCGACAACCTTAAGCGATAAATACTTAAGGCAAGCGGATCGAGTACTGGTGGATGCACCTTGCTCTGGTCTTGGTGTATTAAGGCGTAAAGCGGATTCACGTTGGCGAAAAACGGAATCTATGTTTAAAGATTTACCTGTCTTACAAAAGGCGATCTTAAAGAGCGCTGCTGCATGCGTAAAAATAGGTGGCACTTTAGTATATAGTACGTGTACAATAGAACCTGAAGAAAACCAAAATATTATTGATAGTTTCTTGTTAGATAATCAGGATTTCACACTTCAGCATGCAGGCCAACTCTTTCCCTCAGAAGAGCATAAGGGTGAAATGGTTCAGTTATGGCCACATATTGATCAGGTAGATGGTTTTTTTATTTCTCGCTTACTACGGGTGAAATAGGTGAATAATAATGAAAATTGATATTTTCGGTATGTTTGTAGATGAAATTGCTCAAGTCATTCACCCTTATGGCTTACCAAAGTATCGGGCCTTGCAAATTGCAAAATGGATGTACCAGTGCGGGGTTTATGATTTTGATAATATGACGAATTTGTCTAAAGATCATAGAGCTCTACTGATGGATAACTTTGTAATTCATACGGTGGCAACACAAGCTGTGCAGCAGTCGTCTGATGGTAAGACAAGTAAATACTTAGTAAGTTTTCATGATGGTTCTGCAGTAGAAACTGTATTAATGCGTCAGCCTTATGGAAATAGTGTATGTGTTTCAACTCAGGTTGGATGTGCCATGGGCTGCGTGTTCTGTGCTTCTACATTAAATGGGGTTACCAGAAATTTATCAGGCGGCGAAATCTTAGCGCAAGTGTTGTATATTAACAGATTGTTGCAGCAAGAACAGGCTGCTGTCAATAATATTGTAATTATGGGCTCTGGAGAACCGTTGGCTAATTATGACAATGTACTTAAATTTATCCGATTGTGTCACGAAGAATATAGTATTCACCTTAGTTATCGCAGTATTACATTATCCACTTCAGGCTTAGTGCCGGAAATGAATCAGTTAGCTAGAGAGGGATTGCCAATAACCTTATCTATTTCTTTGCATGCACCTACTAACGAAATTCGTTCCCAACTAATGCCGATTAATAATCGTTATTCATTACCTGAAGTTATGGATGCAGGCGATTACTACGCTGAGCAAACAGGTAGACGGGTGACTTACGAATATGTATTAATTTCTGATGTTAACGATAAAATCGAGCATGCGGGGCAGTTAGCGGCGCTGATGAAAGGGCGATTGGCTAATGTCAATCTAATACCCGTTAATCCTGTTATGGAACGAGGGTTATTAAGGCCTGATAATAAAAGAATTCAGCAGTTTGAAAAAATCCTTCTCGACAAAAAAATTAATGTTACAGTACGTCGCGAAATGGGTACGGATATACGGGCTGCTTGTGGACAGCTTAGAAATAACGTAGTAAATAATAGCCCAAAAGCAAGGTGATAATGCCTTGCTTTTTCGATTTATTATTTCGATAAGATTTTGAAGATAAAAGTACCTCATTTTGACTATGGTGGTAATATAAAGTATAATAAAATAGATTAAATTGGTGAGGTAATAGTTATGAAGTTTGTTCGAGGCTTGGAGAATATGTTTGAGAAGTATATTGAAGGATTCTTTAATAGTAAATTTTCTAGTGGTTTACAGCCAATAGAAATTGGAAAGCAATTGGTTAGGAGTATGGAGGACGAGAAAACAGTCGGTATTTCAAAAACGTATGTTCCTAATTTATATATGGTTTATTTAAACGATATTGATTATAATCGAATATCTTCTTATAGCCAGTCTATTTCCCAAGAATTGTCTACGCACTTAATGGAGCAGGCGAAACAAAGGAAATATACGATTATAGGTATGCCTATAATTGAGTTTTACCAAGATGAGTCTGTTATTAAGGGGAGTTTTCGTGTAGTAAGTTGCTTTAGCGAGCCCTTGCCTGATGAAAAAAGGGTAGTAAGTGAGAATATAGAACAACAAGAAATATCCGATACTCGTGTATTTGATAAAGTGGAATGTAATATATTAGAACAAGCTTGTTTACATGGGAAATTACGTGTTTTGGAAGGACCTGATGCAGGTGTAAAGATTGAAATGACAACCAACAGGGTGAATATTGGACGTAGGGCTAGTAATGAACTGCCACTTACCGATTTAAATACATCAAGGTTACAGGCCTATGTGATATTTGAAGATGGTAATCATGTGATATATGATGCGAAAAGCCTAAATGGAACTTATGTAAATGATCATCGAATTAGTTGCAAAGAATTAACCCATGGTGATCATATAAAAATAGGTAATACTGTTATTTTATATGAGGTGAATTGAATTGCCGAGCAAGGTATTCATTTTAAATAGCATTGGCGTTATACTACAATATAGTTTATTAGGATTCCTATATTATTTTTTATATAAAGTCATAAAATTAATTTATACTGATTTAAATTTATCCGAGCATGAAAAAGTATCAGTAAAGAATGATCAGAATAAGTTTGATGGCTCTAATGAGGCAAAATTATTGGTAGTTGATAGTGGGCATGTTAATCTAGGGCAAACTAGTTTTTTTTTAGAAGGAACGGTATATCTTGGGCGTAACGAGAATAATGGAATCGTAATTGAGGATTCGTTTATATCATATGAACATGCTAGTATCCATAAAAATCAACAGGGGTATTGGCTGACTGACTTACATAGCACTAATAAAACATATCTTAATGGTCAGCCTATTGTAGAGGCAACCTTGTTGAAAAATGGTGATCTAATTAAAGTTGGATCTGTTACATTTAGTTTTAAGGGGTGAGGGGTATTGCTCGCACATGTAATTTCTGATATTGGTTTGGTTAGAGAGACAAATGAAGATAGTTATTTCTGTAGCCCACCACATTTGTTCATTGTGGCTGATGGTATGGGAGGGCATGTGGCTGGAGAAATTGCAAGCAAACTTGCAGTAAAAACAGTCAATGGTTATATTCAAGAGCATGTAGGGAAGGATAATCTTGAATTGTTACTCAAACAAGCAATAATTCAAGCTAACACCTCCATTTATCAGATGGCTCTATCTAAAGAAGATTTTAGTGGTATGGGGACAACGGTAACGGTCGTATATATTGATGGGAAAAAGCTTCATTGGGGCCATGTCGGTGATAGCCGTATCTATTTATTGCGTAATGGAGAGTTTCGCCAAATAACCAATGACCATTCATTGGTTTGGGAATTAGTGCAAAGCGGTAGTATAACGAGAGAAGACGCGCAGAATCATCCAAAGCGCAATATATTGACTCGTGCGGTTGGTACGAGTTGTTTAATTAGCGTTGATACAGGCACCCTTTCCTTAGAAGCAGGTGATGTTGTATTAATGTGTACGGATGGACTAACTAATATGGTTAGTGAAGAAGAAATCCACAAATTAATTCAAAGAAAAGACTGCGATCCTCGCTCTATTGTAGAACAGTTGGTGATGCAAGCTAAAAATGCGGGTGGATTCGATAATATTACGACTATCTTAATTAAAGAAGAGGATGCATAACTATGACTAACATAGGACAACTTGAGCGCAATTTGCTTGTGGTTGCTGGTATCATTATGTTACATGGTGTAGCAGCTGTTAGCTTGGCTCACGGGGTCATTAATTATATTGCATTAGGAGCTATATGTTCTATCTTTGCTGGGTTTATGCTAGTAAATACTCTCTTGCGTAGAATGGGACATGCTGGTGATCCTCTATTACTCCCGTTAACAGCCCTACTGGTGAGTATTGGATTGACTACTATTTTTAGACTTAGACCAGATCTTTTTTTAGTACAAGTGATTTGGATTGGTGTGGGGTTGAGTGTTTTTTTAGTATCTGTATTTCTTTCTAGGCGACTAGAACAAGTGGCTTATTTTAAATATATTTGTGGATTTATTGGTGTCAGCTTGTTATTAACAGCAATTGTCTTTGGAGTTGATATTGGCGGACATAAAAGCTGGGTAATTATAGGACCAATTCGCTTTCAACCTTCTGAATTTGCAAAGATATTTATTGTATTATTTTTAGCAGCTTATTTAAGTGAAAGAAGAGAATTACTTACTCATGCTACTAGGCATTATGGACCTTTGGTGCTGCCACACCCAAGATTTGTTGCGCCTCTTATTGCAGTATGGGGCATTACAATGCTTATGTTTATATTGCAACGTGACATGGGGGCAGCCCTATTGTATTTTGGTATTGCTATACTCATGGCCTATATGGTTAGTGGGCGATTGAGCTATGTGATCATTGGCTTAGTTTTATTTTTAATTGGCTCAGTCATTTGTTATAAATTATATTCTCATATACAAATTCGTGTTGATATTTGGCTAAATCCGTGGGCTGACCCTAACGGAGGAGCATATCAAATTGTTCAGTCTTTATTTGCTTTGGGCTCTGGGGGGATTATGGGGACTGGTCTTACTTATGGATTTCCTGGTATGATCCCTGAAGTTCATACAGATTTTATCTTTGCTGCTATCGGGGAAGAGATGGGCTTAATGGGGGCAGGTGCGGTTATTATAATATATATTATTTTAATCTATCGTGCCTTTCGTGCATCGTTATTGTCAATTATGCCTTTTAGTATGATGGTAGCTGGCGGATTGGCAGTTTCTATGGCACTCCAGATATTCTTGATTATTGGCGGAGTTATTAAATTTTTTCCTTTAACAGGCATTACTTTACCGTTTATTAGTTATGGGGGGAGTTCTATTGTATCAAATTTCATATTGCTAGGTATGCTGTTTTCCATATCGGAAGTGAGATGTTATGATGCGAAATGACATGAATCATATAGCTGATAATATTCGTAAGGTGGCTTTAGGACTAGTTGGTTTATTGTTGAGTTTACTAATCTATCTGTCTTATATACAAGTTGTAGAGAGTGAATTTTTGGCAACACACCCCTTAAATCGCCGCACGGCTGAAATTGCTCGTATGATTCCATATGGTATGATAGTGGATAGACATGGTGATAAGTTGGCCTATAGT
Organism: Pelosinus sp. IPA-1; assembly: GCF_030269905.1. Classification (NCBI taxonomy): domain Bacteria; kingdom Bacillati; phylum Bacillota; class Negativicutes; order Selenomonadales; family Sporomusaceae; genus Pelosinus; species Pelosinus sp. IPA-1. Next base: position 465,130 of record NZ_BSVC01000004.1, on the reverse strand, counting down.
CAAAGAGAGGGAGATGTATTTAAGCGTAAGTATCCCTATGAAGCTATGACAGCACAAGTGGTAGGTTACGATAGTAGCACATATGGTAAGAGTGGTATTGAGGGGACTTTCAATTCCTATTTAACTGGGAATAATAACGCAATGGCTCATTTAGGGGCAATCAGCCATTTATTTGCCAATAAGGCAGGTAATAATGTAGTATTAACCTTGGATGTGAAACTGCAAGAAATTGCTTACAAAGCTCTAGGAAATCATCGAGGAGCCGTAATTGCGATAAATCCTCGTACAGGAGCAATCTTAGCTATGGTGAGTAAGCCTAGTTTTGATCCTAATCAAATTGATCAGGAGTGGAAAAGTATTTCTACGAATGAGAATAGTCCTTTATTAAATCGGGTGACTCAGGGATTGTATCCTCCTGGTTCTACGATTAAGGTTATGATTGCTGAGGCAGCATTAAAAGAGAAGGTAATAGACCTAAATAGAACCATAGATTGTGAAGGTATTTTAAAGATACCACCAGATTATACTTTGCAAGAAAGTCATTTAGAGTCCTATGGTAAGATTAACTTAACTGAAGCATTAGCCGTCTCGTCTAACGTATTTTTTGGCACCATATCTTTAGAATTAGGACGCAGCAAAATGGCGAATGCCTTTGAGCGATTTGGTTTTAAACAACCTGTCAGTCAAGAATTGCAAGAAACTGCTTCTCATTTGCCGAATTTTTCTTCGTTGGGCAACGGAGATTTAGCACAAACGGGCATTGGCCAGGGCAGTTTATTAGTTACACCTTTGCGGATGGCTATGCTAGCAAGTAGTTTCGCTAATAAGGGGGTAATTATGAAGCCATATCTTGTAGATAAGATAACGGATCCTGATGGTACTGTAATTAAATCATATTCTCAGGAAGAATGGCTTACTGTGACTAGCCCTCAACTAGCTGAGGATATTAATAAAATGATGATCAAAGTTGTTGAAAGTGGTACAGGTAAATCAGCTTCTTTACCAGGTATAATAGTAGCTGGTAAAACTGGTACCGCAGAAAACGCTCAGGGGGATTCTCATGCTTGGTTCATTGGTTTCGCACCAGCAAATAATCCGCAAATTGCAATTGCGGTAATTGTTGAAAATGCTGGTTATGGGGGAAGCATTGCAGCGCCAATTGCCCGTCAAGTGTTTAGGGCAGCATTACAATAAGGGGGTGATGGTTCACATGATTAATCGAACTCTTGATAAGAGATATACTGTTTTAGAGCATATTGGTGGCGGTGGAATGGCTGATGTCTATAGGGCACACGATAAACTATTGGATCGCTCTGTAGCAGTTAAAGTTTTACGTTCACAATTTGCAAATGACGAAGAATTTGTGACCCGTTTTAGGCGTGAAGCGCAAGCAGCGGCTCGTTTATCTCATCACAATATTGTAAATATCTATGATGTCGGAAAAGATGAAGATGTACACTATATTGTTATGGAATATATATCAGGTGAAACTCTTAAAGAACGTATTTTACGAGAACCACTGCCTATAGAAATGGCAGTTCGGATTGCCGCAGATATCGCTGAAGCATTAGAACACGCGCATCAGAATAATTTAGTACATTGTGATATAAAACCTCATAACATACTTATGACTCGCGCTGGACGTATAAAAGTGACTGACTTTGGTATTGCAAGAGCAGTAAGCTCAGCTACGATGCATCATACTTCAACAATAATAGGATCAGTACATTACTTTTCTCCTGAACAGGCAAAAGGAACAGTGGTTGGGGCAAAGTCAGATATTTATTCATTAGGTGTTGTTCTTTATGAAATGCTGACGGGAACAGTGCCCTTTAATGGCGAAACGCCAATCAGCATTGCTTTGAAACATTTACAAGAAGAACCGCGTCCTATACGGGAACTAAAACCAGAAGTACCACCTTTGTTGGAGGCTATTGTTCTTAAGGCAATGGCAAAAGATGTAGCGAACCGATTTGACATTAGCGAGATGATTGCTGACTTAAAATCAGTACAAAACTATTTTAGGGATGACCATACGCGCCGTCTGTCAAGAGGCGATTTCCCTACTCAGATACTACCACGCATAGAGGAACCGATTTCTAACAAGGCAAATATGGTTGGAGCCGAACCAGAAAATAATAGTTTAACGAAAAGTAATAAATCCAAGAAGCGAGTATGGGGCTTAATATTGCTATTATTATTTGGCTTTATGATAGGTGCTTTTTTTGCTTTTGGTAAGTTTTGGAGCAATAATGATGTTACCGTTGCAAATGTTGTTGGCAAACAAGTAGAAGTTGCCCGCAGTATTTTAACAGGGCAAAACTTGCGTGTCACAGTATCAGAATCATTTAGTGATAAAGTACCAGCTGGAAACGTCATTTCTCAATATCCAGAGGCAAATACAGTAGTAAAAGAGCAGCGTATGGTTAATCTTGTTATTAGCAAGGGTGGCGAGATTACTATAGTGCCTGATCTTAGAGGACTCAGCCGAAGGGATGCAGAACTGCAAATTAAAAATGCTGGTTTAGTAGTAGGAAGAATTGATGAACAGTTTAACGCTGACGTTCCAGCGGATACAATTATTAATCAGCAGCCACGCCCGCCGGTTCAAGTCAATAAGAATTCTACGGTTGATCTTGTTATAAGTAAAGGTGCTGGTCCACGTAAATTTGCCTTACCTGATTTTCGTGGTACGCCGATAAATACGGTAAACACCCAAATTGAGAGTCTAAAACTAAAAGTGGGTAAAGTAACTGAAGAAGTTAGCGATAAGTATCCAATTGGGACTATTATTGGACAAAATCCTGGTCCATCAGCGGAAATTACAGAAGGTGCTTCGGTAGATTTCACAGTTGCAAAAGGCGGCGGTAGTGCAACTAAAAAAGCCGTTGTGCAAATAACAGTACCTGAAGGGGCCACTCGCCAAGCAGTTCAAGTTGTTTTAACTGATACAAATGGTCGACGTGTTGTTTATGAAAATGTCCATAAGCCTGGTGATAAGGTTGAAAAAACCGTGGATGGTGTAGGCCAAGTTAGAGTACAAGTGTATATTAATGGTGTATTGTTGCAAGAGCAAACAATATAGGAGGCATAGCAAGTGCAGCATGGGGTGATACTAAAAACATATAATAGTTTTTATTATGTGAAAACAAATGACAAGGTGATTATGTGCACTTTGCGAGGACGCTTTAAAAAAGAACGTTTTTCACTTTTAGTAGGCGATGAAGTTGAATATGATATTACTGAAAATGATAAAGGGATAATTGAAAAGATATTACCTCGCCGTAGCATGTTGAAAAGACCAATGATTGCAAATATAGATCAAGTTATTGTTACCTTTGCTGCAGTAAATCCAAATATTAATGCAGTTTTAGTAGATCGATTTCTAGTTTTGGCAGAAATGTCGGACTTAGATATAATCATCTGTATTAATAAAACTGATTTGGCTGATATGCAAGAATTAGAACCTCTTCTTGCATTGTATCGGAGTATTGGTTATAAGGTTATCACATTATCTGCTAAATTGGGACTTGGTATTAGGGAATTGCAAAATGCTCTTTCTGATAAAATTAGCGTATTTGCTGGTCCCTCGGGGGCTGGCAAATCCACGATTTTAAATACAATTGAAGCGGGGCTTACTCTAGTAACAGGTGAAGTTAGTGAAAAAATTGGTCGTGGTAAGCACACGACTCGCTTTGCAGAGCTGTTACCCTTAACTACCGGTGGCTTTGTTGTCGACACGCCCGGTTTTAGTTTTACCGAGTTTGATGATGTGAAAAAAAATGATCTTATGTATTATTTTCCCGAAATAGCAGCGATTGTACAGGAATGCAAGTTTAATACTTGTCTGCATGTGAAAGAACCCCAATGTGCTATAAAACAGGCAGTATTAGAGGGGCGTATTAATGAACAGCGGTATAATTCATATATTGAAATACTATCGGAAATTCAAGAAAAGAAGAAAGGATTTTAAATTATGATTAAAATAGCACCATCAATTCTTTCGGCTGACTTTTCTAAATTAGCTGAAGAAATAGAACGAGTGGAAGTAGCAGGTGCGGATATGCTTCATATTGACATAATGGATGGACATTTTGTACCTAATATTACATTTGGTCCTCCTGTTGTTGCGGCAATTCGCAAAGTATCTAAATTATTTTTCGATGTTCATCTTATGGTAAGCAATCCGCAAGATTTTGTTGAAGCGTTTGCAAAAGCAGGTGCTGATCTCTTAACAGTTCATGTTGAAACAGCCCCTCATTTACATCGAGTATTGCAAACCATCAAAGAGCATGGGCTAAAAGCTGGGGTATCTCTTAACCCCTCTACGCCACTTTCGGTAATTGAAGAAGTGCTTAGTGAAGTAGATATGGTGTTATTAATGACCGTAAATCCTGGATTTGGTGGCCAAAAATTTATACCAAGCATGCTTGATAAAATTACTAGGTTAAAATCTATGATTTCCGAAAGGAATTTAGCTGTGGAGATCCAAGTGGACGGCGGAATTAATGCTGTAACTGCCCGTCAGGTAATAGCTGCTGGTGCTACAATTTTGGTTGCAGGATCTGCTGTATACCAATCAGAAGATATTAAAAAAGCAATTTCTGAAATTAAAGGCACTTGATTATTTTCATGAATACTGGTAACATATACATAATTGAATAAGGAGCCTTTGGGGCAAGGTGAAAAAGAGAAATCTTTTAACTCCTTACCGGCGGTGATTAGCCCGCGAGCCGTATGGCTGATCCGGTGGAATTCCGGAGCCGACAGTATAGTCTGGATGGAAAAAGGTTATTATTAAGTCTTTGATAAGGCTTAATAGCTGTTGCATTTTTCTAATGTTCTATTAGGCTGTTAAAAAGTATTAAACTTTTTTAACAGCCTAATTTTTTTGGAGGGGTCAATTATGGATGAAGAGTATATGAGGCAGGCGCTATTTTTGGCTCAATACGCTACTGGCCGGACAAGTCCAAATCCTATGGTTGGGGCTGTAATTGTGCGGGAAGGACGAGTTGTGGGACAGGGATGGCATAAGCAAGCAGGCACACCCCATGCCGAAATTAATGCATTGCAGCAAGCTGGAGAATTGGCGGAGGGGGCAACTATATATGTTACGCTAGAACCTTGTTCTCACCACGGTAGAACAGGACCATGTGCTGATGCATTAATCTTGGCGGGTATTACGAGAGTAATTGTCGCGATGGCAGATCCAAATCCTTTAGTAGCTGGACAAGGTATTAATAAGTTGCGAAAAGCTGGCATTGAAGTCGTAGAAGGTGTGTTGTCAAGGGAAGCTGCAAAATTAAATGAGGTTTTCATAAAGTGGATTTCCACTAAATTGCCTTTTGTCCATTTGAAAAGTGCAATGTCTTTAGATGGAAAAATTGCTTCTTACACAGGACAATCCCAGTGGATTACAGGGCCTGCTGCGCGAAATCGCGTACATACTTTACGAGATACTTGTGATGCAATTCTGGTGGGGATTGGTACTGTATTAGCCGATAATCCTAGTTTGACAACTCGACTATCGTACCAGGGGAAGAATCCGAATCGAGTGATTGTTGACAGCATGGCACGAACACCTCTGACGGCTAATGTAGTAACAGATGGTTTAGCCAAAACTATCATTGCCGTTACTGATAAGGCGCCAGAGGAAAGAGTCAATGCTTTGCGTGCTTGTGGCGTAGAAGTTTTGGTAGTTGAGAGCAAACAAGATGGTGTTAATTTGCCTTTATTATTTAAAGAATTAGGGAAAAGACAAATTACTAGTTTATTAATTGAAGGTGGAGCTAGTATTAATGCTTCCGTGTTAGAGGACAATCTAGTTGATAAGGTACATTGGTTTATTGCCCCCAAGATTATTGGTGGTAATAGTGCTCCAGGACCAATAGCTGGTCAAGGAATAGCTGATGTTAATAAGGCAATTTTGCTTGAAGATATAGAAACAGAATCTGTTGGGGAAGATATATTAATTAGCGCCTATATGCGCAACCGGGAGGGACGAGATGTTTACCGGACTTGTGGAAGAATTAGGTAAAGTGAAGGCGATTGTCCGTGGTGTTAAATCTGTACGTTTAACAATTCAGGCTAGTAAGGTCATTAGTGACGTTAAATTAGGTGATAGTATTGCTGTAAATGGAACATGTCTTACTGTAGTTGAGTATAATAATACTTGCTTTACTGCTGATGTGATGCCAGAAACAGTTGATAGTACTGCGTTAGCGAGTTTAAAAAACGGAGCAATTGTGAATCTTGAGAGGACTCTTAGCATTGGTGACCGTTTTGGTGGTCATATAGTTAGCGGGCATATTGATGGCATTGGGATGATTCGTGCTAAAGATGTTAATGATAATGCTGTTATCGTAAAAATTGAAGCAGGCCCTGAAGTGATGCGTTATATCGTAAAAAAAGGCTCTATTGCCATTGATGGTATAAGCCTTACAATTGTTGAGTGTGGACAAGATTGGTTTACAGTTTCTCTGATTCCTCATAGTGCATCTGTCACTACATTAGGATTTAAAAAAACTGGAGACACTGTAAATCTAGAAGCAGATGTAATAGGAAAATATGTAGAGAAATTGCTTGGATTGCATTCTTCTGATAAGCAGTCTAAAGCAAGTACTCTTAGTATGAATTTTTTACAGCAAAATGGGTTCACATCGTAAAAATAAGTCGAAATACTTGGAGGTAAAAATGAAATTTAATACTATTTTAGAAGCAATTGAAGATGTAAAAAATGGCAAGATAATTGTGGTAGTAGATGATGAAGATAGGGAAAATGAAGGCGATTTATTAATGGCTGCTGATAAAGTTACCCCTGAAGCCATTAATTTTATGGCGACTTATGGACGTGGACTTATTTGTATGCCAGTTATTGGCTCTAGATTAGACGAGCTTGGCATTGGTGCTATGGTCTGTGAGAATACAGACAATCATTGCACTGCTTTTACCGTGTCTGTTGATGCACATACTGTAACAACAGGAATTTCAGCCCACGAGAGAGCAGAAACGATTAGAACATTGTTGGATCCGAATGCATTACCCGAACATTTTAGAAGGCCTGGTCATATTTTTCCCTTACGCTATGTGGAAGGTGGAGTTTTAAGACGGGCAGGTCATACGGAAGCAGCAGTTGATTTGCCAAAAATGGCAGGGTGTTATCCAGCAGGGGTAATTTGCGAAATTATGAATGAAGATGGCACAATGGCTAGAGTTCCAGATTTGATGGAGTTTGTTACTAAGCATAATTTAAAAATTATTACTATTGCCGAGTTGATAAAATATCGTAAAGCAAATGAAACATTTATTATACGTGGTGCAGAAACAAAAATGCCAACTAAATATGGCAATTTCCGCTTAATTTCCTACGAAAGTAAATTAGATAATCAATGCCACATTGCTTTGGTAAAAGGTGATGTAGCTGGCAAAAAGGATGTAATGGTACGCATACATTCTGAATGCTTAACAGGCGATGCCTTGGGATCATTACGTTGTGATTGTGGGGAACAATTGGAAAGTGCTTTAAAACGCATCAGCCAAGAAGAAGCAGGAGTATTAGTGTATATGCGGCAGGAAGGCCGTGGCATCGGTCTTGCCAATAAAATTCGTGCCTATGCATTGCAAGATCAGGGGAAAGATACTGTAGAGGCAAACGAGATTTTAGGTTTTGCACCAGATTTAAGAGATTATGGTATTGGTGCTCAGATACTTGTAGATCTAGGTCTATCAAGCATTCGCTTATTAACGAATAACCCTAGAAAAAGGGCTGGATTAGAGGGATATGGCCTGACTATTACTGAAAGAATGCCAGTAGAAATGAAAGCTAATAAATTTAACCAGCGTTATTTATCCGTTAAAAAGTCTAAACTAGGACATATGCTAAAACAATATGGGGAGGAATAAAAAAATGATAAGAGTTATAGAAGGACAATTAGTAGCAGAAGGACTGAAAATTGGTGTCGTAGTTGCAAGGTTTAATGAATTTATCAATTCAAAATTGCTAGATGGTGCATTGGATGGCCTTAAAAGACACGGTGTGAAGGAGGAAGATATAGAAGTACTTTGGGTTCCAGGGGCCTTTGAAATACCCCTAGTAGCTCAAAAAATGGCCGTCAGTAAAAAGTATGATGCCGTAATTTGCTTAGGTACAGTCATTCGAGGTAGCACTTCTCACTATGATTATGTTTGCTCGGAAGTATCCAAAGGAGTTGCTCACGTCGGCATGGCTACAGGAGTTCCTACTATCTTTGGTGTACTTACTACGGAAAGTATTGAACAGGCTATCGAACGCGCTGGTACAAAAGCTGGAAATAAAGGTTTTGAATCTGCAGTAACAGCAATTGAAATGGCTAACTTATTAAAACAAATCTGAAATAGTAAAATATTTCCAATGGAATAGTGGGTGATTAAATGAATATTGGGATTATTAGTGATACCCATGGTTGTGCGAATACTTGGGAAAAAATATATAACAAATATTTTTTCGAATGTGATTTTATTATTCATGCTGGAGATATACTATATCATGGTCCTCGCAATGATATTCCCAAAGAATATGATCCTAAACGGCTAGCTGAATTGTTAAATAATTCTCCAGTCCCAATTATAACTGCTTGTGGCAATTGTGATGCGGATGTGGATAGCATGGTTCTAACTATGCCTATTCAATCGCCATATGCATATATTATGGTTGATGGATTGCGTATCGTAGCAAATCACGGACATAACTTTACGGAAGAGACGAAGAGGGAAATGGCAGGTAAGTTTAAAGCAGATCTATTTATTACTGGACACACCCATGTGGCTTCATTAGAGAAGCATAATGGTATTGTCTATTTGAATCCAGGTTCCCCAGCTATGTCCAAGAGACTTGATGGACTTGCTACATTTGCTAGGCTTAGGGATCGTGTTGTTGAAGTAATAGACGTTATCACAGGACAAGTAGTAATCTCAGAATTGTTATAGGAGGGGAATCATGGGCGATCATATTATAAGAGCGACTACAGTTGGTGGGGTGCGCGCTTTTGCCGCAGTAACTACTACATTAGTTGAAGAGGCTAGAAAGCGCCATGATTGTTATCCAGTCGCTGCGGCAGCCCTAGGGCGTACTATGACTGGAGCATTATTGTTAGCTGTCAATCTTAAAACCGATGAAAGTATTACAATTCGTATTTCTGGAGATGGACCGCTTGGTGAAATTGTCACGGATGCTCATGCTAGTGGAAGTGTACGTGGTTATGTAAGAAACCCGCATGTTGAGTTGCCTTTACGTGGTAATAAACTTGACGTTGGGGCAGGCGTTGGTAATGGGCAAATTTCTGTTACACGATTTACAGGCTTAAAACAGCCTTTTACTGGCAATGCAGATTTAGTTAGTGGTGAAATAGCGGAGGATATCACTAATTATTTATTAGTCTCAGAGCAAACACCTTCAACGGTAGCTTTAGGTGTTTTAGTTCAACCAGATTTAACGGTAACAGCGGCAGGCGGATTTATGGTGCAAGCGTTACCTAATGCAGATGATGAAGTTTTAAGCCAAATCGAGAAGAATATAGCAGCACTACCGCCAGTTTCTCAATTGGTAAGTGAGGGCATTGATGCTGCAGGTATTATCAATAGAATCTTTGCAGGCTTACCAGTTAGTATGTATGATGAAATTCCCTTGCAATTTGAATGTCATTGTTCTTATGAACGCGTACAGAAAGTGCTTGTTAGTCTTGGTGAAATGGAAATTAACGATATTCTTGTTACCGATGGACATGCAGAAGTGTGTTGCCCTTTTTGCAGTGAAAAATATCAATTTAACAAAGACGATCTTGAGTTAGTTTTAACCCTAATTAAAGGAGAATAGCAAAAAGAAAAGACTGGGAATCTCCCAGTCTTTTCTTTTTGCCCTAATTATAATCTATAATGATTTTTAAATAAAATTAGATAGCACGCTGAACTTTTCCAGAACGTAAGCAACGAGTGCAAGTATTAATTCGTTTTGTTTCACCGTTAACAACCGCTTTAACCCGTTGGATGTTGGGTTTCCAAGTGCGTTTAGTTTTTAAGTGAGAGTGGCTGACATTAGAGCCGCTAGTTAGGCTTTTACTGCAGATTTCACAAAGATTTGCCATGTATTCCACCTCCTTTGATGAAGGACAAGATATCCTTATTACAATAACATTAGTATTTTAGCACAAATTGCTTACTAAATGCAAGGACTTAAGGATAATTCTTTATCTGACCTATATAGCAGGAGATTTAACATAAATATTGAAATAAGATATAATAATAATAGATAAGAGATGGGAGGTATATATCGTGATTACTAGACAAACGTCAATCATTGAGCTTCTTCGATCTCATCCCTTGGTACGTGAGGTTTTTGCTAAACATGGTATGGGATGTATTGGATGCATGGGAGCAGCAACTGAGACAATTGAAAATGGAGCTAAGATGCATGATATTGATGTTGAGGCATTGCTAAAGGAATTAAATGAATTATGCTTGAAAAAATAGGCAAACAAATTTGCCTATTTTCTTAATATATAGGTGATAAATTCTTTTGTAGTGTAGAGAAAATGTAATAATCGAAATGGTTATTTTACGAGGGTGGTTATTTTGGGGAATTGCTGGAGAGATCCAATTCAATATATTAAGGGTGTAGGTCCGATAAAAGCAAATTCTTTGGCTAAATTGGGATTGTTTACAGTTGGTCATCTGTTTGAACATTTCCCTCATCGTTACGATGATCGTAGCCAAATTACTATGATAAGAAATGTAACGGATGGACAAGTAGAGACGTTTAGGGCTGGGGTTATCGGGTGTATGGAGAGTAAACCTCGTCCTGGCTTACATATCACCAAAATTGCAGTAAATGATTCATCCGGAGTAGCTCAGTTAGTATGGTTTAATCAGCCCCATATGAAGAAAATATATAAGCCTGGTGTAGAACTTCTCATAACAGGTAAGGTAAAAAAAACATATCAAGTGGAAGTTCAAAACCCGGAAATTGAGATCATTACAGAGGCTGAAGAGTTTGATACTGGAAAAATTGTACCAGTGTATGCCGCTAGTGAAAGTATTAATCAGCGCTTTTTAAGAACGATCATTAAACAGGTACTTCATGGTTATTGTGATATTGATGAAATATTACCTTCTACGATTTTGACTCAATTTTCTTTGCTAGACCGTAAAAAAGCTTTTGAAAACATTCATTTTCCTCAAAGTATGGAAATGCTTCAGTGTGCGAGAAGAAGGCTGGTCTTTGAGGAATTATATTTGTTACAGTGTGGTTTGCTATATATCAAAAAGAAAAATAGAAGTAACACTGTTGGCATAAAACATGGACCTGACAGTAGTGTTTCTACACAAGTGAAAGGCCAATTACCATTTACCCTTACTAATGACCAAAAGAAGGTATTGTTAGAGATTAAGCTCGATATGGAAGATATGAAACCCATGCAACGCTTATTACAAGGTGATGTAGGCTCCGGCAAAACAGTCATTGCTGCTTTGGCGTTAGCTAAAACAGTTGAAAATGGTTATCAAGGAGCTATGATGGTTCCTACAGAAATACTAGCAGAGCAACATTATCACACATTATCAAGTATATTTGTGCCATTAGGAATTAAGGTAAGAATACTTACAGGTAAACTATCACGGCGTGTCCGTGAGCAAGCCTTACAAGAGATTCAGTGCGGTTTAACACACGTAGTAGTAGGTACCCATGCCTTGATTCAAGAAGCAGTTGAGTTTCAATGTCTAGGGCTAGTGGTTACAGATGAACAACATCGCTTTGGCGTTCGTCAACGAGCTCAGTTACAGGGAAAGGGTAATTCGCCAGATGTGTTGGTGATGACAGCTACACCCATACCGCGGACGATGGCTTTAACCGTATATGGAGATCTCGACGTTTCTGCGATTAGAGAATTACCACCTGGGCGTAAACAAATAAAAACATTTGTAAGAGGATCAGATCGTAGACGGTTAGTCTATGAGTTTATTAAGAATGAAGTTAAGAATGGGCGTCAGGCTTATGTAGTTTGTCCTCTAGTCGAAGAATCAGAAAAAATTAATGCCCAGTCTGCAGTAGAGTTATATGAAGAATTAATGCAAACCGAATTAGATGGTATACCTTGTGGCCTAGTACACGGCAAGATGAAAGGTAAAGATAAGGAGCTAGTTATGGATGGGTTTTATCGTGGTGAAATCAAAGTCTTGGTGGCTACGACGGTGATTGAAGTTGGAGTCAACGTGCCAAATGCAACAGTTATGGCTATTGAGAATGCAGAACGTTTCGGCTTGGCTCAACTACATCAACTCAGGGGACGAATTGGTAGGGGGGAGCACCAATCTTACTGTATTTTGCTCTCTGATAACAAAAACTCGGAAACACAAGAAAGGCTTGGGATTATGACGAAAACGAATGATGGTTTTGTGCTGGCCGAAGAAGATTTAAAGATGCGTGGCCCTGGACAATTTTTTGGCACTAGACAGCATGGCTTACCGGATTTAAAAATCGCGGACATTATAAATGATATAGGTGTTTTCTTAGAGGCTAGACAGGCTGCAGAAAGCACAATGGCTACGTCTGAAGATTTTAATTATATACGACCGGCATTAATTACGCGGTTTGGTCAAGAATTTGGTGGAATTTTTAGCAATTAACAAAACGAAAAAATAAAAAGGGGCGACCATGAGGTCGCCAATTATGGGAGAGGAGAAAATTTACATTATCATTGTGCCACATATGTAGCCTCTTTATACCTAAGTTTAGCTTTTTAAAAAAAATATTATATTGATAATTAGCACACACTATTATAAATCATTAATAATAGGGGTGATGGTAATATGAAACCTATCTATGATGAAAAGAAAATGCGAGATATTGCCGTTGAGTGTCAAGAGTTTGAGCATATTATTAGCGCTATGGGGTATGGATATTCGCTGCTAAATGTATCTCCTGACGATTTTGTTCAAAGGTGCAGTGATTGTGTTAATTGGTTAGGCGGCGATTGTGATATTTTTCAGCGTGAAATAAATGGTAAGTAGGCGGATACCTGGCTCTTTCTGGTTGCCTTTTACTAAGAATTTTAGTATAGTACAGTATTGGAGACACTTATTGTTTAGTATCATGGAGGGTTAGGATGGCTAGGTTTTTCGGATGGCTGTTTTTGATTTTTTTACTTGGGGCAACATATTTTTGGCAACCAGACTTTTTTCAACATTCATATAGTATTCTTAAACATGGCGACATTGTTTCGTTGGCAGAGTATTTACGAAGTTTTGGTGCATGGTCAATTGTTGTAACAATTATTTTATTTATTGTTATGACATTTACAATTGTATTTCCTTTTATGATTTTATCAGGTGCAGCTGGTATTATTTATGGCTTGTTTTGGGGAGTAGTTATTTCATGGACGGGAGAAGTAATTGGTGCAGTCGTTATGTTTATTTTTGCACGCTATTTTTTCAGGCAGATTATAGCGGGGTGGATTACAAAAAGCAAATATTTGAAACAAGTGGATGATTATAGTGCTGCTAACGGATTTAAGGCTTTGCTGATTGCTCGGTTACTCCCCTTAGCACCCTCAGGGATTATTACTGCTGTTGCAGCGATAAGTCGCATTAGTTTTAAAGATTTCATGCTAGCAACTATTTTCGGTAAATTACCGCCAGTGATTATTAAAGTTCTCATTGGGCACGATATCGTTTTTGCTGGGGAAAACATGACACGTCTAATTGTATTAGTCATAGTGGTAATTGGTGTATACGTAGGATTATGGTGGTATAAGCGGCACAAAGATCAAAATAAGGTTAAATACTAAAAATAATGAAATAAATGGCAGGGATCTCGCGATCAATAGCGAATTGAAATATATAAAATTTATGAGGAGGATGGATTATGCCAATCGTACAAATTGATATGATAGAGGGACGCACCGTTGAACAAAAACGTGAAATGGCGAAAAAAGTGACACAAGCAATTACGGAAACTGCTAATTGTCCTGCTGATGCAGTAACAATTGTTATTCGGGACGCAGCCAAGAGCAATATAGCAAAAGCTGGAGTTTTAATGTCAGATAAGTAATATACTTTGTAATAAGTAATAAAGAATCCTCATTGAAATACAATGAGGATTCTTTATTTTCTATGGCATTCGTTTTATTTTTGTAAATCTAATAACTTTTCGGAATTAGAATTACCAATATTATTTAAATTTTGCATAAAAAAGAGTAGATTAGGTAAGTTTAAATATGTTATTATATTTGAAATAACTTGTCCTAATTGTGCGAAAGGAGTATATATATGTTTGAAAATAAGTTTATGCAAGAAGGTTTGACGTTCGATGATGTTTTATTGGTGCCAGCAAAATCAGATGTTTTACCAAAAGATGTTGATGTTACTACATATTTAACTAAGAATATTAAGTTGAATTTACCGATAATTAGCGCTGGCATGGATACGGTAACAGAAGCGCGTATGGCGATTGCTATTGCCCGTGAAGGTGGCATTGGTGTCATTCATAAGAATATGCCAATAGAAAGGCAAGCAAGTGAAATTGACAAGGTAAAGCGATCAGAACATGGAATCATTGTTGATCCTATTTTCTTATCCCCTGAGAATTCGTTGCAAGATGCCCAAAACTTAATGGAAAAATATCACATATCAGGTGTTCCTGTTACCAAAAATGATAAATTAGTTGGTATTTTAACAAATAGAGATTTGCGATTCGAAACAGACTTAACTCGAAAATTGCATGATTGTATGACAACTGAACATCTTATTACAGCTCCAGTCGGAACATCTTTAGAAGACGCTAAAGCATTGTTACATAAACATAGAATAGAGAAATTACCATTAGTAGATGCAGAAGGAAATTTAAAAGGTTTGATTACAATTAAGGATATTGAAAAGGCACAAAAATATCCTAATTCGGCAAAAGACAAACGAGGCAGACTATTAGTAGGTGCTGCCATTGGTGTTGGGGCTGATATGTTAGAACGGGTAGAAGCTATTGTTGCTGCGAAAGTAGATGTTATTGTAGTAGATACTGCCCATGGGCATTCGCAAGGTGTAATAGAAGCTGTTAAAAAGATTAAATCGATGTATCCTGAAGTAGATTTAATTGCCGGTAATGTGGCTACTGCAGAAGCGACACGTGACTTGATCGAGGCAGGGGTTGATGCTGTAAAAGTTGGTATTGGACCGGGTTCTATATGTACCACTCGAATTGTTGCCGGTATTGGTGTGCCCCAAATAACTGCCGTGTATAATTGTGCAAAAATTGCTAGGGAACATAACATTCCGATTATTGCGGATGGTGGTATTAAATATTCTGGAGATGTTGTGAAAGCGATTGCTGCTGGTGCTAGTGTTGTTATGCTTGGTAATTTGTTTGCTGGAACAGAAGAAAGCCCTGGTGAGACTGTTATTTACCAAGGACGTAGCTATAAAGTTTATCGTGGCATGGGATCTTTAGGGGCTATGGCACAAGGCAGTAAAGATCGTTATTTTCAAGAGAACATGGATAAGTTAGTTCCAGAAGGCATCGAGGGTCGCGTACCGTATAAGGGTACATTGGCTGATACGGCATTCCAATTGTTGGGTGGACTTAGAGCTGGCATGGGATATTGTGGTGTGCGCACCATTGAGGAGTTAATTAACAATACTCGGTTTATTCGCATTACAGGAGCTGGGCTAAAGGAAAGCCATCCTCATGATATCAGTATTACGAAAGAATCACCTAATTATAGTTTATAATTATTAGGATAAAAAAGACACCGTGTGCTTTACCAAGCAGGCGGTGTCTTTGCGTTTATAACATGAAACTGGAAACCTTGTTCTTTATAAAATTTAATAACAGAAGGTAATGCTTTGACGGATTCAGCATGTCCCCTCCCATCATGCAGTAACACAATAGCATGATCCCATAAAAAAGTGTTTTTAGTTGTTTGATACATTATATTATTGAGGATGTCATTTGCTTTTGCGGCAGAAGCATCTCCCGAGCTAATGTTCCATCCTACTTCTATATAGCCTTGCATCTTTAGAGCACTCCAGTATTCCTTAGTAAAATGCCCAGCGGAACCTCCGGGTGCTCGAGAAATACGAGGACGTACAGTTAGGATATTCTTAATGATAGTATCATTGCGATTTAGTTGTTCAATATAAGTAGTAGGCGATTGATATAAGTCACGGTAAGTGTGGTTATAAGTGTGATTGCCGATAGCATGTCCTTCCATGAAGATTTGCTTTACAATATCAGGATATTTTTCAATCTCTGTTCCGACTAGGAAAAAAGTTGCTTTTATGTTGTTTTCCTTAAGAATGGCTAAAACCAAGGGGGTATTTTCAGGGTCAGGGCCATCATCAAAAGTTAAGTATACTCTTTTACTTTCGTAGTAAGGTTCGATTATTGGCAAGACAGTTGATAATTGTCGTTCTTCTCGCTCTTTATTCGTAAAAATATCATACTCAGGTTTTTCGTTAGTTGGTACGATATTCGCGGTTTCCGTAATATAGTACACATCTGGTGAAGAGCTTATTTCTGAAGCGGGGGGCGGCGAAGAGGTTTGTTGTAAGGCCGGTATCGCAAGTGAAAGAGGAGTGGATACGAAGCAAATGAATGAAATAATAACAATAAGGCCAAAAAAACTAAATAGACTGTACCTTTTTACCATAATATCCCCCCTAAATCTTTTTCTGTAAATTATATCTTAAAATTTTATCGAAATTTATCATATAAATTGCATATTCGACATGTAAGGGTATATTCCTGCGCGTAAATTTCGCCTAGATTTGGAATACTAAAGCTAAGAAGGGAGTGGTGAAATGCAGCGTTTATGTATTATCGTTATATTGATTGTAAGCCTATTTGCAAATAATGGATGTGCTTTTTTTACACCACAAATTGATTCTTTGGAAAACTTAAATTTAGTCGCAGCAACCCAAGTTTTTGATTCTAATGGAAAGCTTATTTCGAAATTGTTTGAAGAAAATCGAATTGTGGTTTCAATAAATAATATATCTCCCTATCTGCAGCAAGCGATTGTTGCTAACGAAGATAGTCGATTTTTTAACCATATTGGTATAGATCCTATCGGTATTGTCCGTGCTGTTTGGGTTAATTTACGGTCAGGTGGCTTAGTAGAAGGGGGAAGTACGTTAACACAACAACTAGCTAAAAACATGTTTTTAACTCAGGAGCGTACTTTTACACGGAAAATAAAAGAAGCTTTTTGGGCTATTATCATTGAACGTAAGTTTTCCAAACAGGAAATTTTACAAGCTTATTTAAATCAAGTATATTTTGGTGAAGGTGCCTATGGAGTAGAAGCAGCGTCTCAAGTATACTTTGGGAAACATGCAAGCGAGCTTACGTTAGGAGAAAGTGCGTTGCTGGCAGGGTTGCCACGTGGACCAAATCTTTATTCGCCATATATTGATAATCAGGCAGCTTTGGAACGTAGGAAGACTGTCCTCGCTGGTATGGTGAAGGAAGGGTATGTTACACAAAAGCAAGCCGAAGAAGCACAAAGACAATCTATCGTATTAATCGGCAAAAAGAAAAGAGTGGTACAGGCATCTTATTTTCTTGATTATGTTGCGAATGAACTTGTTGGACGGTATGGTGCCAACCGGGTATATAAGGGCGGCTTAAAAGTTTATACAACACTAGATAGTGTTGTCCAGCAGGGGGCCGAAGCAGTCCTAGGCCAGTATCAAGGTGGGGTATTAGCACTTGATCCTCGTACGGGATATATCAAAGCTATGGTAGGTGGACGTAGTTATGAAGAAAGTCAACTAAATAGAACCATGGTAGAAGTACGTCAGCCAGGCTCTGCTTTTAAACCATTCGTATATGCTGTTGCCCTTAGTCAAGGATTGACTGCCAATTCAGTTATTATTGATCAACCGATTAATATTAACGGGTATGCTCCACAAAATTATGATAAAAAATTCCATGGACCAATCACCTTAAAAAAAGCAATTCGCTTGTCAGTCAATGTAGCATCTGTGAAGCTTGGACAGCAGGTGGGAATTGATAAAGTACTTGATTTGGCGAAGAATATGGGGATCACCACTTTAGTTCCACAAGATAATAATTTAGCTACTGCTTTGGGTGGCTTAACACAGGGTGTTAATTTGTTTGAAATGGCAACTGCTTATACTGCTTTTGCAAATGGCGGTATAGTATCTAGGCCAATATCGATTTTGAAAGTACTTGATGAAAATGATCAGTTGTTAGAAGAGGCGCATATAACACAGCAATCTGTACTTAGTAGCGAAGTTGCCTATATTTTAACAAACATGTTACAAAGTGTCATTGAAGATGGTACGGGTACACCTGCTAATATTGGGCGTATGGCAGCTGGTAAAACAGGAACAACTGATAATTATGAAACAGCCTGGTTTATGGGGTACACGCCTGAATTATTAGTTGGCATTTATGTTGGAAATGATAATAGGACACCAGTTGGTATTTCAGGTACCCAGGTAGCGGGATTGTGGGGAAAAATGATGACACAAGTAGTCAGCGGCACTAAACCGACAACTTTTACTATCCCCCCCAATGTAGTAACTAATATACCGATTTGTACGGACTCTGGTAAAAGGGCTACACCTGGGTGTTTAGAGATCGAGTACAGTGCCTTTGTTAAGGGAACAGAACCTATAGTTATTGATACCCAAATTCGTCCTAAAAATCAACCAAAGGAAAAAGCAGAGCCGTCTGATAATGAGAAAGAAAAAACACCCTGGTGGAAACTTCCGTTACCACGATTGCCCAGCATGTAATAGTGTGATACAATATATTAGATAATTTAAAAGTTTGATTTTTAAAATAGTAAGGAGACCATATGTATAGTGCGCAATAGAGTAGCTGTTTTAAATGTGTTGATTGATGTTGTGACAATGAAAGAAGCGGTAAATGCAGTTAAGGGATTTATTCTTCAAAAGAAGTCCCACTTAGTTGTCACCCCTAACGCAGAAATGATAATGATGGCTAATAAAGATAAACAATTGGCAGATATTATCAATAATGCGGATTTGGTCGTACCTGATGGTGCAGGGGTGGTTTGGGCGGCACGTTACCAAGGTGATAGTATGCCAGAACGTGTGGCGGGATATGATTTGGTGCAAAATTTGTTAGTTGAAGCTACTAAAGAAAAGTATAAAATTTATATGCTTGGTGGAGCGCCTGGCATCGCTGAACAAGCGAAAGAGATAGCACAAGAGCGTTATCCAGGTGTGCAAATTGTCGGTACACGTAATGGTTTCTTTACTAAAAAAGAAGAACCTGATATTATAAGTAACATTCGAGCTTGTCAGCCAGATATATTATTAGTTGCTTTAGGTGTACCGAGACAAGAAAAGTGGCTAAATGAATATAAAGAGCAAATAAATGTTCCTGTATCAATTGGAGTAGGTGGAACATTTGATGTAATGGCTGGGGTTGTACGTCGGGCACCAATTTGGATGCAACATGCTAATTTGGAATGGTTGTTTCGATTACTGTCAGAGCCTAAGCGTGCAATACGTATGTTAGCTTTACCACGTTTCGTTATGAAGGTAGTAGCTAGTAAAAAGCACAGAATGTAGGGAATATAATGCAAAAAAAATATGAAGTGAACTTAGTTGTTTTACAAAAAAATGGCTAGTAAGATGGGGTGGATAAATGGTTAAAGCGCCTATAGTTAAAGAGGGTTACATATACATTGTTGTTCTTGCTATTATTACGGTAGTAATTTATGTAACTGTCGATCCATATTGGAGTATTATCCCTGCTGTTTTAATGGGATTTATTACTTTCTTTTTTCGTAATCCTAAGAGGAAGATTCCTTATGATAATAGTCTAGTTTTATCACCTGCAGATGGTAAGGTAATGAGTGTTTGCGAAGTTTACGATGACCAATTTTTAAATCAAGTAGGCCTAAAAGTGACCATATTTTTATCGGTTTTTGATGTACACGTAAACCGTAGTCCTATTGCCGGTGAAATAAAATTTCAGCAATACACTTGCGGACGGTTTCGACCTGCTTATAAGGAATCTGTAGGGTGTGAAAATGAACGTCACTCTATCGGAATAGAAAATGATAATATGAAAGTATTAGTAACACAGATAGCTGGTATTTTAGCTAGGCGTATTGTCTCTTGGGTCACGCTTGGAAGTATTTTACAGCTGGGTGAGCGATATGGTTTGATAAAATTTGCATCATGTACAGAAGTGATTGTACCTAAAACAGTAGAAATTCTTGTGAAAAAAGGTGACAGAGTTAAGGGTGGCGAGACAGTTATAGGGAGGTTGTTACAATGAGAAGCATAATTCCAAATGCTTTAACAGCTTTAAATTTGGTATTAGGTGTATGTGCAATTATTTCTACCTTTAATGGTGAGTTCTATCGGGCAGCATTATTTGTAGTGGCAGCAATGATTAGCGATGGATTAGATGGTAGAGTAGCTAGATATTTAAAGGTGAGTAGTGAGTTTGGCAAAGAGTTAGATTCCTTATGTGATTTAGTATCATTTGGTGTAGCGCCTGCAATCTTAGCATATGCCTTTTTATTAAAAGATTTTGGTATTATTGGATATATTGTTGCTGCGTTTTTTGCAACTTGTGGTGCATTACGTTTAGCACGTTTTAATGTTAATACAGGCACTGTCAAAGGATATTTTATGGGCTTACCAATTCCAGCAGCTGGTTGTGTAGTAGCTACATTTATCATGCTTGGGATAAAACCTGATGGATGGATATTTCCAATTATAGTTACTATCTTTGCTTACTTGATGGTTAGTACGATAAAATATCCTGACTTTAAAGGCAAAGGTGAAAAACTTAGAATTATTCCAGCGATAATAACGATTTTTATATCAGGTTATATTCTTTTTATAACAAAAGATGCAATCCTATTTTCACCATTTTTTGCATATGCTTTATTTGGGATTCTGAATACTGTTTTTGGGTTATTCGATTCTAAATCTGTTACGTAATCCTATTATTGAAAAAATAATTGTATCCGCATTATTGGATGCTTATTTTTTTGTGATTTTAGGAACTATAATGTTATAAGAAAAAGATTCTTATCTTGACAATCTATTGGAATTGGAATTAGAATGTTATGTGTGTTTTAAGTTAAAGTATACTAGATATACTTTAAAAAACAGGCTTTAAAGGAGAAAAATCCATGAATTATATTTCTGACTATATTATGATCCCGTTACAACTTATTATAGTATTTTTTACTTTATATTATTTTATCATCGCATTTTTTGGTATTTGGCGCAAAAAAGAAGTCAAAATTATGACACCTAAAAACAGCTTTGCTGTTATTGTCGCTGCACATAATGAGGAACAGGTAATTGGGCAATTAGTGGAAAATCTCCATGTATTAAAATATCCTCGTGAACTTTATGATATTTTTGTAATTGCTGATAATTGCAAAGATAATACAGCAGAAATTGCCCGAAAATCAGGTGCAATTGTTTATGAACGATTTAACCTAGAACAACGTGGTAAAGGGTATGCCATGGAGTGGATGTTTGCTAAGCTTTTTAAATTGCAACGTAACTATGATAGTGTAGTCATATTTGATGCAGATAATTTAGTAGATCGAAATTTTCTATTAGAAATGAACAATCGCTTATGTAAGGGTGAAAAAGTAATTCAGGGATATCTTGATTCTAAAAATCCTCATGATACCTGGATAGCAGGTACCTTTGCTATTTCATTTTGGGTAGTAAATCATATCTGGCACTTAGCAAAGTATAATATTGGACTATCAAGTGTACTTGGTGGCACTGGTATGTGTATATCTACTGAAGTACTTCGTAAGTTTGGTTGGGGAGCAACCTGTCTCACCGAAGATATGGAATTTACAATGAAGGTACTGCTTAAAGGGATTCCGACCACATGGGCACATGATGCCATTGTATATGATGAAAAGCCATTAACCTTTGAGCAGTCTTGGCGGCAACGTAAACGCTGGGCGCAAGGACATTTTGATATCGCTGGTAGATATATTCCAAGTATGCTATACGAGGGAATTAAGCAACGTGATATTAGAATATTAGATGGAGTATTACATTTGTTTCAGCCCTATTTTTTAATCTTATCGACTAGTTTTGTTTTAATGAGTTATGTATATACCATCTTCCCCTTTTATACTAATATTATAAACAAAGTATTACCTGTAGAAGTTATGACAGCGATAGGTGTTGGTCAATACTTATTCCCAGTACTTGTCTTAGCGCAAATTGGCGCGAAAGGAAAATCTTGGTGGTATTTGATTTTTTATCCGCTTTTTGTCTATAGCTGGATACCTATTACTATTTTAGGTTTTATACATCGTAATGATCGTGAGTGGAGCCATACTCAGCATACACGGAGCATTAGTTATAAGGATGTATTGCTAACACAAAAAAATGAATTCACTAAAGAAGATTTTTTAGGTAAGCAAGCTGTTAAATAAAAGATGAGTAATATACTCATCTTTTTTTACACATACTGAATATAAAGTTTTAATTAAGATGACTAGAATTTTGAAGAGTTTATTAATCATAATAATTTTTAGCTTTTCTTATAAATATTAAATCTATATATGTAGTATTATTAATTATCGTAAAAACAAGGAGGATAACGTAATGTTTGAATTAACAATTGCAGTTAATTTTGAAGCTGCTCATTGTATTAGAAATTATCCAGGAAAGTGCAGCCGCATACATGGTCATAATTGGAAGGTAGAAGTAAATATTTATGGTAGTAAACTAGATGAATTAGGCATGTTAATTGACTTTGGTGATTTAAAGGCAGCAGTAAATGATATTATGGTAAATTTAGATCATTATTATCTTAATGAAATTGAGCCATTTTGCAGAATAAACCCTACGGCAGAAAACCTTGCCCAATACATATATGAAAAGCTAGCTGAAACAGCAGTTTTTAATCAGGATGTAAAATTACGTTCCGTTAGAGTATGGGAATCGCCGAATTCAGCAGCGGCTTATAGCCAGGAGGCTTAGTTGTGTCTCAAAACGTAAACGTAGTAGAAATATTTTCTTCGATTCAAGGGGAAGGGCAATTTGTTGGCTATCGTCAAGTGTTTGTGCGTTTAGCAGGTTGTAATCTAGAGTGTGAATTTTGCGATACACCTTCCTCAAGAACTATGGTGAACTCGGCTCAGATAGAAAAGACGGCTGGCAGGCGCGATTTTCAAACGATTGTTAATCCAATTTCACTGATAGAGTTGTCAAACTATATTAATAGTTTGTTAGTAATACCTCACCATTCTGTTAGTTTTACCGGTGGAGAACCTTTATGCCAAGCAAAGGCTCTTGCTAAAATCCTCCCACAAATAAAGGGGCGTATTTATTTAGAAAGTAATGGTACATTACCTACTGAATTGGAACTTGTTTTGCCACATATTGATATTATTAGTATGGACATAAAGCTACCTAGCATAATTAGACAAGAAATGTGGCAAGAGCATAGTAAATTTTTACGGTTAGCTGCTACTCGTAATGTTTTTGTTAAAATAGTAGTTACAGGTAGTACTAATACAAAGGAATTTCTCAAGGCTGTAAATTTGATAGCAAGCGTTGATGAAAATATTCCATTAATAATACAACCGGTGACGCCTATTAACAATTGTGAAGGGGTTAAACCAGATACAGTATTGTTATACCAAGAACAAGCCCTTAGTTCCTTAAATGATGTACGGGTTATTCCGCAAACACATAAATTCATCGGACAACTATAATGAATGTGGGGGGATAGGTTTGCGTATTTTATTAACAAACGATGATGGAATTGATGCAGCTGGTATTCAAGCTCTTTGGAAAGAACTTTCTAAGATCGCTGAAGTCGTAGTAGTGGCACCAGATAGTGAACGTAGTGCTACTAGCCAAGCGATTACTGTGCATAGCCCTATACGGGTAGATAAATATTGTTCCGAAGGTTCTTCTCTTTGTGGCTGGCGTATAGGTGGTACTCCTGCCGATTGTGTAAAGATTGCTTTAGAAACTTTAATTAGTGAAAAACAAGATTTTGTAATATCGGGAATTAATCATGGGCCTAATCTCGGCACAGATGTATTATATTCTGGAACAGTGAGTGCTGCAATAGAAGGTGCTTTGCATGGCGTACCATCAGTGGCAGTTTCACTTGATTCTTGGGAATCTTATGACTTTAAACCAGCGGCTGAATATACGAGCAAATTAATACAGAATATAGCTCGCCGCTCATTACCACCAAATACTTTATTAAATGTTAATGTACCTGCACTCCCAACAGAACAAATTGATGGCGTAGCAGTCACTAAATTGGGTGTAAGGGAGTATGCAAATATTTTTGAACCTAGACGCGACCCTAGAGGACGCACCTATTATTGGATGGGTGGTAATATTGTTGAAAATGAAAATGATCCGGATAGTGATATTGTTGCTGTGAACATGTCGAAAATTTCAATTACACCAATTCATTTTGATCTAACTAATTATGGCATTATGGATATATTAAAAAGTTGGGATTTATAAATAATTTTTAGTTAAATTTATTATAAATCCTATAATATAGGCATAATTAACACTACACTGCATAAAATTACAATAGCAATTCTAGGAATACCTATTTTAGGGAGGGAATAATCCTGTGTCTAAATATGTTAGGCGGACACGATTCAATACCACACCCCAGGGACCAGGAATGGCTTCATTGATAATTAAGGGAGTTTTTGTTAGTATCATAGCTTCACTGGTCTGTACTCTTTTTCTATCTCTCATCAGTTTAGTGACCGAAAATACATATATTGATAATTATATGCAGTATGTTATGGTTGGGGTAACTATGGTTAGTATTTTCATTGGTAGTGTGTATGCCACACAAAAAGCTTCATCTAGGGGAATGGTTATCGGCATTATGATTGGATTCATCTATGTTTTAATTTCTGTAGGTATCGGTATGGAAATGAGCCAAGAATCTATTTCACCATTTGTATTAGCAAATAAGGTTATTGCCGGGATTGCAGTTGGAATTTTGGGCGGTATCGTAGGAGTAAACTTGTAATGTTTCTATAAAACTAGAAGAAACATGTAATGAGGCTTTGAGCCTCTTTTTCTTTTAGGTTATAATAATAGCATAATGGGGGGCTACTTTTGTTATATAAAGCAGTGCTATTTGATTTAGATGGAACTGTTCTTGACACATCCGATTTAATTATTAACTCTTTTAAGCATACTTTTCGAAAACATTATAATAGGGAACTCGCTGATAATGAGATTTATGAGTTTTTTGGTAAAACACTACGCACTGCAATGGAATATTTAGGTCCAGATCAAGTGGATGAATTGATTAAGACTTATAGGGAATATAGTTTAAAGAATCATGATCAAATGATTACCACTTTTAATGGAGTAGTAGAGGCACTACAATCATTGTATGAGGCCGGGATTGTTATGGCTATCGTTACATCGAAGACAGAAAGTACAGCCTTACGCGGCTTAAAATTATTTAATCTCGATCATTATTTCTCAGTTATTATTGGTGCAGATCAGTGTCAGAATCATAAACCTCATCCAGAACCTGTCCTCGCAGCGCTAGCCAAATTGCAAGTTAAACCGGAGGAATGCTTGATGGTAGGTGATAGTTCTTTTGATTTGATAAGTGCTAGACAAGCTAATGTGAAAACGGCTGCTGTACGGTGGTCGCGAGTTGCTTGGGAAACAATCTTAGCTGAAGAGCCGGATTACATACTGGAGAATATGTCTGATTTATTACCGATTTGTGGCATTAAATAGTTTACTAGTTTATAATAGAAAATATCTAGTTAACAGTACAAAAAGGTAGGAGGTGACAAAAAATGATAAATATCGCAATTATTGGTGGAACAGGAGTATACGATCCTACTATTTTGGAAAATGTACATCAAGATGAAATCAAAACTCCTTATGGTTTAGTTTCTTACAAGGTTGGAGATTTTGCCGGGAGGAGTATTGCTTTTATTCCACGACATGGTAGTAAGCATTCTATTGCACCTCACTTAATTAATTACCAAGCAAATATTTGGGCTATGAAAAAAATTGGAGTACAGAAAATTTTGGCTACAGCTGCAGTTGGTTCATTAAACACTGCAATGAAGCTGGGAGATTTCGTTTTAGTTGATCAGTTTATTGATTTTACTAAAACTAGAAAGAGTACTTTTTATGAAGGTGGCGACAAAGGGGTTGTTCATGTTGATTTAACAAGTCCCTATTGTTTAACTTTGCGGGAAGCCTTGTTGTCAGTTTCGCAAAAGATAGGCATTGTTATTCATTCTTCTGGGACTTATGTTTGTACAGAAGGACCTCGTTTCGAAACGCCAGCTGAGATTGCCATGTTTGCTCAAATGGGGGGGCACTTAGTTGGTATGACAAATGTACCGGAAGTTATATTAGCTCGTGAGGCCGAAATGTGCTATTCTACGATTGCTATGGTTACGAACTATGCGGCAGGTATTTCACCAAATCCCATAACCTACGGTGAAGTTATTGAAATTATGAATGAAAATACAGAAAAGCTTAAGAAGTTACTTATGAATACAATCCTTTTAATCGATACTACTTTAGATTGTAGTTGTCAGCAGGCATTAGCCGAATACGGCGGCTTTAAACTATAAAGGAGGTGGTAATTTGTTACAGACAATGGAATGGAAGAATAAATCTTTGCTTTTACTAAATCAGACCCTGCTGCCTAATTCAGCAGAATATATTGAATGTCATAATTATCGTAGAGTAGCAGAAGCAATTAAGCGATTGGAAGTACGGGGAGCACCAGCGATTGGTGCAGCAGCGGCATTTGGCTTTGTACTAGGAGCAAGAGAACTTTGTAACAGTTATGATTTTTGGACTGGTATTGAGGAAGTAGCTGAAGAATTAAGACAAACAAGACCTACCGCTGTAAACTTATTTTGGGCTATAGAGAGAATGTTGTCAGTTGTTAATAAATCGGATAAGTTAAGCGATCTTACTGATCTTGTATTAAAGTTAGAACAAGAGGCTATTGCAATTGCGACAGAAGATCGTGAAATGAATTATAAAATTTCTCAATATGGTGCTCAGTTATTTAATGAACCTGTTTCAATACTTACCCATTGTAATGCTGGATCATTAGCAACTGCTGGCCTTGGTACGGCCTTAGGTGTAATTCGCCAGGCTTTTTCCGAAGGAAAGATTAATAGGGTGTACGCGGATGAGACGCGTCCCTTACTTCAAGGATCTCGATTAACTGCTTGGGAGTTAATGCAGGAAAATATTCCTGTTACTTTAATTACTGACAATATGGCAGGCTGGGTAATGAAAAAAAATATGGTACAAGCTGTTATTGTAGGGGCGGATAGAATTACTCTCAATGGTGATGTAGCTAATAAAATTGGAACCTATAGTGTAGCAGTACTGGCAAAAGAACATAATATACCTTTTTATGTCGCAGCGCCGATATCTACCTTTGATTTTTCAATGGAGAGTGGGTTTGATATTCCAATAGAAGAGCGAAGTGCAAGTGAAGTAGCAAATTTTGCGGGCATTTCGACGGCTCCAGAAGGAGTGGATGTTTTTAACCCCGCCTTCGATGTGACACCAAATACACTAGTTTCAGCAATTATAACAGAATATGGGATTTTAAAACAACCTTACAATGAGGAAATTCTTAAAATACAACAAAAAATAAAAGGAGTGCTGTAAAATGGAATCTATGATTAGAGATATAAAATTAGCGCCACAAGGACATGATAAAATAAATTGGGTTAAAGAATTTATGCCGGTTTTAAATGTATTGAATGAGGATTTGTCAAAAAGTAAGCCCTTGCGTGGTAAAAACATAGTTGTAACTATGCATTTGGAAGCAAAAACTGCTTATTTGGCATTGGTTTTACAAAATGCTGGGGCAAATGTTACTGTGACGGGAAGTAATCCATTATCTACTCAAGATGATGTAGCAGCAGCGCTAGTTGAAAAAGGTATTAAAGTTTTTGCTTGGTATAATACGACGGAGGAAGAATACGAGACTTTTTTACATAAAGCTTTAGATACAAAACCTGATATTATTGTTGATGATGGTGGTGATTTAGTATCCTTATTGCATGGGGAACGAAGTGAACTATTACCTAATATTTTAGGTGGATCGGAAGAAACGACAACAGGCGTTATTCGTTTACGATCCTTAGCAGCAGAAGGACGTTTGAAGTTTCCAATGATAGCTGTAAACGATGCCTATTGTAAATATTTATTTGATAACCGATATGGAACTGGACAATCAACCTGGGATGGAATTATGCGTACAACGAACTTAACTGTTACAGGGAAAACAGTTGTAATAGCAGGTTATGGTTGGTGTGGCAAAGGTGTGGCCATGCGGGCAAAAGGACTAGGTGCAAATGTAATCATCACGGAAGTTGATCCCATAAAAGCAATTGAAGCAGTATTTGATGGATTTAGAGTCATGTCTATGGAAGAAGCAGCTAAGTTTGGTGATATTTTTGTTACACTAACTGGTTGTAAACATGTTATTAATGGTGAACATATTGCTGTGATGAAATCGGGAGCTGTTTTAGCAAATGCTGGACATTTTGATCTTGAAATTAACAAGGAGCACTTGGAAGAACTAGCGATTTCTAAACGCACAGTTCGTAAGAATATTGAAGAATTTGTTATGGCTGACAAACGTAAAATATATCTCTTAGCTGAAGGGCGATTAGTTAACTTGGCTGCAGGAGATGGACATCCAACTGAAATCATGGATTTATCTTTTGCAATGCAAGCTCTTGCAGTATTACATATTTTAGAGCATCATAAGGAAATGCCAAATGAAGTATTTAATTTTCCGGATGAAGTAAATGCAAGTGTAGCTAGGTTGAAATTACAAGCCTTAGGCATTCGCATTGACACATTAACAGATGAACAAAAAGCTTATTTAGGTCAAGACTAAGAGCTAAGGAGTGTTGGCGAGTGCATCCGATTACTAAGATTAAATCTGAGGTGTTACAAGGTGGGCAAGCTTTGGTAGATAAGGGACTTGTTGCTGGTACTTGGGGAAATATAAGTGTAAGGATACCTGAAACAAAATGGATAGCTGTCACTCCATCCGGAAAGGGTTATCACGAGATTACAGTTGATGATATTGTCATTGTTGATGCAGTAGGTACAGTAGTAGAAGGACAATTCAAGCCTTCTTCAGAACTGCCGCTGCATTTGGCAGTATACCGAGCTCGTACTGATATACAAGCTATCGTTCACACACATAGTGTCTTTGCTAGCGCTTGTGCCGTTGCCCATAAAAATATCCCTCCAATAATTGAAGATTTAGTTCAATTGACAGGGGGGAGTGTGGATGTTGCTGCATACGCCCTGCCAGGAACAGAACTACTTGCACAAAACATTGTAAAAACACTGGGAAATAAAAATGCAGTTTTGATGGCAAATCATGGGGTGGTAGGCTGTGGGCAGACACTTGATGAAGCCATGTTAGCCTGTGAGTTAGTTGAAAAGGCTGCACAGATTTATATTTATGCAAATCAAATAGGTGGTGCACAACCTTTAAGTAATGAAGATATAGACGTGATGCATAAGTTCTATATTGAATATTATAGTAAACGGCAACAAGGGAGGACGGTCTAATGGCAAAGATTTTGTTAAGAAATGCAGAAATATTGGGGCAAGATGGTATCGTTAAATCTGCAGATATTGCAATAGATGGGTCAGTCATTTTTCAAGTAGGTGAAATACCAGCTGCTTGGCAAGCAGACAAAATTATTGACTGCACGGATAAATTGGCAGTACCAGGTTTCGTAAATACTCATACCCATGCAGCTATGACTCTCTTTCGTAGTTACGCTGATGATATGATGCTGATGGATTGGCTGCAAAATAAAATTTGGCCAGCTGAGGGGAATCTAGTAGCCGAAGACGTATACTGGGGTACATTGCTTGCAATTGCTGAAATGGTTAAATCAGGTACTACTACTTTTTCTGATATGTATTTTCATATGCCACAAGTAGCCAAAGCTGTAGCTGAGAGCGGTATAAGAGCAGTATTAGCTAGAGGTATGGCAGGGGTGGCACCAAATGCTGAACAAGCATTAATAGAAAGCGAGGATTTTTTTCATCAGTATCATAATGCCGCTGATGGGCGTATTACTGTGATGCTTGGTCCTCATGCTCCCTATACTTGTCCACCGGAATATTTAAAGCGGGTAGTTTCTTTAGCGCAACGCTTGGAGGCTGAAATTCATATTCATTTGTCTGAGACGGTTGGAGAAGTGGATGAATGTAAAAAAAAGCATGGAAAATCTCCCATTGAGTTAATGAAAGATATAGGTCTATTTGAATGTGGCGTGTTAGCTGCTCATTGTGTACATGTATCAGATCATGATATTGCCATTATGAAGCAAGCGAATGTTAGAGTTTCTCATAATCCAGGAAGTAATATGAAGCTGGCTAGTGGCATTGCTCCAATACCTGCTATGCTTTCTGCAGGTTTATGTATTGGCGTAGGTACGGATGGTGCTGCAAGTAATAATAATTTAGATATGCTAGAAGAACTCAGATTGGCGGCTATGCTGCATAAAGTACATGCACTAGATCCTTTACTCATTCCTGCAAAAACGGCTGTAGAGATGGCTACAATCAATGGAGCGCAAGCATTAGGACTTGGTAAAGTAACAGGTAGAATTGAGCCAGGCTTTAAAGCAGATATTACCTTATTTAATATGCATGCACCTCATTGGTACCCTCGGCATGACAGGATCTCCCTACTTGCGTATTCTGCAGGAGCTGGAGACGTTCATACGGTGATAGTTGATGGACAAATTCTTCTTGATAACAGATCTTTGACTACTATTGATGAAGAACAAGTGATGTATGAAGCAAATAAACGTGGCATACGCCTTATTAAATAACAATTGATAGTAAGTTTTATTTCATAAGTTAGATGAATTGAAAAGGATTTAAATGAAAATATAACGAATAATAGCATTATGTGGATTACATACTTTTAAATAGATTAATAGTTATTTGTTTAAGGGGGAGTGAATGATGCGTGCCTTAAATTTTTATTCATCTAATTATCATAGCCAATTAGTATGCCGTCGTAAGACCTGTACCATTCGTCGTGGGGATAAGACCCACAAATATACTGAAGGGGATATTATTTGGGTAACAGTTGGTAAACGTTTTGCCCAGAAAAAGAAAATATATACTGGTGTTATTGACCGAGTACTAGTAAAGCCTATATCCCAATTAACAAAAGAAGATTTGCAAGGGGAAAACCCTGATATTGCCACAGTTGACGATTTGATGATTTTTTTGCATAGTATATATGATAAGACTTTCACATTAAGTGATACTGTAACCGTAATATACTTTTCAGAAATTATTGAATAGGAAGTCGTCTATGGATTTTTATGTGTATAATATATTAGTTATATTATAAAATATATATTTTTTAAGGAGTGTTTATAGCAATGTTAGAAACAAAAGTTCCAGTAGGTATTTCAGCACGTCATATTCACGTATCACAAGCGGATTTGGATGTTTTATATGGTGAGGGATATCAATTAACAGTTAAGAAAGATTTATCTCAATTAGGGCAATTTGCTGCCAATGAGACAGTAGATTTAGTTACTGAGAAATCATCATTTAAAAACGTTCGGATTTTAGGGCCTGTACGTAATCAAACACAGGTGGAAATTGCTCTTACTGATGCATTAAAACTTAAAATAAGCATTCCTGTCCGTGATTCAGGAGATACAAAAGGCTCTGCTGGCATTACTGTTGTTGGTCCAAAAGGAACAGTGGTAATTAAAGAAGGGGTTATAGCTGCAGGACGCCATATTCATATGAATACTGCTGATGCCGAAAAGTTTGGTGTAAAGGATAAAGATATTGTAAAGGTACGTTGTGATGGTGAACGTGGTTTGGTGTTTGAAAATGTACTGATTAGAGTGCATGAAAGTTTCTGTTTAGAGATGCACATTGATACAGATGAAGCCAATGCAGCAATGTGCAAAAATGGTGGTACCGTCGAAATAATTAAATAGTAGTTGATAAGAATTAAGACTTGTATTAGCTCTCTAGCAGAGTTGATACAAGTCTTTTTGCTAAAATTTTTAAAAAAACAACAAAATATGCAGGGATTTTTAGCTATATACTGTATTTAAATAGTAGGTAGTTAATAACATCCAATACCGAAAAAGACTAGTAGTATAGTAGAAATTTATGATTACTAGCAAAATGACTATTTTCGCATTATATAAAGAGATGGTCAACTTAATAGAATGGGGGTAAAAATGTGCCTAGACCAGTGTTTAGAGAAGAACGATGTAAAGGTTGTGGGCTATGCATTGTTGTATGCCCAAAAAAAATACTTAGAGCTGGGGCGCATGTTAATAGTCGGGGGTATTTTCCTGCCACATGCGTAAATGAAAAAAGTTGTATAGGTTGCTTGCTTTGCGCCAAGACGTGTCCTGATATAGTTATTGAGATTCATAAAGAGTAAGAAAGATTGGGGAGGGATTTTACTATGGCAGAAAAGATTTTGATGAAGGGGAATGAGGCTATCGGAGAAGCAGCAATTATTGCCGGTTGTCGGCATTACTTTGGCTATCCCATAACTCCCCAGACAGAATTGACTGAATATATGTCAAAACGAATGTCTAACATTGGAGGCGTATTTGTTCAAGCGGAAAGTGAAGTAGCTGCTATTAATATGGTGTATGGTGCTGCTGGGGCAGGTGCTAGAGCCATGACGTCTTCGTCGAGCCCAGGAATAAGTTTAAAACAAGAGGGGATTTCCTATATTGCTGGAGCAGAATTACCTTGTGTAATTGTTAATATAATGCGTGGTGGACCAGGGCTTGGTAGTATTCAACCGTCACAATGTGATTATTTTCAAGCAACTAAAGGTGGCGGACATGGAGATTATCGTAATATCGTTTTAGCGCCAAATTCAGTACAAGAACTTGCGGATATTACCGTACAATCCTTTGAACTTGCCGATAAATATCGTAATCCTGTAATGCTTTTAGGGGATGGGGCATTAGGGCAAATGATGGAACCTGTCGATCTTACTATGATAAAGACAAAAAGTATCGTAGCAAAACCTTGGGCTGCGACTGGGTTAAGAGGACGTAAAGATTCAAACATTATAAATTCTCTACATCTAAAGCCAGAAGATTTAGAAAAACATAATATTCATTTACAAGAAAAGTATAAGGAGATTTCTAGTAAAGAAGTACGCTATGAAGCAATCAATACAGAGGATGCAGAATTGATAATGATTGCCTATGGTATTACTTCACGTATTGCACGCTCTGCAATGGATATGGCAAGGAATAAAGGCATAAAAGTAGGGTTACTTCGCCCGATTACATTATGGCCGTTTCCCGAGTTGGTAATTTCTAAACTTGCTAGTAGAGCCCAAGCATTTTTGACAGTAGAACTGAGTGCGGGGCAAATGGTAGAGGATGTAAGGTTAGCTGTAAACGGTGCTAAGCCTGTTTATTTTTATGGTAGAATGGGTGGAATGATGCCGAACCCCAAAGAGATATATGGGCAAATAGTCAATATTATGTTTGGAAAAGGGGGGCTATAGTGTGTCACAAAAGTTATTTACCAGGCCCCAAACATTAAAAGATATGGCTACGCATTATTGTCCTGGATGTCATCATGGTATTATACATAGATTAGTAGCTGAAGTGATTGATGAACTTGGGGTGCGTGACAAAGCAATTGGTGTAGCGTCAGTTGGTTGTTCCGTATTAGCCTATGAATATTTTACGATCGATATGTTTCAGGCCGCTCATGGTCGCGCACCAGCTGTAGCAACAGGAATTAAACGTGTACATAGTGATGCTACTGTCTTTACCTATCAAGGAGATGGAGATTTAGCTGCTATTGGTTGCGGTGAAATTGTGCATGCTGCAGCGCGTGGGGAGAAAATTACTACTATTTTTGTGAATAACGCTATTTATGGCATGACTGGTGGTCAAATGGCACCAACCACATTGGTGAATCAAGTGACGACAACTTCGCCATATGGTCGTAATTTAGAAAACTCTGGTATGCCAATTCGTATATCTGAAATGCTTTCGACAATTGATGGAGCTAAATTTATTGCTCGGGTAGCTGTAAATAATCCAGCTAATATGTCAAAAGCAAAACAGGCAATCAAGAGGGCCTTTGAAATTCAACTACGTGGTGAAGGTTTTACGATGGTAGAAATATTATCAACCTGTCCAACAAACTGGGGGAAGAGTCCTGTTGAAGCGGCTACTTGGTTGGAAGAGAATTTGATTCCATATTATCCTTTAGGTATATTTAAGGCACCAGAAGAGGTGGTAAAATGACAGAAGAAATTATAATCTCTGGATTTGGTGGTCAGGGAATTATGTTAATGGGACAATTACTGGCGTATGCTGGAATGTTAGAAAATAAGCAAGTATCATGGATACCTTCCTATGGCCCAGAAATGCGCGGCGGAACCGCTAATTGTTCAACTATTATATCGGAAAATCCCATAGGTGCACCTACTGTATCAGAGCCAACAGCAGTAGTTGCTATGAATCTACCTTCTATTGAAAAGTTTGAAACAGCTATACAACCGGGAGGAATTCTAATTATTAATAGCTCTCTTGTAGAATGGAATGCTACAAGAACAGATCTTAGGGTTTATCAAATTCCTGCAAATGAAATTTCTTTGGAATTTAATAATAGCAGGGTATCTAATATGGTAATTCTAGGTGCATTGGTGACTGCAATTGGTACTATACAATCTGAGTCGGTAATAAAAGCATTTGCGAAGATTTTCGCAAAAAAAACAGAAATATTATGGATGAATGAGCAGGCCATTCTACGTGGCAGTCAATATATAACAGCATTAATGAATAGATAGTAAAAAAAGATGTGATTAATCAGCTAATCACATCTTTTTTTACTATCTGAAGGAATGAGTAGTTAGGGTGTCAAGATAAAAACTATTATGTGGCACAGTATGACCTTTTAGATTATAACATATAGTAAGTGCGTATATGAGGTGATATGTTATGGATCAAAAAAGTGCTGGTTACAAGAGTAATAGAAAAAAACGGATAGGAGTAGCACTAAGCGGTGGGGGCATCCGAGGTATGGCACATATCGGAGTATTAAAGGTATTAACAGAGCACAACATTCCTATTGATATGATAAGTGGAACGAGTGCAGGTGCTATCATTGCTGCGATGTATGCCTGTGGTTATACTCCGCAACAAATGCAAGTAATGGTACAAAATTTAAAGATGAACGAATTAATCGACTTAAATGTTACTGTAGGTGATCTGTTTAAACATGGTATGAAATGGTTGTTTAGTGGTATGTTTCGATTTTGGTCTGTATTACCTACTGGTTTTATCAAAGGAGATAAAGTAGAACAGTTTTTTTATGGCTTATGGCAAAATCGTACGGTAAAGGATACTAATATTCCAGTAGCAATTACAGCGGTTGATTTAAATACTGCAGATACAGTATTCTTTACTAGTCCCGTCTTTGATAGTCGTGCTATTTTAAATGCTAGGTACTACCATAATACATCTTTAACGGAAGCAGTTCGCGCGAGCATTTCCATTCCAGGAATATTCTTTCCAAAGAAATACCGTAGTATGACATTAGTGGATGGAGCAGTAAAGAATAACTTACCTACTGATATTTTGCGGCATATGGGAGCCGATATAGTAATTGGCGTTGATTTAGGTTATGATGGTCAATCTAATTATGATATTAAAACTGTTGGGGAAATACTAGTACAATGTATCGAAATTATGGGCAGGGAGGTCACGTTACTTAAAGCGGAACAATATGCTGACGTTATTATTCGGCCTAATACTTTTGAGATCAAATTTAAAGATAATAAACAAGCATTGTTGTATATTGGTCAAGGTGAGAAAGCTGCAAATGAAAAATTAAGTGAAATACAGCAATTTTTGCATAATTAGCTAGGGAAAATCATGTCTGCATTAAAGATACTATTAATATTCTTATTGTCAATGTTCTTTGTGCTTTGTGAATCTAGAGTGTTAGATTCAACCTGTATTTGCTCGTTTTCCATAGTAGTAGGATCTTGTTGAACTTTGTTATCTTCCACGTTTACATCCTCCTAAGCTTTGATTATAGATAGTATTTAACGAAGCCCTATTTACTATGCAGGATATAGAAAATTCATAATAATTTTTGGTCACGTGCCTATAGGAATAGTTTTATTAGTAGTAGGGGAACTTAATGATTATCGTTTTTAAATTTATAATCATAAGAGGTAAATATGGTATTTCTTAAATCCTTATTAACAATAAGTGGACTGACGTATTTTGAAGCGGTATTGGCTTGCTTTTTTCTTTGTTTACTATGCATGATCGCAGCATTTATTTTAAATATTGTTGTATTTCTATTACTTTTTTTTTCTGAAGCCTTTGAGTCGTTAGATTTGATAAATAAAAGAAAGGTAAGATGGATAGCGGTGATTAAAAGGATACAATTAGTATCGAAAAAATAATATTTTTAATTTTAGAAATGCTAACATATTTGTGTCATAAGGTTAATTTAGTATAAAAAATATTCTAAAAATTTAAGGTGGCAAAAGCCACCTCATATATTGATTATATTTTTGAAGTATCACCATAATCAGGTGTTGCGAAACTTTCAGTCCTTGCATGTTCACAGCTTTTAGAAGAAACATTTATATTATCAGTATTAGGATAGCCTTGGATAGTAGCACTACAGTCCGAATCTTCTTTCAGGGGAGTGCTGGAAGATATTTTAGCACTCAAATTAGTATTTATATTTCCCATAATTCAACCTCCTTTTTATTTTAGTAGGAGTATGCACAAAACAACGTGCCAATATACAGGAACCTCCAATATGATAACGCCTTAAAAAAGATCTTGTGTCGAATAGATAAATTGCATATTAGAAAATATAGCACAATTAATCCCTCATATTCATAAGATAATCCAAAGGGGTTGATAGTATGAAAACAACAAAACCACCAAGGAAATTCAATGATGCATCCAAAAATGGAGAGAAGGGGAAAACACATGCATCGTGGCCTAAAACAAAAATAGGTGAATCATCTACAGCCAAATTTGATCCTAAATTACCAAAGAAATAAGTTATAGACGGTGCCTTTCGGTGCCGTCTTATTTGTATTCAAATAGAGGTTTTTCTATTTTATATAATATATCGAGCATAAAAAGAAAAAGCTCGAAAGCTTTTTCTAATAATAAAGGATTAATGCTAACGCGGCCAACAACCTTGTACGGGCCAGCAACCTTGTCTAGGCCAGCAAGACTGCCTAGGCCAACAAAATTGTCTGGGCCAACAAAACTCTCTAGGCCAACAAAATCGTCTAGGGAAACAAAAGCGACGAGGAAAACAACCAAAGCCGAAACCTATGCCTACGATTAATTGCCGCTCATCTTCTGACCTAAATTCTGAATTATCATCCCAATCTTCAATATCGGGGCCATCCCATTTACGGTGGTCCATATAGTAGTTTCACCTCCTAATGGATGGAAGTATAAGTAACCTTTATACATAATATGACCAATAATAAGTAAGAGTGATTAGATATTAGAAAGGTTGGCAAAAAAAGATAGCCCTCCTAATGAGAGCCATAAGAATGGGAGAGATATGTTGAACGACATGGGAAGTCGTTAATAAGAGTATGTCCGATTCATCGGGATTATATGCGGTTAGAGTGTGAGGGCGTGTAAATAAAATATAAAATGACAAAAAAATATTTGTCGTGAAATTCCAAATCAATAGGAAATATTTGGTAAAATTAACAAGATAGTAACAAACTTATTAATTATTTTATAGTATAATTAACCTAATAGCAGATGCTACTAAAGATTAATACCAAAAAAGAGGTGATGGATTTGTTGATTCACACGCAATGTGGGTGTGCCGTTAAGCTTAGTGATGAGGGGAAAGGAAAATGTTCTGGTTGTGGTAAAAAAATTAAAGTAAGGATATCGAACAAATAAATGAGCCGTCTATCTTCGGGTAGGGGCTTTTTTATTTTTAGTAGATTTTTTTCAAGGTAGTATATATGATGAAAATAGCTCATCAGTAATAGAAACTTAACGGCTATAAATAAAGTAGCCTCCTTGCAGTAGCAATTTGATAATGAGTAGGGCGGGCCGACACGAAAGAGATCAATCTGAGATTGACAGGTAACATAGTATCTAGTTGGTACTTTTATTGTAAAATTACATAATATATAGTAAGCGACATAGGAGGTGCAAAAATAATGTATCGTAACTGTGATGGTTGGGGTCCATTTATTGGTACTAGTTTCCATCCTAGTTTCGATCCTGGGTTCGGAGGTTTTGGGCATGCCCTAGATGGTTTTGGGCATAGTTTTGGAAGTTTTCATCTTAGTTTTTGTCTTGAATTAGGCGATCAAAGCTAAATTAGCGCCAAGTGTGAATCTTAGTATGATATTTACCATACAGTCTTGATAATTTCGCTTCCATATTTGGTATTGGAGTAGGCATAAGAATTGGAGAATATTCAACATATCTATAAAGAAAAAATGGAAAATGTAGTAAGTACCCCATATAGCTATCTTATGGGGTATCTGCTTTGCACTATAATAAGGGAATTTATATTAATAGGAATAAGGACAACGATATAAAAACCTAAGGCAATTATAGATTAGGACAATTATCCGATATTTTTTATTCATTGGGAATAAGAATGGGTATTTTACTAAGACTTTTTTTGTCATTATTTTGTCATATATTAAGATTATAATTAAATTTGAAAAAGAGGGTGAAAATGAAATTGCCATTTTAAAATGGAGTAATTACATAATAAGTTGTTAATTTTGTTGTAATTGTTATTATTCGCTTAGAAAAACATGTAAGGGGAGCAAAGATGAAAAAGTTAGTATTATTTACAATGATATTCGTTCTAGCAATATCGTCAATTGGAATGTGTGCGGTACCAGATCCGAACTCAGGAATCGGAGATGTTCAAATCGGTTATAATTATTATGACCTAAAAAAGACGTCTGGTGGTATTGAACAAGGGAAAACTGGATTTAATGAATTCTATGGTAGTGTCGGCTTGGGGTTAGGGTACGGAGCTTTTGTAAACCATGCCCAGACCGATAAAACATCCTATACGGATTTTGGTCTTAAAACTACGGTATTACTACCGAATGTAGCCTTGATGGTTGGACAACGACGAATGGCGACGGATAATGCTGCAAGTGACAATAATCTGTTCTACGGTGCATCGATAAAACAAAATCTTGCTTCTGGTTTTGCTGTGTATGGGACTTATCAGAAAGGCTCGCATTTTAGGGATGAAGTCATCGGTCTTACCTATGCTATGGGTAAAAACAGTCAAATGAATCTCAGTTGGAAAAACTATGATGATAATAACGGTGCAACATTCAAAGGGATTGGTGGAGGCGTTAATTTCAAATTCTAAATCCCATATAACGTATCTATAAAAAGAATTGTCTACTTAAAGTGAATCTTGAATGGCAAATGAAAGTAATGACCTCCTATGGTAGATAAAACTACTGTTAGGAGGTCATTACTACGTCTAGATATTTTCACAAGGAGCATATTGGTAAAGAGAGGATAAAGTGCATCTACAAAAAACATTTAATAGTTATTATTCGTTAGTTTATTTTACTAAAACATGTTGAATATTTCTTACTAGAGGAGTATGATATAAATAGAACAGATAATCAAAGGAGGTTTCTAAGATGAAACAGGTAGAATTAAAATATGGGTTTGAGGCCTTGGAGCCTCATATTGATGAGCTTACTATGAGAACTCACTATACTAAACATCACGCGACTTATACCAATAATTTAAATATGGCGTTGGAAAAGGCGTTAGAACTCTCCAACAAGACAATCGAGGAAATTTTGGCAGACCTGCCGGCTATTTCCGATACTGTACTTCGGAATACCATCCAAAATAATGGGGGCGGGTACTATAATCATAATCTCTATTTTACAGTTATTTCACCTGAAGGCGGCGGAGAGCCGACAGGTGTTCTGGCAAAACAAATCGAGAAAGATTTCGGAAGTTTCGCTAGTTTTAAGGAAAAAATCAAATCTGCAGCTCTTGCCCGATTTGGCTCAGGATGGGCGTGGCTTTCGACCGATCCTGCAGGAAATCTTGCAGTTAGCTCAACTCCGAACCAGGATAATCCACTTATGGATCAAAAAGGTAAATGGTGCCCTGTTCTCGCAATTGACGTATGGGAGCATGCTTATTACCTAAAATATAAAAACCTACGTGCCGATTATATCGAAAGTTTCTTTCAAATAATTGATTGGAAAGAAGTGGCTAAACGTTATGAAGGGGCGATTACATAATGAGTTTAATACCAAACTGAGTAAATAGAGTAATAAAACTCCTGCCAATAAAAATTTGGCAGGAGTTTTGCAGTTTGTGGATGTAAGTCCTTTTATACATCTTTGATGTAGATTATTTAACGTAAATCATTGTTATTTTCAAACGTTTGGTTTAAATCCTTATCTGATATATCTTTATTTTCTTCCAAATCAGCAACATCAAGCATTTGGGTAATCAACTCAGCATCGGAAACACTAGAAAACATTCCAGATATAAGTGTTTTTTTCAAAGTAGATCACCTCCTGCTAATAGTTTAACCAATATGAAAATTTTTAATAAGGTTTGAAGGTTATTAAATATGGGTAAGCTAAAAATAAGTGGCTGTTCTAAAAGAACAGCCAACTTTACCAACTAAGGCTTTAAAATTTCGTCTTTGTTTTAACTTTTTGGTCACTTATTGTTTTGGAAGTGTCTTTGCGATCACCATAAGTGATTTTTATAGAATTAGCGACAACCTTTTTTCTTTGAAGTTTATCCACAAGAATCCCCTCCCAATATTATTCTATCTATTATGTTATTGATTAATTGTGAGTATATTTAGAATCTCATTATTAGCTAATTATCAATCTCATTACATGATATGTAATATAGCGAATAAAGGTGATCTATTATAAATGTAAAGTGTGAGTGAGTGGAAACATTGAAATGAATTAGGAAATTAATCCGACAGAAGAAAAAAGAAAATTGCTGAGCGAAAAAGGTAATTTGGTGTAAAGCATACATAATTTGCTGCTACCAGTGATATAAGTAATAGTGAGCAACATATTTACTATCCGGATTGTCGGTATTTGCGATAAGTTAATAATTTACTTTAATCCTAGGTTATGGTAATTTAGAGGTGTAACCCTTATAAGATTATCTCTGAAATATATATTAGGAGGTGAGTTCATGGGGGAGTAGATTATGATAGGATACAAAATATATTAACAACAATTGCGACCCTTTTGGGAATACTAACAATGTGTATTGACTTTTATGCGAAAATAAAAAGCAAGAGAAGATCTACAATAAGACGTAGGACCCATATTTAGATACCAAAACCTTTGTGCTCTTTTTAAATAAAAGACATAAGTAAATTGTTTAGCTCAATACTTTAAAAAATTAGACTATCATTAAGCTAATGTGCATATTATAATGTTGGAGGTGTAGCTATGATTTTTTATCTAACATTACTAAATACAGTTTTAATAGGGGTAAATAATCTAGTAACTTCTTGGTACATAAGTATACCAAATATAGTAGTTTCAATTATTATTATTACGTTGGCTACCAAGAATTTATATAATAGGTACGTTAGTGATTAAATATGAAGATATGATCTGTGCAAAATATTCTAAGTAAAGAACACTATAAAGTATCGAATTTAAAAAGAGTACTAGCATTTATAGGAAGAAGTTTAATAAACTTTGCTAAAGTTCAACACTCTTTATTAAGCATCCTTAGGGGTGCTTTTTATTATTTATTAACTGCGATAATTCTTTATCGGTAACTAATATCAGGATGCTATAGCCGAGGCATTACAAAATGGTATCAGCTAAAGAATTTAGAACATAGAAAGCTCCTATTGACATACACGTCAATAGGAGCGGCGATATCGTGAGCTGGAGAACTAAACACGAGGTACCCTTGCTTTAATTTTAGTTGAAATTAACAATCAATTTATTATGGGCATTCTTTATTTTAACGCCATCACTAAATAGAATAGGTTCATTAGTTTGATTCGCTATCTGACAAAAAATATTTTTCGTTGCGATTATCGGAAAATGCACATCGATTTTATTTTTGCCATGTATTACACCTAAGAGTATGATTTGATCATTTTGAATAGAAAATACTAACTGGCCAAGTTGTTCTTTTTTATTCGATAGTTTCACATCGTGCAAAAGGGAGATTATGCATAAAACAATTCCACAAATAACTTCATCTTTAAAAGTAGATAATTTATGCAACACCATAACTGCATTAATATCTTGGAGTATTTCATCAAACGAGTAAACGGGTTCAATAGTTAGTGCTACTTTATCTTTTGCTGATTTATCTAACTTTGCCTTTGCGTCAAGTAAATATGTATTAATAAATCCTCTATATCTTTCTCTCTGAACGATAAAATCACCAAGTTCAACAGTAGGGGTATCTTTTTTCGCCAATTTCTTGATTATAGTAAAAAAAGAATAAATATCTTTTTCATCAAAGGCATTTTGTTCTATCTTATGATGAAGAGATTTTAATATCTGCAGCTCCTTAGTATCCGTAATAACACTTCCTTTCTCAATTAATAGAATATTCGGTAAAAAAAGAATAGAAACCTCTATTTATTTCAAAAAATCCCCTCCCATAAAGACTATGAGAGGGGTAGAATGTCCAAGTACTGAGAGAATGCAAATGGACAAGGGGTTGTCTAGTTAATCTGGGAACTATGATCGGCAATGCATTGTCTATGTTTACTCTTCAATTGTAAATAAATTCTAAATTAGAATGATTTGCTCTTTTTAATTAATCGGTTCATCAGCCATCGGAGAAATATGGCAACAAGAAAAAATCCGACAAAAGAATAACTATGTGTCCATTTGGATGGGTGGTAAATATCTAACCACATAAGAATAGGCTCAAAGACAAAGGCGAAAACAAAAGCAACGATGACATGAGCCATGGCAAATGACCTCCATGTTTGGAAGTACTGATAAACAAGCATATACGTAATCGGCAATATAGACACATCATATACGATAAGGACATCCAATAAAGGGACTAGATCGTATTTATAATCCCAGATATCCAATTCTACACCAATTGCATCTAGTAGGCCGGTAAATAAAGCTACTAATAATCCGTAAGTCGTAATTTCAAAGAAATTTTTACGGTCGACGATTTTCCACCACACAATATAGGGGATAATCATTAAGGCAACCAATATCCACCACTGATAGGTAAAAACCACAGCATAAACCCAGTTATCACGACCTGCAGTGTCAGCCAATGACTGTATGTGCTGTACCCTTTCATAACTTGGAAATTGTTTCATAAATCCCTCCGTGATTTCTCTGTAAAGTTACCATTGACCCAGAATAAGAAGAATAGCATTAATTGATATATTCTTCTTCTAATAGTTGATGGATATACATAAGGAAAAACAACAAGGCGCAGCTATATTAACTTGGGCAGGGACAAATTCCTTTGATACTTACACATAATATACTCAGTAAGCAGGATACAGATAAATATATCTCGAAGATGATAATTAAAGTGATAGTCAACATTTACATTTTTAAAAATAGTTAAAAGAAGGTGATTGTTGTGCGAAATAAATTAACATTGGTTACTTTAGGCGTAAAGGATTTAGATACTGCTACTAGGTTTTATCGGGACGGTTTGGGATGGAAGTCTTCAAGTGCAAGTCAGGATAATATCGTCTTCTTTGATTTAGGAGGCGTTGGTTTATCACTATATCCTAAACAACTACTTGCAGAAGATGCAAATGTAAGTTCAGAAGGAACAGGCTTTTCAGGTATTACTTTAGCGCATAATGCTAAAAGTATTGAAGAAGTAGATGAAGTTCTCTATAAGGCTGAACAAGCAGGAGCAAAAATTATCAAAAAAGCCCAAAAAGTATTTTGGGGAGGTTATAGCGGCTATTTTGC
The DNA here is from genome assembly GCF_030269905.1 of Pelosinus sp. IPA-1. NCBI lineage: Bacteria > Bacillati > Bacillota > Negativicutes > Selenomonadales > Sporomusaceae > Pelosinus > Pelosinus sp. IPA-1. The sequence continues at coordinate 421,068 of NZ_BSVC01000004.1, read as the reverse complement.
TGACCCAGACGGTTATTTATGGGAAGTTGCTTGGAATCCTTTTTTAAGTTTTGATGAAAATAATGCTTTGATCTTTCCCTGATCCCATTGGAAAAGTTAGACTATTTTAAAATTAGAATACAATAAGGAGGAAGATGGATGAGTGAACGTATATTAGATTTACGTCCAGAAAAACTACTGAAGCTACAAGGTAATGCTTTGGTAGAAAGTATTAGGACGGCGGAAGGTCGTACCATCTTGAGTGAAATGGTTTGTCCGATGATGTCAATGCTCTATGATGTTAGCAATCCTGAATTAGCGGCTGGCCTTGGTGCTGATATTGTGCTTTTAAATCTATATGATGTATATAAACCAAATGTTTTTGGTATTACCCCACTACAGGGTGAAAGTGTGATTGAAGCGGTAAAACGCTTGAGTGGTAGGGTTGTTGGCGTGAATCTTGAGCCGGTGGCAAGTGATCCCGTGTTTATGGGAGAAAAAGAAGAGTTGCCATTAGGGCGCAGGGCGACTCGGGAAAATGCTCGTCTGGCATATGAGCAAGGTGCCCAACTCATTACTATTACAGGTAATCCTAAAGTAGGTGTTGATAATCAAACCATTCAACATGCAATTGCCGAAATTCGTAGTGAGTTAGGCAATGATATTGTTATTATCGCAGGGAAAATGCATGCTTCTGGGATTAAGAGCGAAGCTGCAGAAAATATTATAACTGAGCAGACTGTAGAAAAATTCTTAACTGCTGGAGCTGACATTATTCTGGTGCCAGCCCCCGGGACTGTACCAGGAATTACAGTTGAGTTTATTAAACGAATTTGTGAATATGTACATCAACATGGAGCTTTAGTGATGACTACGATCGGTACTTCCCAAGAAGGGGCAGATACCCAGACAATTAAAAGCATTGCACTAAACTGCAAAATGGCCGGAACTGATATTCACCATATTGGTGATGCAGGATATGCTGGTTTTGCTATTCCGGAGAATATTTTAGCCTATTCTATTGCGATTCGCGGAAAACGCCATACTTTTCGGCGCATGGCAATGCGCATATAAAATGTCAAACAAGTGAGGAAATTACATGAGATATCAGTTTGTTTATTACCCCAAATGCACCACCTGTCAAAATGCAAAGAAATGGCTGAATGATAATGGCATTACTTATGAGGAGAGGAATATCAAGGATGAAAATCCGTCTGCGGTCGAATTAGAGGAGTGGCAGAAGAAAAGCCACCTTCCGCTTAAAAAGTTTTTTAACACCAGCGGACTTTTATACAAATCAATGCAACTAAAAGACAAGCTACCGAAGATGTGCGATACAGAGATGTTCGCCATACTTGCAACCAATGGAATGCTGGTCAAACGGCCTATATTAATTACTGGTAATCGAGTATTGGTAGGATTTAAGGAAGATGAATGGAAGCAAATTAAATAGGAATTAGGAGTGTATTAGTAATGAAAAATTTTGAATATTATACCCCTACTAAAGTGGTTTTCGGTAAGGATGCGGAAGCGCAGACTGGAAGCCTTATTCAAGCACAGAAATGTAAAAAGGTGTTAGTACATTTCGGAGGCAGTAGTGCGAAGCAGTCAGGCTTGCTGGACAAAGTATTTGATTCTCTCACAGATGCAGAGATCGAATATGTTACTTTGGGTGGTGTGGTACCTAACCCTAGACTTTCTAAGGTATACGAAGGTATAGATCTGTGCAAAAAAGAAAATGTTGACTTCATTCTAGCTGTAGGTGGCGGTAGCGTTATTGATTCTGCCAAAGCCATCGGCTACGGTATGGTAAATGACTGCGATGTATGGGATTTGTACGAAGGCAAAGCTAAGGCAACCGGATGCCTGCCAATCGGTGTCATCCTGACTATTGCAGCAGCGGGTAGTGAGATGAGTAGCTCCTCTGTTATCACCAAGGAAGAAGGATGGCTAAAGAGAGGCTGTAATACTGACTATTCACGATGCAAATTTGCTATTATGAATCCCGAGCTGACATATACGTTACCACAGTATCAGACGGAAAGTGGCTGTACTGATATTCTAATGCATACTATGGAGCGTTATTTCACCACGGAAAGAAGCATGGAAGTGACAGATAGTATCAGCGAAGGTTTGATGAGGACCGTGATCCATAACGCAAAAATACTGATGCATAAACCCCAATGTTATGATGCACGTGCAGAAATAATGTGGGCTGGAAGCCTTTCACACAATGGATTGACAGGGTGCGGTTCTGTTGGTGACTGGTCGTGCCATCAGTTGGAACATGAGTTGGGCGGCATGTTCGATGTAGCTCACGGTGCGGGCCTGTCGGCGGTGTGGGGAAGTTGGGCACGGTATGTATATAAGGCTGATGTAATGCGTTTTGTACAGTTTGCGGTGAATGTGTTGGGGGTGTCCAACGATTTCAAAGATCCTGAAAAAACCGCTCTAGAAGGTATCAAAGCCATGGAGAATTTTTATCAATGTATTGGTATGCCCACTTCTATTAGAGAATTGGGTGTTGAATTAACAGACGAGCAGATTCACGAGTTAGCTTACAAGTGTAGCTTTAAAAAAACGAGAACCATCGGCAATTTCCAAGTTCTAAATATGGAGGATATAGAAAAAATTTATATCCTGGCGAGATAATCACAAAGAACAATGAGTAGGAGGCCAATCATTCATTGATTAGCCTCACTCCTTGTAAGTTGGTCTATATCCCCTTTGCAAAGGCGATACAAAAAACTAAAAGGATGTTATTTTTATCTCTAAACGAGGCGATAGAAGCTAAAAAAAGGTTGCTATTATGCAACCTTTTTTTAGCTTCTATTAATTATTTTTCGTATAACTTCTGTCACTCGCATATAATCATCGTTTCCAACAGGATAAGACGGAGGCCTACGGTCCGCTACCTTACCGTCATAAACCATTTGAACTTTAACTACTCTATGGTTTTCTCCGCCCCAAGTTTCAAGACCTATAGAAACTCTATATTGGGTATTAGGAGGATGGGGTGGACTAGCTGGTACCATAGCGGCTGCTTCAGGGAAAAATACTTTTGCCATTATGCTCACACTCTTTTCTTATTAGTAAAATTCCTTTGGAATACCTTTAGTATACCTTTGGACTTTAAGTTAAGCAAGTTAAAGTCTATATTATAAAGCATTAGACGTGAAAAAGCGTATAAGGTTAATATCTTCGTAAGATGGGGAACCTATTTTCTTGTTAATAGAATTAGCTATATTGCTTTGTGTACACTGGAATTATTTGCTGCTTTTCGCTTATTGCTAATCGTTTATATATTAAAAATAAAATTAATAAGGTTTAAACAGTGAAAAAACAAGCAGCATGGCTAATTTTAACAATGATTCTAGCTTCTAATACAGCCATTAGAAACATATCCTTCTACAAGGCCATGATTGTGAAGCGTGTTTTACTGATGATAAAACTAACCTTCGAGAGCAAAGTCTACATCAATTGATGGTATTTAATAGCATGATAGTGCCCTAGCGGAGTAGGTGCATCTTGTTTTCCAATACAAGCTATTCTTTATTAGCTTCACAATAAGAATCACAGAAGGCGGTAAAAAACATCCTATTAGTATTGTATTTTGTTCAATTAGGAAGAAGGAATTTTCATTTTTACATTGAAGTAATAATAATTAGTAATAAATAAGGAGTATTTGTTATGTTGAAACAAGAAGAAACAAAACAGCTTGTGAAAAAATATTTTTCTGAGGCTAGTGACGAACAAGTAGAGAGACTTCTAGGAGAGTTAACTAGGGATATTGAAATTACAATCCATGCTAGAATAAGAGAATTAGTTAATTGCGAGAGGATTAAAAAACTATCAAATGCTTGATTAAAGATGCAAAGAGGTGTTTTTTGTGGATAATATAAAAGAAATAAAAAAAGAAAGTGAATGGCGCAATCATCCTATTGTCATTTTCGTTGGAATACTAGTATTGTACACTGCAAGTAACTCGATTATTGCACTATTTAATTTGTAATTACTCAAAGTGGTCATTAATTTTGCCGCCTTAGTCTAATGATTTTCAGCGGATTGTAAGACATTTACTATGGCGAAACATATATTATCGCTAAAAGATAATGGCAATTTGCTAGTTTCCTTTGTGGGATAGTACAATAATTCGCAAAATAAGGAAGCCACGAATATACGTAGCTTCCTTATTTTGCGAGTAGGTTTATGGGGTTAGTTGCATTAGTAGTATGTGAGAATAGAAATATACCAAGCAAGATTTAATAATTCAAAAATAGCGTTCTGAAATAAGCCAGCTACAGCCTCAGGGATGCAGCTGCTTTTTTTATTGACATTATTAATAGGATACTAGGTATTTCATTGGATCGATAGGAGTATTGTTTACACGCACTTCGTAATGGACATGGGGGCCGGTGCTTTTGCCAGTGCTGCCAGCATAGGCAATAACCTGTCCTTTCTTGACTTGCTGTCCGACATTAACAGCTAGCTGGGAGTTGTGGCCGTATAGTGTTGCAATACCATTTCCGTGGTCAATTTGTACTAGATTGCCATAGCCACCAGCCGGGCCACTCGCTACGACTTCGCCGTCGGCAGTTGCTACTACTGGTGCGCCCATGGTATAAGCAATATCGACACCAGGATGTAACTCATTACCGTCGCCGAATGGCGAGATTCGCCAACCAAACCCTGAAGTAATGGTTCCTCGAACAGGCCAAATAGAAGGTGTTGCAACTAAGTTAGCAGCTGGTTTAGGGGTAATCGAGGGTGGAGCTGGCAAGCTGGGAGCTGTGTACGCAGTAACTTCATTTGCTGTTGCCACCTGTGAGGTAAGCGGCAAGTGTAATTGGTAGAAGAGTATCGATATAAGTAGCATACATAGCAAGAAGATGCGCCATGGTGCTGAGAGTGTTAGCATTTTTTTGATAACATTTGTCTTTTTTGCAGTCTGAGTTTCTATAGGATCTGTCATTACTGGGGTTCCTCCTTAAACATAGAATTATAAGATAAAAGGTAGCGTATAGGAAATTTGTCTACCATTTTACATTATAGCGGAAATCGAGATATTTTGCCTGCCTAAAATTAAAAATTCTGCTGAAAATAACAACTTGACGCGACTTACGAAACATGAGAACATAGTAACGGCTAAGTTTTCATAATGGAGATGACAAATATGCAGATATCTTTACAACAATTTCGTAAGTCGATGAAGGCAATCATAGTAGTGACTGTTTTTTTAGCCATCGCAACGACTTTTTTTTTACAACGTACGAGTCAGCGGACGCCAATGAGTGTCACAGTTACTCAAGTCAGGACTGTTAGTAAACCACTAAACATTGAGCGTGCCGGATTGGTAGTGCATGCGACGATGGTTCCTGTTTACACTGAAGGGGCAGGCCGTGTTAATGATGTCTACGTTACAGCAGGTCAGGTAGTGAAGGCTGGTCAGCCGCTAATTAAACTAGACATCACTGGCGGGGATAGTAAGGTTATGGTCGCGTCTAACTCTACGCCAGTAGAAGTCTCTTCGGCTTCGAAGGATATATATGAAAAGGCATTAAATGAATACAATCGGTATAAAAAACTCTATGAACAAGGTGCTATTGCCCGTAAACAGTTGGAAACTGCGGAAGGGCGTCTACAGGCGGCTCAGGCAGGCATGCAGGGTTCGCAAGAAGGTATGACAATACCTGAAAGACCGGTTACTACTGTCGTGAACGGCCCGGTTACGATTCAGTCACCAATTGATGGAACGATTACTGGAAGCGTGGTAGCTGCCGGCAGTACGGTTACGGAAGGGCAAGAACTTATGTCGCTTGGCAGTGGGCAAGATGTAGAGATTGTCGTGCCGCTGGAACAAAGTGAGTTATATTTTATCCAGCTCGGCTCAAAAGCAGTTATCGAGGTAGCGGGACAGCAACTGGCGGGGCAGGTTTCCGGCATTTATCCCGAAGTTAAAGATAAACAAATTGCGTCTTTTATGGCGCATATAAAACTAAGCCAGCCGCCAGGGGATATGTTACCACTGGGAATGTCTATTACCGTGCGCATTGCTACCGGACAAGAGGTCGGTACGATAGCGATTCCGGCCCAAGCCGTGCTACGTGACGCAGAAGGACAATATTTTATTTTCTTCGACATTGAAGGAAAGGCAATTCGTCAACAGGTTACAGTCGGTGAAGTAATTGGAGATTTGTTGGAAGTTACATCAGCTATACCACAAGATAGCCTGGTAATAACAACTCTTATCGATCAGCTTAAAAATGGGGATACTATTACTGTTCTAGAATAAAATAGCATAAAGTCCTGCACTACTTAGGATAAGTGCAGGACTTTTGAGTTATATTCAGAGCAAGAGAAGAAGGATATGAAGCAATATCTTTTGTTCATCCATTGACAATATAAAAAGCAGGGCGTATACTGTTGGTAAATTAATAGAAGTATTTAAAAAGCGATGATCGGGAAGAGTATTCATGATTTTACATACACAGAGAGTAGGGATTGCTGAGAACCTATGATGATAATCTGAAGAAAATCACCTGAGAGCTGATGGCTGAAATTAGAGTAGGTCAATTCGTATTTCTGCGTTAAAGGATAAGGTATGTTAGTACCTGAATGATGTGTTAAAGGTGGTATAACGAATGTAAAACTTCGTCCTGGACAGGATGAAGTTTTTTTGTTTTTAGTGAAGGGATAGAATGGTGAAGGCTATCGAGAAAAAGGAGTTTTTAACATGTATAAAAAAGTTGATTCCAAAAATAATTTCGTAGTAATGGAAAAATCCATTCTTGAAAAATGGAAAGAGAAAGATATTATAAAAAGAAATTTTCAAATGAATGAAGGTAGTGAATATTTTACCTTTTACGACGGCCCTCCTACAGCCAATGGTGCACCTCATATTGGTCATGTCGTTACTCGAGTGATTAAAGATCTTATCCCTCGTTATAAAGTTATGAAAGGATATCATGTTTTACGCAAAGCGGGTTGGGATACGCACGGTCTGCCTGTTGAACTTGAGGTAGAGAAAGCTCTTGGTATATCTGGAAAACCGCAAATTGAAAAATATGGTGTTGAAAACTTTATAAAAAAGTGCAAAGATAGCGTGTTTACCTATGCAACCCAGTGGAAGGATATGTCCGAACGGGTAGCTTACTGGATTGATATGGATAATCCTTATGTTACCTATCAAAATGAATATATTGAATCGGTATGGTGGTCGTTGAAACAGCTCTGGGATAAGGACTTGTTATATAAAGGTCATAAAATTGTTCCTTACTGTCCGCGTTGCGGGACCGCTCTATCATCTCATGAGGTTGCCCAAGGTTATAAAGATGTGAAGGATAGCTCTGCTTATGTTAAATTTAAACTAAAGGGTAAAGATACCTACATTCTGGTATGGACGACAACACCATGGACCTTGCCAAGTAATGTAGCTCTTGCAGTAAATCGAAAATATGATTATGTGGAAATCATCAATCAGGAAGAGCATTTGATCATTGCCCAAGATCTGCTTAGCAGGATTGATGGTGAGTATGAGGTAGTAAGAGTATTTAAGGGAGAAGAGCTTCTTGAACAGGAGTACGAACCAATGTTCTCTTTTGTCACTCCTGAGAAAAAAGCCTATTATATTGTTCATGGTGATTTTGTAACTCTCAGTGATGGTTCAGGTGTAGTTCACATAGCACCTGCTTATGGAGAAGATGATAATCGTGTAGGGCAGAAATATGATCTGCCGTTGATAAATTTGGTTGATGTGCAGGGGAATTTTGTGAAAGAGGTCACCCCCTGGCAGGGGATGTTTGTTAAAAAAGCAGATGAAAAAATTATTGAAGTTATGAAGGGAAAAAATATCCTTTATAAAACAGAGAAATATCTTCATTCGTACCCATTCTGCTGGCGCTGTGACACACCTCTTTTATATTATCCGAGGGATTCTTGGTTCGTAAAAATGTCCTCCCTACGAGAAAATCTCTTAGAAAATAATGATAAAATCAATTGGTATCCTGATAATATTAAGAAAGGTCGATTTGGTAATTTTCTGGATAATGTGATTGATTGGGGACTAAGTCGGGAACGTTATTGGGGCACCCCTTTACCAATCTGGGAATGCGAATGCGGGCATAGGGAATGTATCGGAAGCCTTGCCGAATTAAAGGAAAAGGCAATCCAAATGCCGGGAGATATTGAACTTCATAAGCCCTACATTGATAAGGTATCACTACAATGTCCTAAGTGTGTAAAAAAAATGCAAAGAGTTAGCGAGGTAATTGATTGCTGGTATGATTCCGGCTCCATGCCCTTTGCTCAATATCATTATCCTTTTGAGAATAAGGAGTTGTTTGAGAAGAACTTTCCTGCCCAGTTTATATCGGAAGCGGTTGATCAGACAAGAGGATGGTTTTACACTCTTCTCGCTATATCTACTGCCATATTTGATAAGAGTCCTTTTGAAAATTGTATCGTTCTTGGGCATGTGCTCGATAAAAACGGTATTAAAATGTCAAAGCATAAAGGGAATGTCTTAAATCCATTTACGGTTCTGGAGAATCAAGGAGCTGATGCCTTAAGATGGTATTTTTATACTGCTAGTGCTCCTTGGCTGCCATCCAGGTTTTATGAAGATGCGGTGATTGAAGCCCAACGTAAATTTTTAAATACTTTATGGAATGTATATTCTTTCTACGTGTTGTATGCACAGATCGATCAGTTTGATCCGACTACGTATCATGGGAGACAAAGCAGCCATGTCATGGATAAGTGGATTATCTCTAAGCTTAATACCATGATTCATAAGGTTGGGGAAGATCTGGATGCTTATGATATAACTGGAGCAGCAGAGCTTATCGGAGAATTTACTGATGAGTTGTCAAACTGGTATGTGAGGAGAAATAGAACCAGATATTGGGTTATGGAGATGACAGATGATAAGATCGATGCGTATCTTACCTTACACAATGTGCTGAAAAATCTAGTAATCGTGGCTGCTCCTTTCGTTCCTTTTATAACAGAAGAGATTTATCAAAACCTTGTAGTAGGTCTTGATGTAAAAGCACCGGAGAGTGTGCATCTGTGCAGGTGGCCTGAATATGATGAAAAGCTTGTCGATAGGCAACTGGAAAAAGAAATGGAGCTAACTTACAAGATTTGTGGTCTAGGAAGAAGTGCGAGAAATGTGGCCAATATTAAAAATAGGCAGCCTCTTTCCAAAATGTTGCTAAGTACTAAGACACTACCTGATTATTATATTGATATTATTAAAGAAGAACTAAATATAAAATCCGTAGAAGTGAACGCTAATATGTCTGATTATGTAAGTTATATCGTAAAACCAAATTCCCCAGTATTAGGGAAAACTCATGGTAAGTTTATACCAGCCATCAGAAAAGCTATTTCGGAGATGGATCAAATGGCGTTAGCATTGAAAATTTCAAATAACGAGGCCATTACAGTAGAAATGGATGGTACTCTCATAGAATTTAACTCTACCAATTTGTTGGTAACAATGAATGGACTCGAAGGTTTCGCCTTTGCTGGAGAAGGTGATGTTGGTGTTGTTCTTGATACCCATATCTCTGAAAGTCTAAAAGTTGAAGGATATGCTAGAGAAATCATTAGCAAAATCCAAAATATGAGAAAAGATAGTTCTTTTGAAGTAATGGATAAGATTAAAATCTATATGACAGGAAATGTTCTTCTTCAAGATGTTGCGACTCAATACAAGGACTACATTATGAGTGAAACCCTAGCGGTAGAAATTGTGTTTAATGAAGTAAGAGAGTATACAGATGTATTAATTAATGGTGAACCATTGAAATTAGCTGTTGCCAGTCAATAGGATTGACAGTTTTAAAAAGCAACCAATACCACTCATGGAGAAAATGTGAGTCGTATTGGTTGCTTTTGTATATCTGAATTTATAAGTTGTTAGTAGTCAGATAAAAAATGTATTTTGCTTGTATAATTGCAGGGAAAGAGAGTATTTAAGACTAATAAGAAAAAGAAGTAGCTTAATCATAGCAATATGACATCTGTTAAAAATCAAATTGCAGTATGTAAATTTTTTAAGGAGATGACATTGTGATAATTAAACAAATACGATTATTCAAGCAGTCCTGCTTGATATTTTTTCTAGCTTGTGTATTGACCCTTACTCTAGCATCCAGTGTTTCTGCTGAAATTGGAAGTAGCAAAAGCCAAATCGAGCAAAGGTACGGTGATTATTCTTTAGTCCAAGATGGGGTTAATCGGATCTGGACACAAAGTGAATGGAAATCAACGTTAAATAGTAGTGCTAAGGCTTATGGTTACATGACCACAGTGGGAGAGATGAATGCAACGGTTTGGTTTGAATATAATGCACAAAATCGAGTTGTAAAAGAAACTCAAATAATGGATGGTAACATTAAGGTTAGGGACTTTCAAAACTATTTTGGCGAACTGTACACCAACATGATTGCAGCGGATAGCACTGCATTCGTGAATAGTACCTTTCCAGAAGTAAGGATGATTGTTCGAAAATCGGATAGCAAATATAACTTAATTCGTTTTTTCATAGACAACTCAAAAGACAATACCAAAATAAATATGCATTCAAAAATCCACGGTTTTGAAATTACAGAGATTGCTCCTGGTGATGCCAAAAATTATCTTAAGAAGAGTCGGTTCAATCGAATAACATCAAATCTTAACGAACAACAATCAAGCCGAGATGATAATTGGCTAAAAACGGATAATTATTTTCAACCGGAGCTTTTCTTTTCTGAAAATTTGTTGCCGCGGAAGAAAACAGATATGATAGTAATTCACCATACTGCTATAGAAGATATGTCAGTATCTGATATCCACGAGTTACATCTAAAAAAAGGTTGGGCAGGTATTGCCTATCATAAAGTGATTCTGCCTGATGGTACTGTCGAGAATGGCCGTCCGGAAAATTTAATAGGAGCTCATGCTCTGGGAGCTAATCCACATAGCATCGGTATCGTATTAGTCGGTAATTTTGAAAGTAAGTCCCCTACTGTTGTACAGATGGATGCGCTAGTGAAATTGACTCTCGAACTAATGCGAAAATACCATATCCCATTAGAAAATATCATGCCCCATAGAGAAGTGACCCAGGGAACGACATGCCCAGGAGTATTTTTCCCATGGCAAGAGTTTATTCAGAGGATTAAACTAAATACGAGTAAGACCTTAATGTAATTAATAAAAACAGAGGTTATTATGATTAATATTGTTGCTTTTATTGGCCCTAGTGGAGTTGGGAAAACTACACTGCAACGGTCTTTAGGATTAAATCCAATCATCACTTGGACTTCACGATTACCACGAAGGGGAGAGAACAGTGGAGTTGAGTATCACTTTGCCACTAGAGAGGAAATAATGCAGATGCATCGTGATGGAAAATTATTAGAATACACAGAGTATAAAGGAAATCTATATGCAACGTCATTAGAGTCAATTCGTAGGCTGATAGAATTTGGGGAAATTGGTTCAATCGTTGTTGATTGTAATGGCGCTCTGAAATTAAAAAGTACATATTCGACTAATACTTTGTTTTTAGGTGTTTTTGCAACCTTAGAAGAATGCATTACTCGGCTTTCTTCAAGAGGTGAAAATGATGATATGAGACTTCTGACTTATCACGAAGAAATAAACGTAATGCAACATTTGGCTGACATTACAATTAATAACTCCCAATCAAATTGGCATAGGCAAGTGAATACAATACAACTAATTTTAAAAGGATTACAGCATTTCGAATAATCCATTTACAAGTAAGTTGTGTAAAAGTTCTTTTAACCTGCGGATGCGATTATGGAACTGATGGTCGTTTAATCCAAAGTTTTTATTTGTGGATAAAACGCAGACCATTCCACCATAGAGTATAAACGGGGTAATAAAGGATAAGGCTGCTAGTACCTTATCCAAAATGACAAAATCCATGAATTATTTACCTCCAAAAAAATCAAGATAGAACATCTTATGCTGGAGCAATAAAATAATTCCTATTAAATTTCTGGTGGAAATATTATAACTCAGAAAAAAGAGCAGCTTGGGCTGCTCTTGCTCTTTAGCCTTGTTTGTTCCAAAGAATCATTTGTCTGTTTCTGATCACCAATGCCACTACCAACAATATTGTTTACGAATGCAATAATTAAATTCACAACAAATCTACAAGAAGTTGGGTATGGGAGGAAGAAGATATGCGCAGACAGGTAAAACCGTAACCACATTCAATGTAGCTAAATACTGGCTTTGGTGAGAATAAGCGCACTGATTTTGTGTCTGTTATTTTATGGATAAAATTGGAAAAAACATGTGGTAATAATCTTACTAAGAGACGTCGTATCTTGGTATAAGGATGCCTCAAATTCGTGATTACGAGAAAGATGGGCAGAAAAGTAGGAGCGCTGACGTAGTAGTTTAGAACGTTGAGTTCTTGGATAATAAGCAGATCACCCTAGCGTAAGCGGATATGAAATGAGCTCCTTTGGTACTGAGGTATTTCTGAAGAGGAGATTCTAATTTAGGGAGGGATGGTTATGTGGCCATGTGTATATTGTGGTCGGTTAACGAGTGACGTGGAGAATGTCTGCTCTCATTGTCAGCGGCGCAAGGAAAAAAACGCTGCAGTTAGCCCAGAGTTACGTAGCCAGAAGGAGAAGGCTATCAAGATGGCTTTGCAATATCAAAAACCATTTCGTGTAATTAAAAATCAGCGTGGTGAGATGCTAGTTTTTCCAGTTTCGGTACCAGTGCAAGAAGGTACGTTGGTGCTGTATGAGACGGAGGTAGAGATAGAAATATGAGATGCGAATTGTGAAATAACATTGATTCTAAAAGGATCAAGATTCCTACAAAGTTGATTGGCTAGACATAAAAAAACAAGACCAGCACCGTTAGTGGTCTTGTTTCATGAAGGAGTATACAGGCTCTGCTTTTGCAGTCACCTGTAGGGAGATACAATGTGTACACAGCACTATTATTGCCGCTTATGGCAATAATTATACTTGGAGTCGATAAGTGACATTCTGCAATCAATTTTTGAGTAGTATTGTCCAGGTAATGCAATTCGGCAAGTAGCTGAGTTCTGTGAGGGGATTCGAGAGCTGAATTACGATATGATATGAGAAAATGTGTTTGGGCGGGAATGAAGATTGTAATTAACCGGTGGGAATAGATATATTTATTAAAGATAAAAAAATAGCCCTCCTAAGGAGAGCTTAATGACCTTTAAATATCTTGCAGATTAACCATATAATCACGACAGTTGCGACCGGAGTAACCATGAGTAGGATTGAGTTTTGGATGAATTCAATAACCAATATAATCTCCCCCTGTACCCATTGTATTCATAGCGGCCACCACACAGAACACTAGGATAATCATCATATGAAGATGGTAGGAGAGAGGTCATATTGGGGAGGGTGGGATAAGGGAAATCCAGCAATGAGTGCTGGCAGAAGGTCATTTGAATAGTATATTCTTTAGCTTTGCCACTTACTGGCTGGGCTTTAATCTTTTTGCGAATTAATTCATCAAGACTTTTTTGATGGTCATTCTCAAAATACATTATAGTTATTGAAGTAATTTTATTAGGGGAAATACCTTTCATCGCTAGATTACGAATCGATTATATAGTTCAATCTTCAGGAAAAATAAAAGTAAAGATATCACTATAGTTGGAGCCTTTTTCACTTAAATTACATATTATATATAGAATAACTTGTAAAAGAGGTGAAGAAATGAACGATTTTGATTGTGATTGTAAAAAGTGTCATAAGTGTCATCATGATTGGCATGAGTGTGAGTGTGAGTGTGAGTGCCCTAAATGTCATCATAAATGTCACAAAGATTGTCATAAGTGCCCCAAGTGTCATCATGATTGGCACCATGACTCTTGCGACTCCTGCGACTCCTGCGACTCCTGCGACTCTTGTGACTCTTGTGACTGTTGATTGATATGTACTTTTGACTAAAATACTATTATTAAGCATCCTTCGGGGTGCTTTTTATTATGTCTACCTATAAAGGTAATTTGAATGTAAAAGATATAATAGATTTAACTATGGAATTTTTTATGAAACAACGGGGTCAGCGGACGTAAAAAAATTCACTGACCTTGTTTTTTTAGCTTTTCAACATAAATATAAAAAGCTAACAGCTTAATCTGTTAGCTCTAAAACAGTCTGTAATGATACGATACAGTCAATATAGGGCGCTACGACCTTTGCTCATCAGAGTACGATAAGGAAGCTAACCAAAGAATTGCTAAAGATGCCGCAATGATTGTCTTGGCGCACTCTGGTCTCGAAATAAGAAACCCCAGCAAAGGGCTGGGGTTTTTGAGTAGGATTCAGTCCATAAATTCTTTCATTAACATTTTAGCACCAAACCAAACCATAGCACTTGCTACAACAACTTTGGCGGTGGTTGGCATGTCCATGTCAGGCATCATGTCCATATTCATCATCTTACGCATCGCTCTTTTAGTGTGATACATAAATATGATCACCTCCTCAAGAATAGTTTGTACTTATTATCTTCCTAAAAAACGATGTAAGATTAACCAAAAAACAGGGCATACACCTATCTTATACTGCAATACGGCGAAAAATTAAGAAAAAACGTGCCCTTTTTTCGCTTTATTTTATGATTAATACAAAATAATTAAATAAGATCAAGAAAACTGATTAAATTTATCACTACGCAATGTGGAAGATATATGGTACTATCCAATTAGGGATTAGAAGTGGATTACATCATTAGATAATTTAATAGTTTATTCCATATGAAAGGCAATGAAAAGGAATAGTATCCACAAATTGATTTCAGAAAGCTGTTGGATGATGCGAAACAGTATAAGAAATGTGGTGAACTCGCCTTGGAGCTTCTGGCTGAAATATAGTAGGTCATGACGGAAGTCCTCCGTTATCGGGATAGGCATTAGTAGTGCCATGAGCGTATGTTGATCATGAAATAGAGTGGTACCGCGGGAGCTTTGTCTTTCGTCTCTATAATTCGTTGTTATGGATTATAGGACGGAAGATTTTTTTATGCTACATGCGGTGAAAGAAGGGAGGATATTATGAAGAATTTTGAAAAATACGAAAGGGCATATTTTATGCCACCCCAAGTATCTTATGACTGGGTTAGGAAAGATCATATCGATAAACCCCCAATCTGGTGCAGCGTTGATTTAAGAGACGGAAATCAAGCACTTATCGAACCAATGAGCTTGGAGGAAAAAATAGTTTTTTTTCAGATGCTAGTGGATATTGGGTTCAAGGAAATTGAGGTGGGTTTTCCAGCGGCATCAGACACAGAATATAATTTCTTAAGGGCATTAATAGAGAGAAACATGATACCTGAAGATGTAACCATTCAAGTACTAACACAAGCTCGGGAACATATCATAAAAAAAACATTTGAAGCTGTTAAGGGCGCACCCCACGCTGTAATTCATTTATATAATTCAACATCTGTTGCACAGAGGGAGCAGGTGTTTAGAAAGAGTAAGCAAGAAATCAAGCAGATTGCTGTTAGTGGAGCAGAATTATTAAAGAAATTAGCAGAAGAGACAACCGGTAATTTTTCATTTCAGTACAGCCCAGAGAGTTTTCCTGGAACGGAAGTGGATTATGCACTAGAAATATGTAATGCGGTGCTGGATGTATGGAAACCCACTCCTGATAAAAAAGCAATTGTGAATCTGCCAACAACGGTAGAAAATGCAATGCCCCACGTATTTGCAAGTCAAGTGGAGTTTATGAGTAAGAATTTGAAATACAGGAATTCCGTTATTTTGTGTTTGCATCCCCACAATGATAGGGGCTGCGGTGTTTGTGATGCCGAACTGGGAATGCTTGCGGGCGCTGATCGAATTGAAGGGACCTTATTTGGAAACGGAGAGAGAACAGGAAATGTTGATATTATTACATTGGCAATGAACCTATTTTCACATGGTGTTGATCCTAAACTTGACTTTAGCAATATGCCAGAAATATGCCAGAAATATGAAAATTTAACTCGAATGCAAGTGCATGTTCGCCAACCATATGCAGGCGAACTAGTATTTACCGCTTTCTCTGGATCCCATCAAGATGCAATTGCTAAGGGGATGAATTACAAAACAGAAAAGAAAACTGATATATGGTCAGTTCCGTACCTTCCTATTGACCCTAAGGATGTTGGGAGGGAATATGATTCAGATGTCATCAGAATTAATAGTCAGTCAGGGAAAGGTGGTATTAGTTACATACTGGAAGGAAATTATGGACTGTCCATTCCTGCTAAAATGAAAGAAGACGTGGGTTACACAGTTAAAGGTGTCTCTGATAGGGAACATAAAGAATTATCACCGCAGTGGGTATATCACATATTTGAAGATAAATATGTGAATAATACTCCGTATTTCCACATAGAAGAATTTCGCTTTAAACAAATAGAGGGCATTATAGCACAAGTTATCATAAATCATAACGGAAAGGTTAGAACGATTATCGGAAATGGAAATGGGCGCTTGGATGCTGTCAGCAATGCGATTAAACAATATTTTGACATCCATTATGAATTAGCCATTTATGAAGAACATGCACTTTCAAAAGGTTCGTCCTCTAAGGCGGTTTCCTATGTTGGAGTTAGCTGCAACAACAAATTATTCTGGGGTGTTGGAGTTGATGATGACATTATTACATCTTCGATTAATGCCCTTGTAGTAGCTGTCAATCAATTAGACGAAATACAGGCGGAAGATAAATGCAGGGATGAAAGAATTAATGAAATCATAAATTACATCCAAACGAATTACTTGACTGTTACGTTAGAGGAACTTTCAAAACAAATGCATCTGTCGGTTCCCTATCTATCGAAATATATCAAAGAAAAATCTGGGGGAACATTTGGTGAAATCGTTAGAAATATCCGGATGAAAAAGGCTTGTACTTTTTTGAATAATGGAAGTATGACAGTTGAAAAGATTGCTGATCGCGTAGGTTATCAGAACGTGGAACATTTCAATCGATTATTTAAGAAAAAATATGGACTGACGCCAGTTCAGTTTCGCAACAAGAAGTAGGTATAGTAAGGATAGACTGCAGTGGGTCAATGACTTGCTCGTTCAATTGAGTTATTTATCGTAAAGAAATTCACCATTTGACCTGATACACACAGCCGGTGAAAAACTAAGAAAGACACAGCTTATCCATTAATGGAGCAGAGCTGTGTTTTTTTGTTATCGTAATCATATTTTTTACATATTGTATTTAATGATTGATAGTTTATAAAAAAGGAGTGGAAATGGTGGACCAAGCAAAAGATTGTTTGATTGAAATACGTTCTATTGACATGATTCCTGATCATGAAAGACATGGCACTCCATTTAGTCAGTTCACACTCTGGTTCGGCGCAAATATGCAGATTACTTCTGTGGTGGACGGCGCCTTGGCTGTAGTCTTTGGAGCTGACGCTCTTTGGGCTTTCATTGGACTACTCATCGGTAATATCATAGGAGGTGCTGTAATGGCCCTTCATTCTGCGCAAGGACCGCGCTTGGGTTTACCACAGATGATCTCTAGTCGCGCTCAGTTTGGCGTTATCGGTGCTATTATACCCCTTGTTTTAGTTGTAATTATGTACCTAGGTTTTGCTTCAACCGGCACAGTACTTTCCGGGCAGGCTGTAAATGGTATCCTTGGCATCGAAACTCCAGCTGTAGGTATAATAATCTTCGGAAGCCTCACAGCGCTGCTGTCGATTCTTGGGTACAAATATATCCATGCTCTGGGTAGGATCGCTACCATTACAGGTATCCTCGGCTTCACTTATCTTACGGTCATGGCATTCAGCAAATTTCCTGTAGCTTCTTTATTTGGGGTTAAACCTTTCGAATTGACTACCTTCCTGTTGGCCATTTCCCTCTCAGCAGGATGGCAACTCACCTTCGGTCCTTACGTTGCAGACTACAGCCGTTATCTGCCACGCAGCACTTCTCAGTCGGCCACATTCTGGAATACCTTTATGGGAAGCGTCATTGGCACCCAATGGGCGATGACTCTTGGCGTCATCATTAGCGCCGCCAGCCTTGCGGGGTACGGCGGTAATTTCCTGAAAAATCAGGTGGGTTATTTAGGGGAACTAGGTGGAATCGGAATTGTTTCCACCTTAATCTACATGGTCATAGTCATCGGCAAATTAACCGTCAATACGCTTAATGCCTATGGTTCTTTCATGTCCATGCTGACAATTACTACTGCTCTTAATGGTAAAAAAAGTGCTACGACAACTCAACGAACTTTGTTCATTATGGGAATGATTATAGCATCGGTTTTTATTGCCATCTTAGCCAGCAAAGACTTTCTCAATCTTTTCAAGAATTTCGTCTTGGTACTGCTCATGGTTTTCACACCGTGGAGTGTTATTAATCTCGTTGATTTTTATTGGCTCTCAAAAGAAAAAATTGATGTTCCGGCCTTATATGATCCTAATGGACGTTACGGCAAATGGAACGTACCTGCCATTATCACCTATTTTATCGGTGTACTGATACAAATCCCCTTTCTAGCTCAAGCCATGTACACAGGCCCCATTACTAAGATGCTAGGAGGTACTGACATTTCCTGGATTGTTGGATTAATTGCAACTTCTCTCATATATTATCCATGGGCAATACGTTTCAATGTAGCCCCTGCGGATATGATCTACCCTGAAGAATCTTGATAGTTGCAGAAAAGACAGATCTATTAATAGCTGTCCAGGATTATTGATGAAATTAACACAGTCATTCCAAACCTTTTCATCTAACCAATCTGCAGCTAAATTCTTTGCCAAGCATTTTCCCATGTATTTGCCTCTGTAGGATGTTTTCCCATTACATACATTATTACCCCTGAAAAACCAGTCCCAAGAAGTTTAAGCCATATTCATGGAGTAGTATTTTGTGCTACATCACCGGGATTTCTGTAGGGATTATGTGTGAAACTCTATGGCGAAGATCTATTAGTAGAGCTGGGAGCAAGAGAGAGAGCCTGCACAAACTTTGTCTTTAGAAATTTTAGGATTTAAAAGAGCCCGTAATGATCTACTCTATAACCAAAACCGTTCATTACATGCCTACGACAACCACAGCATATACAACTGACACTGGCCTTTGCCTGATTGCCACAACTGAGCCGATTGCTAACTAAATTTAAATATATATATCATCTATCTATATATTTAGATGGATGTATCTATTGAAGTTTTATATTATGATAAGATAATTAAACCTTCTTCACATTTGTGTGTAATGTTACACTTCATGCATTAAACAATTAGAAAGGATGTACAAATATGAAAAAATCATTAGTTATCAAACTAGGCGCACTTTTAACGATTGCTTTTTTAAGCAATATGGCTTTCTTACCAGCTACTTGCTCTGCAAAATATTTGAATAGCAATTTCAGAGCAACGTCAGAACAAACCTATAAAGGATGGCCTATTGACTGGTGGGTAACCTATTTTATTCAAGAATTTGACAAAACGGCTCCTGGCCATGGAATGGATTGGCTTCATGGTAATTCAAAGCAAAACTGTGGGCCGAGTATTACAGATTGGGTACCAGATGCGATAGATAAAGGTTGGGTTGTTAGATCACTACCTAGCTATGCTAAAGTAGGTGCTCTTGCAATAACCGTCAATGACAGTTCACATTTTGCAAGAGCTTGGATTGTAAGAGAAGTATACACTTGGGGTTTTAAAGGAACTTATATTGACAAAGACGGTGAGCCTAGTGAACAAAAAATTTCCTATAGTTGGTTAGCAAATCCAGGAGATGGTTTTAACTTTAAAGGCTATATTTATCCTGAACGTGTTCCTAAATAAGCTTTTTAAATATAAAATAAAGACACAGCCTATCCATTAATGGAACAGTGCTGTGTCTTTTCTATTAAAAGCAATTATCAACTTTACGGCCTACAAACCTTACAAGGCACAACCCCCGCATTAATGGCCTCGTCCCTACTATCATAAAATACCTTGTGATTTTGGGAAATCATATTCACATATCGACAGCCAGCATAATTAAACTTACCTGTATTAGAGTTGGCCACATACGCGTTATCAGATTGTGGGGTAGAAAGTGCAATTTAAGGATTTCTGCCTGATGAGTAGGGCCGGGAGAGGAAAAGGTTAGTCGCCGACCAGAGCGATAGGATACAACTATTTATACATTTACGGTGGTGTTCAATTTGCTAGCAATTTGAACAATGGTTTCAGCTATTGCAATATTTTGGGCTGCACTGTGTGATTGTTCTCTTGTGATTTCGATTAATCCTTTGGTAGAGCCGCTACTTTTAACCATTTTATTTTTTACGGTACTTACAGAATCTAATATTTCATAACCAGTTGAAGCAAGTTCAGAAGTATTTGCAGCTACTTGATGTATTTGCCCTCTAAGTTGTTCTACTAAAGAGGATATATGTTTAAAGAAGTCACCTGAACGTATAATGACTTCATTGCCTCGTTCTACTTCTGCGGCACCTTGGAGCATCAATTGAATAGTCTCCCCAGTTTTAGATTGAATTTTACTCACAATCAAGGTTATCTTCTGAGCAGCAGACTGTGATTGTTCAGCCAACTTACGTACCTCTTCCGCAACCACTGCAAAGCCTCGTCCGTGTTCACCTGCGCGGGCTGCTTCTATGGCTGCATTCAATGCCAATAGATTCGTCTGCCTAGAAATCGCAGTAATGACTTCCACAATCTCACCAATTTGTTCTGAATTATTCCCTAATTCTTGTACCGTTTTAGCTGATTGTTTCACTGCATTATTGATTACCATCATTTGTTGGGTAGCCGATAGTACTGCTTGATTCCCAGCTGAAGCACTTGACATTGTTACTTCGAATTTTTCTGAAGCTTCTGCCATAGCAACAAATATGTTATCAATGATTTCTGCCATTTTTTCTGCAATTGTCATGGCCTGAGCAACTACAAGGATTTGCGAATCTGTGTCATTTGATATTTGGTTAGCATTGGTAACTACTTGTCGATTTGTCTGTAATGAGCAGTCCATACTTAACAAAAGTTTTTCGCTTATAGCATCTAATTGAAGAGAGTATTCTATAAGTGATGCCTTGATTTCTTGCCCCGCATCCGAGAATACTTTATTTTCAACAATTGTTGGTATTGTGTTTTCTTTTGTAGTTCTTTGCTGATACAAAACGACCAACATAAGTATCGTTAATAGTAAAACAAAACCACTTAATACGCTGGATGTGAAAGATGCAAAAATATTAATGCCATGGGTCACTATTATTATTATTAAGTAGGCTGACAATAGCCATTGATGCCGTTTATTATCGGCAAGGAAAGACGATTTTCTGATTGTATAATGTTCTTCAGATTGATATTGTGACATGATGTAATACCTCCATACTCTTATTCTTTGACATAAATCTCTGAAAGAGGGCATATGGAAATTTTGCTCCTTCTTCTATTACTATATTTCCATAATAATGCAACTTTTGTGCCAAATATAATATACGCCGTAAAAACAGGCAGTACTAACTGGGTCACTAGGAAAAAGCGCCATCATTGATATTGTAGTGTCGGCGCTTTCATCATTTTAGTATTTGTAGTTAAATGGCAGATGCGTGGTTTTTCTATATTTTTCGGTAGTGGAATTTCTGACAGCTGGTGCAGAATATAAAAGATACGCTAAGATTATCTTTGGATCTGTTGAAAATAAAAAAATACACTTATCGTCTATCTACTATACACATCATCTAATTATTATAGATTTCCACCTTATACGTATCATATAGTCGCCATAGACTCATAAGAATATGAAAAATATATATAATCTCATCCTCGTTTAGCGCAATATTATAGAACTTTACTAACTCGTAATATTTTTATTAATACACTTTATTTCAATGTAATACACTTTATTAAGTTGCTTTTTGAGCTATTCAGTGAGCTATTCAAGGACGGTCCTTGATTTATGTCCGAAGCATACCTTTGCATTTATTAGTCGACCAAGTGCATGATGAAAAAACTTTTCTAATTTTTCTTAAAGCATTAATGGACGGCCGAATAGATGAGGTAGAAAAGGAAAAAATTAGTCTATCATCACCATATGGGGCCGGAGCTAATGGTTGGCAAAATGATACGATAGAAGGGTTTTTAGAAGCTGCAATTGCGTGGGCGGAGGATTCTAAACGAGGAATCGGAGATGTTGAGAGTGGAACTAATGCATCCGAAAAGATTGTTCTTATTTTATACATGGGAAAATGTATGAGTAAAGAGACAAAGACAGCTCGAGCGTTATACATCCCTTTTGACCACACAACAGCAGTTGGCCTGCCGTACAGCCATACAAGAAATATAACGATCTGCCCGCCGACTACTTGCTGAAGTAAAATCTAGCAGGAGTTCTTTGTTCTTTATGGAATATTATAGCTTGTTGTATATGATGATATAGAACAACTCAATAGAACAATCACAACAAATGTTACTACAGCAGAATCACTGAAAGTCTACTTTCGCAATAATCGTCCCAATATTTGCACGAGGAATGAGAGGTACAAATATTGGGTATTCGAATATGTATTTTATATTAAACACAGATAGGAAGGATTATTGATTTATGGATAGTATTGGTAGATCTTATGGAAGCAATACTTTAAAATATCCAATAGCTGATGCACATCTTCATTATGTTGATTTCACCCAGAATACTGAAGGTGTAGATAAACTTATAAATTGTATGGATAGTGCTGGTGTAACTGATTGTGCAATGTTTGGATTGCCAGTAACCAAGATTTGGGGAGAATATGAGTCGAAGCAACCAAGTTCGTCTATGGACGCGGAAACAAGAATGTACTTTGATGGAAAAACGGACTATATAATAGCTTCAGCTTATCTGAATGCCCATCCAGATCATCAGAAGAGGTTACATCCTTTTATTTGTGGTATCAATGGATTGGATAAAAACTCACTTGATCATGTTAAAAGATTAATTCAGACCTATCCAGGAATTTGGAAAGGCATAGGTGAATTATTTGCGTATCATGATTCCATTAGCTACATGACTGCAGGTGACATTCCAAGACCAGACAGCAGTGCATTTATGGAGATATATGATTTTGCGGGAAGATATGGTATGCCAGTATTAATTCATTCTAATATTACAAGTGGAAAAAATCCTAACCCTATTTATTTAGAACGGGTTATGCAGGCGGTCAAATTAAACCCTCAGACTAATTTTATATGGGCGCACATTGGCATATCTAACACAAATAACATTCCAAATTTATATAAAATTATCAGTAGAGAGCTTAAAGAAAATTCCAATCTCAATGTAGACATTTCCTGGGTCATTTATGATAAGCATATTAGATATGGAAATAAAATAAAGAAAGATTGGGTGTCTGTTATTGAGGAACACCCCGACAGATTCATAATTGGTACTGATGTGGTGGGAAAATTTGAATCTCGATATGTAAATGCTATAAAAAAATATGACATTCTTTTGGAGCAACTAACTAGTGAAACTACATATAATATTTGCTATGGTAATTTCATGAAACTTCTCCCCAAAACAGGTATATTTTTAAATGAAAAAGACCAAATAATCATATAGCATATATCGTATGCTCAAATAAAAAGTACAAGTCCAGCTAGATTCCCTCAAATACGGAATGTAGATTTATAATCCGAAACGGTGAAGTCACCCGAATCGATATACGTCAGAGTATCCGGCTGGAGAAAAAAGAATAATTGGCTGACTGAAGAACGGAAGCCGGCACTACCTGATTGTCAGGAGTGTCGGCATTTATATTTTGTGGGGGGCTTGAAAATTAATGAAGAACTAATTTAAAATCACAGCTAAGGCGGCTGTAAATGCCGCTATCCAATTATCTTGCACAGCAGAGTCAGAAAGAAAAAAATCCCGCCATGATAAAGATTATTTAAGAGGGGTATCATAGAAAAATGGAAAGAGGTTAATAAAGGGCTTTTTTTACATAAAAAAGGTCATAGAATTATCTACTTACTCATAACTATTATTAAAGCATATTGTATTTTAAAAGTGAAAAAAAGTTCAGTTGGTATTATATGGGATTGCGGGTATTTGCTATACGTGAATATTTTACTTAAATACCATATTATGGTAATATATAAGTGTAACCCTTGTAATATATCTCTAAAATTACATTAGGAGGTGGGTTCATGGGGTAGTGGATTATGATAGGATACTAACATTAATCGCGACCCTCTTGGGAATACTAACAATGAGTATTGGTTTTTATGAGAAAATAAGAAGAAAAAGAAGACCTACAATAAGACGGAGAACCTATATTAGAAGCTAAGCTTGTGTGCTCTTTTTTAGATAAAAGACGTATGGTAAATATTGGATATGTCAATACTGTAAACTAACTAGACTATTATTAACTAATGCGCATATTATAATGTTGGAGGTGTAGCTATGATTTTTTATTTAACCTTGCTAAATATAACTTTGATAGGGGTAAATAACCTAGTAACTTCTTGGTACGTAAGTATACCAAATATAGTAGTTTCGGTTATTATTATTACATTGGCTACCAAGAACTTATATAATAAGTTTGTTAGTGATTAAATACGAAGATATGTTATGCGCAAAACATTCTAAATAGGGAGCACTGCAAAAGTATCTAAAGAAGTTTAGAAATTTTGGGGCCTAACACTCAAGCATCCTTCGGGGTGCTTTTTTTATACTTAGATCAAAAACCTTTGGATTAGTTGCTTGAGAATAATAAATTAATGTGCTCGGAAATTTAGGTTGATTCCGATAGGGCTGCAAAGGAATTTTTATTATTTAAAATTAATAAGAATATTTAGACACCGCCAAGAATATTCAGATAATATCACTGCGATTTAGTAAGTAAGAATTGATAGGTGGGATATAATGGTAAATTGGTGGTGGATTCCTATAGCAGCATGGGTAGGCTTTTTTTTGGGGATGTTAGTAGTAAGCCTATGTACTGTGTGTAAAAATAAAGATATCGAAGGATAATACGTAAATAGATTAACTAATAAAAAATAGTTATTGAAAAAATCAAAAGCACTGTCTTACCTTAAATGATAAGGCAGTGCTTTATCAGTTTACAAGCAATATTTAATATTTTTAATTTACACAATTGTGCCTTTTAACGGAATATACTTTTAAATTTACAATGATTATCAAAAAGTATATATTTACCTCAACGATAATATTTTAGTTCGGAAGGAATGATTATGATGGCGAATACATATTGCGAGCCAGCAGATAAAGAAAGTAATACGAAGATTCGGCGGAAGGCTGGCAAGATTTCTCGAAACGATAGTTTCGGTGGTATATGGGGAGATTTAGGGGCGGCTATTATAGGTTCTTTTATTGGTGGATTTTTATTTAATGTTACGGATATCTTTGTGTATGGCACAATAGAATCGATACTGTCAAGTACTATGGGAGCTATTATACTTCTTTGGGCCATACGCATGTTTCGTTAAGCAGAGCTGGTACATAAGAAAGAATGAAACGGCTCATGTAACTGAATAAAAGCCGCCTACCGAATTGGTGGAAGCTTTATTGTTGTCATCGAATTGTCATATTTTTCCTGTATTATAAGTCTGAAAGAAGGAGGGGATAATATATGAGCTATGTCAATAGTGATGGTTCAGATGGTCGCTCCAGTGATGGTTACGAACGTGACAATATAAAAGAAAAAGAATGGCGTAGTCATCCTATTGTAATTTTTGCTGGAATACTAGTGCTGTACACCGCTAGTAGTTCGATTATTACATTATTTAATTTATAGGTGGCAATCGTAAGTTTTCATCAAAAATACGATGATTTTATTTTTAACGAAAAATGACTAATCAGTCACATTCTCGTTGTATAAAATGGTAAATATATGGAGAGCTTACAAGCATCACTCATGAAAGGATGATGGATATTTATTTAATCTCATAGGTATGCCCGCAAATGGTACGATAGGATCAATAATTCCAAGTACTATAGGAGCCATTATCTTTCTATGGATTCTGCGGATGTTTTCTAACGTAACACCTGCCGCACATAAGAAAGAATGAATTTTCCATCTTCGTTTACCTTTAATTAGGTGAGTGGTTATGAAGATGCACCGTCTTACCTTAATTGGTAGGGCGTTTTTTTATTAGTTACTAAATTGCTTTTAACATAAAAATAACAAAAACGCTACAATTATTTGACATATTTAATGTATGATAATCTTAAGGACAATTCATGGAGATGTAAGTACCTCTCCCTTTTGATTCTCCCCATGCCTTTCTCAGCTAAAAGAACCAGCGACTCAATGTTGCTGGTTCTTTTAGCGTTGACCTTTGCTACTTGGATTTCTATTGGTAGAATCTGTTTGTTACATGCTACTTGATTTTTACTAATCTTGACTCTACAACCAATACGAACATATATTTGCGTTGGGGACCGGAATATGAGTAACTCATATATTGGAGGCATAGACAATAGAAATGTTAGTACATCAAGGGAGTTTTCTTTTTGTTTGTGGATGCAATACTTACTTGAAGTGCCAACATTAAGAGTCTATTGAATTACGGGGAGTAGCGATGGTAAATATATCAAGAGTCGCCTACCTAATTATACAACAATTAGCAGGAGTTCTTTGTTTGTTCTGGAATATATAACCAAAAATACTGTCCTGTATTTTGATTCTACTGAAGGGAAGTGGTGATAGACAAATGAGTATGATTAGGTTACTTACTGAGCATGAAATAGCTGATTTTGTCAGCATAGCATTTAATGCGTACCCTAAAGCATTTGATCCCTGTGAAGAGAATAGAAGGAAAATCATCAAAAAGTTCACGGGCATCCAGACTTCAAATCCGTCGCAAAACTTTTATGGCCTATATCGTGATGAACAGATGTTAGGTGGAATGCAGCTTCATAATTTTATTATGAAGCTTTTATCCATTAAAATCCCTGTGGGCGGTGTAGGAACAGTAGCTGTAGATTTTTTACATAAGAAAGAAAACGTATGTAAAGAACTAATAACCTATTTTTTAAACCATTATCGGGATAAGGGATATGGTATGGTTGCCTTATACCCCTTTCGCCCCGACTTTTATAAAAAAATGGGGTTTGGCTATGGTCCAAAAATGAATCGCTATAAAACAAAACCTACCTTCTTGTCTGCGGAAAGTACGGATAGGCAGGAGATGTTCTATCTAAGCAGAGAGGGTATTAATGACATGGTGGAATGCCATAATCGTTTGGCGGATGCAACACATGGCATGATTGAAAAGACTGCTACTATGTTTGAAAAAATATTTGATGATCCAGAAAACAGAGTGGTTGGCTATAAGCAAGATGGTAAGCTACGTGCTTATTGTGTGTATCGTTTTGTGAGCGATGATAATAAGCGGATTCTGATCTATGACATGTATATTGATGAAATCATTTATGAAAATGCACATACACTAAAAATTTTATTGGCTTTCCTTCGTAGTCAAGCTGACCAAGTGAGAGAAATCATCATCGATACTCATGATGAATATTTTCATTATCTACTCAGCGATCCTCGCAATGGTTCAAGTAATTTCCTAGGCACATTATCCCATGAAAGTAATCTTCAAGGATTGGGTATTATGTACCGGGTGATTAATGTGAAAAAGATATTTGAAAGCTTATGCAACCATAACTTCGGCGGACAAAACTGTAAAATGAAATTGTCGATTAGCGATGATTTCCTAGCTAGCAATAATACTAGTATAACCATTCAATTTCAGGAAGGAATTGCTGAGATTAAAGAGAGCGAGGACTATGAGGTGGAAGTATCTTTTGATATTTCCGAGTTTTCTTCATTGATAATGGGGACGATTAATTTTAATACACTACATAGCTATGGACTGGCTAAAATATCTAACAAAGAATACATAGGGATTATCAATAAAATATTTATGGTGGATCAAAAACCAAAATGTACTGTGAGATTTTAATATAATAGCCACCACTAATTCACATCAAGATTTTTAAGCATAGTGCTAAATAATAGTAAGGCACTACACAACCGATACTGACCTTCCATCGATTGCCATAGGTATCTACCGAAAACCGGTCGCAATTGGGGCTTATACTCTGGTATAGAGGTTTCTGCATCAGAGTACGATATCTGAAGAAGTATTAATAACATGAGCGATTGTAGTTTCAGCCCGCCTTGCAACGAATATTTGATTAAGTATGAACGGATCATGATTTCGCAAATCGCCAAAATCTAGTCCTGTTAAATTCTCGATATTGGTGATAGCTACTTGATAAGTTTTATAACTTCCGAATGCAAACTCAAAGTCCATGATTAGGCTTCTTTGGGTTTGCAAATAGGCTGTTGCGGACAGATTACCATCATCTTTAATCATAACAACTATTTTCCAAAACTCGGCGGGAATTTTAATTTCACGATATACCATATCATCCGTACGGAAGACTGGTCCAGTGAACACGTTTACCTTAAGATTAAAAGCATCAGCGTTTTTCAAAATATACTCCTCTAAGTCTAGCCACGTTTTTTGATTTAAATCCTTATGCTGCGGAGAGCAATTTGTGAAATGAAAAGTGTCTTTATTTGCTTTTTGTGCAAGTTCTCCCCAGACTGGATCGAGTCTACGCACAAGATGTCCTCGGTCAAAATCATTGTTGTCATACAATTCAGGACCACATTGGTATATGCGGTCAAGTCGAGGATCAAAGTACCACTTTTCTGCGTTACGCTGAAGATCCACGAGTTGTTCTCCATTAATATTAACCGCCGTATAATACGCTAAGCGCCGCGATCTGCTCATTACAATAGAAAAATGGGTATAATTTAGCACTGTATTACCAGTTGTTAACGGGGCAATATCCTGTTCCAGATCGGATCGTAATTTAGGGAGAGGTACTGCATAATTGTTGCCAAGAAAGGTAGCATCATAACCAGTTAAGCTTTCGTACCATTCATTATCTAGATGGCCGATCATTATCTGACTAGATCTAGTAAAGACACTATCAAGGTTATTTTTATTTTTAAGAAAATTATGATATGAGATGACTGACAATTGTTAGCCCTCCTTTCAAGTGGAAATATATGTATTGAATTTATTATAATTATATCTCTAATTTAAACGCAGCGATAGGGTTGCTAAGTAAATATCTATACTTAGCTATACCTTTAAGTAGAGGTTTCAATCGAAGTTTTGTATTATGCTAAGTATAGCTATTTAACGATACATTAATTTAACAAAGTGGGAAATATAGCTATGAGCATTTACAAATTACCTTTAGGTACAAAAGTACCGGAATTTGATGAAATTCCTAACAAAGACGACATAGAAGAGATAACTGAAAATAGAAACGCAGCGAATATTATTGAGGGTTATGGACTAGGAGAAGTTAAGGATGAAAATTTTACACATTATGCTGAGATTAATGTAAATGCACATAAAATTTGGGATTTATTTGTGAGCTTGTCAAATATACTAATTGCCGATATAGCTTATGGGGTAGTAGGATTTAAGATGGGTTTGAGTGAATAAAATATTTCTGTAAGGAATTTTTGATTATGAAAAATTTAAGATATGGGTTTATCGGGTTGCTGCTAACCTGCTTATTGGCCTTAGTTGTAACGACGGGGGCAGAGGCTTATCAGATTGGCGTTTATTATTTTCCCGGATGGAAGGATAATCAGCTGGTTGCTCCTAATAAGCAGCCGTGGGAAATGATTAAAAAGTATCCGGACCGCAAGCCGCTACTCGGCTGGTATGATGAAGGCGCGGATAACGTAATGCAACAAGAAATTGATTGGATGCAGCAATTTGGAATTACTTTTGTAGCTTTTGACTGGTACTTTACGTCAGACCATCAGGTTCGGCTCAATCATGCTTTGGAGGCATATCTAAGGGCACCAAACCGTACTAAACTGAAATTTTCGCTGCTATGGGCTAACCACACGCATTATCCTAAAAGTCTCAGTGATTGGGATGCGATGGTGGAGTATTGGCTGCAGAATTACTTAATGCAGCCTGAATATCTCCAAATCAATGGCCAGCCGGTGGTTTTTGTATTTTCGGCAAACGCACTTGCGAGTGATGCGGGGAAGTTCGGCAAAACCGCCCAAGAACTTATCGGCCGAGCGCAAGAGTCTGCCAGACATGTCGGCTTACAGGGAATTTACTTTGTCGCATGTACCGGAGCCGCTGGGCCGATGCTGACTTCTGCTAAAGAAGCAGGGTATTCAGCCTTTTCAGCCTATAACTATCACCAAGGACCGCGGGATGTCGCCCAGTCTCACACCTATGTCGAATTAGACGACGCTTATCAAAGACATTGGGATACTTTTGCCCAAAAAGGCAATCTGCCACTGATTGTGCCATTGACATCCGGTTGGGATCGGCGTCCTTGGGGCGGTAGCAAAGATCCTTTGCATGATAACTGCTTAAGCACTCCTACGGAATTTCGGAAACATCTCTTAGCCGCCAAATGGTTTATGGATGCGCATCCTATGCCTGACAAGCAAAAGATTGGTATTATTTGTGCATGGAATGAATATGGTGAAGGCTCTTTCATTGCGCCGACCGAACATAACCGCTTCGCTTATTTGGAACAAATTCGGAGTGTTTTTGGCCGGTACAGATTCGTGGGTAATGATAATAGGAGAACTGTAATCACTGGTGACGGCGAAAAACTATAAGAAAGACACAGCCTATCTATCATTGGAGTAATGCTGTGCCTTTACGTACTCATATTTTACATATTGTTGCAAAATATGGTTTTTTTCTCAAGGAATGGCAGGGAAAAATGATTTTTAAGAGAAGATAAAAAGTTGATCACTGGCTTTTCAACCGTCTCTTCAAAAGAGGTAACGGTCGAATAGTCACCTTAGGGCGGTGTGAATATTGGTGAAGGAGGGATGTTTTTATGACAGAGGATAAGAAAAAACAAGAAATTCTTGCGACAAAAGATGGCTGGATTGTAGGTGGTAAGAAGTACCCTAAAGAGCAGCCACCGCCGGAAGCTGTGCAGGAATTGGTAAAAGCGATTCAGGGATTGCTGAAAAAAGATTTACATTAAATAATGGGACAAGGGATGTCTTTTTGCATTGATGTTTTCTAAAAATGAATTTCGTCGTTTAACCTAATACGGAGAGGTGTATCGAGTCAAACGACGAAATTTAGTGATTAAATGTAAAAAAGTAGCAGGAAGTAGTGACATATGAATAGAAAATAACCATAGCTTACCTAAAGGGGGGGGGCTATGGTTATTTTTTATAAGCAATATTTCAATGGAGAAAATGTATTGCTGGAACAAAAACTATCCCTGGATGTGGTGGGAAATGTATTCACGGAATTAAAGAATAGCGAGCTAGACAAACAGCATCCAGGGGTGCCAATAAAATAAAATTATCATAAAAAGGAGTGTCTGTCATGATGGATAAAACAATTTCAAAAGTATTGCTAAACGATGGTCTTGAAGTCCCTGCCATTGGCTTTGGAACTTATCAGTTAAATGGTGCGGATGGAGTGAATGCGATTAAAAATGCAATTGACATAGGCTATCGATTGCTTGATACCGCATTTAACTATGAAAATGAGGGAGCGGTAGGTGAAGCTGTTCGTCAAAGCTCAATACCAAGAGAAGAATTGTTGATTTGCTCCAAGCTGCCGGGACGCCATCATGCTTACCAGGAAGCGATACAAACGATTCAAGAGTCACTCTATAGAGGGGGTTTGGAATATTATGATCTATATTTGATTCACTGGCCAAATCCCAGAGTGAATTTGTATGTTGAGGCCTGGCAGGCTTTAATAGAGGCTAAAAAGCAAGGATTAATTCGGTCCATTGGTGTTTGCAACTTTTTACCGGAGCATATTGACCGATTAATAAAAGAAACCGATGTAAAGCCTAGTATCAACCAAATTGAGCTTTACCCTTATTTTAATCAGGAAGAACAGCGTCTTTGGCACACGGAGCAGGGCATCGTAACAGAATCCTGGAGCCCTCTAGGGCGGGGTAATAGTGTATTGGAAAATAAAAAAATTGTTGACATTGCCAAAGCGTATCGAAAATCTACCTCTCAAGTGATTTTGCGTTGGCATATACAGTCTGGAGCAATTCCGATTCCAAAAGCATCTTCACAAAAACATCAGCGTGATAATTTAGATATTTTTGATTTTCAATTGACAGAAGAAGAAATGAGCGTCATTTCCGGACTCACCACTGAAACAGGACGCACTTATAATCAAGACCCGAGGACCCACGAAGAGTTTTAAAATATTTATAAACTCGGACATAATCTTTTGGTGAGTCAAACTTAGTAGATCTCACGCAGGAGTGAGATAGGAGATAGCTCCATTTAAATTTTGCCGTTTGACCCGATATGGAGAACCGCATCATTGGTAACGGTGATAAACAATAAGAACAATAAGAAAGACACAGCCTATTCATTAATAGAACAAGGCTGTTTTTTCTTTTACTTACATTTTTACATATTATTGCAAAATATGATATTTTAGTTGTAGATGGTAAGGGCAAATAGTTACCTTGATGGACTCTAACGGGAATGAGAAAATTTATCCATTGATACCGCTTCCACTTTACCGATATAATATAAGCTAAGCCTTAATATATCATTTGAAGGAGTGATAGGATGAGACTAAAATTGACTATTGGCACGATTATAATAGCCTTAATACTTGGCGTTGGCATCAACTACAAAACAATCATTGATCAAAAGCAAGCGGATGAAGCGCGAATAGCACAAATAACGTCTGAGGCCCAAGTGAATCAGCAAAAGGTTGAGGACATGCAAAAAGACATAGCAATTTTAAGGCGTGAGCTGGCGGTCCAGCGTGACGTCTACCCAACTAGCCGTGGTGGGCACCGGGTGGCTCGCTACGTAGACGGCGCACAGGTGACTTGGTACAACGATATAGGTAAAACAGCATCAGGCACAACAGCTACTTCGGGCAGGACTGTAGCCGTTGACCCGGACGTAGTTCCACTAGGTTCAGAGGTGGAGATTGTTATGCCTGACGGCAGAGTGTTTCGGCGTATCGCTGAAGATACCGGAGGGGCAGTTAAGGGGAAGGTGTTTGACGTTTATATAGACGCTTCAGACGAAGAACTATATGATCTAGGACGCACCCATGGGGTGAGAGTATTTGTTCTTGATAGGTAGGATGGATCATGGACTTCGGCGAATACTAAAAGTCATAGAAGCAAATGCATGAGGGAGCAAATCCCGGAAAAACATGAACTAATTCTTTAAAAGAAAGCCCTGAATGGTTGGCTAAAGAATTCAAGGCACTTAACTTCTGATCGGTAATTTTAAAGTCTGTTGCTACTTTTTGCACCGTCTTACTTTTAATTAGTATGGCGGTGTTTTTTTATTTTAATCACATAGTCTTTGTCAGTTACATAAAATGTATTTATTTAGGAGGAATTGTATGTTAGTTTTATATGGCTTAGTTGGTACTGGTATAGTTGCTATGTGTCTACTTGTTATCATGTTTTTTCGGTTGCCGGAATAATTTTGCCGCCTTGCTCTTAATTGAGCGAGGCGGCAAAATTATTTGCCTAAAATATTATCAAACTGTCATAAATTTGTAATAATTCTACTATATACTAAATAGCAGAGATAGATATATTTGATTATTTTAAAATGTAAAGAGGTGCTTTATGGATAATATAAAAGAAAAAGAATGGCGTAGTCATCCTATTGTAATTTTTGCTGGAATACTAGTGTTGTACACTGCTAGTAACTCGATTATTACATTATTTAATGTATAGGCAGTATACTCGTAATTTTCATCAAATAAGATGATTTTATTTTTGATATGAAATGACTAATCAGTCACAATGTTGTCATACCTCTATCATAAGGAATTAGGGAAATATAACGAAAAAATAAATACATATGCAATAAGTATCTAAATAAGCATTTTATAATTTTAGTGATTAACAAATAGAAGGTGAGATAAAATGGTCAGTTGGTGGTGGATTCCTGTAGCGGTATGGGTAGGTTGTTTTTGGGGGATGTTAATAATAAGCATGTGTACAATAAATAAAGAGCTTAAAGAAAAGATTGAAAAAGATAATACATCAACAATTTGTTAATAAAATAGAGTGAGAAGCTGCTTTCCTCTTAATTGAGTAAGGCGGTTTTTTTTTGTACTGTATTCTACTAAAGTCACTTTTCCGTAACTGATAAAAACTAATAATCTTGAGCAGGTAGCTTTATACAAAGTTACAGGCACATTGACCAAGGCAAAAGATATCCTAAATAGTGTATTGAATCACGGGGAGTAGCACTAGTAAATATTTCAAGAGTTGTCGGACGACTTATTATTTTACGAAAGTCAATCGGATAGAAGTAGGGAAGAGGTCAAGAAAATTAATGAATTTCCAAAGAAAGCAATAAGCACTATTTTGGTGATAAAGGAGTCAGCATAAAAACATGAAATGCTGAAAAATATCAAAACAGGACTCTTGTCCTCCTATTATCCGACAAATGTCTACTTTATTCTCCAAATTTACAGTGTTATAATAAGGCAAATTATATATAATTTTTAGAGGAGATGTGCAGATGACTGTGAAGAATTTATCTAAGAAATTGCTTGTAAGTTTAGCAGTATCAACTTCATTTTTGGCAATAGGTGGAAATGTGTCTGCAAATGAAGTTATCAAGGACGACAGTCACATAACTGTTGAGGCTCGTTATTTCAAGCCTGGTTTAAATTTGAAAGTAAAGTCTGATAGTATTGACTATAATGGTGGCTCGGTCGACTTTAAGAACGATTTAGGTATTGCCGACAAGAATGTGATGGAATACCGAGTTCAATTCGGGGATGGCTTACGTTTATCGTATAGTAATTTCAATTATAGTGGACATTCTACTTTATCTCAAAATTTAAGTTACGAAGGAAATACATATACAGCAAGTACTCCTATTGATTCAAACTTAGGAATTAAATATGCAAGAGCTACATGGTTTAAAACACTTTCTAAATCAGATGTCTCAAATACCAAACTTCTCTTTGATGTAAAAGGCTTCGAATTTAATACTAAGGTAAGTGGTGATATTTCTGGTTCAACAACGTCTACAGAAAAAACATTCCGTGGTGCAATCCCTACGATTGGCCTTGCTACCAATATTAAAATTGATAAAAATATCAATGCATTTGGTGAGATAACTGGACTGCCTTTAGGAAAATACGGACATATTTATGACTACGAAGCAGGAATTAGATACAATGTTGACAAAAACGTAGTTATAAACGCAGGTTATCGCTCAATTGACTTAAAAATTAAAGACTCTGGAAATGGAGATAATGTCCAACTTAAACTTTCTGGTCCATTTTTTAACGCACAATATAAGTTTTAATTTACTAAAGCCTCGACTGTGATGGTCGGGGCCTTCGTATTATTGCTCAACTTAAACGCAAAATAAACCTGTTAATAAGCGAAGAGGTAGAAGCTTGTGTTGTTAATAATGAAAACTATTGCCAATGCTGTTCGCGCATAAGCATAAGTGCTAACTAATGGTAAGGCAACCCAGACCTTAGATCGCATGGAATTGTCAACAAAAACAAGACGCGAAGCTAAGTGGATTTTATGAATTCAACTCCTCAAATTGGGTAGGGGAAAGATACCCAAGAGAAGAATGCATCCTCTTAGTGAATTTGAAGGGCAAGTTAGTAGATGTTCTTATTTTGCAATACGAGGGACAAAAATATGCGTGCATTTCGGTAACAACGATTCGACATGTCCAAGATATATTTTTAATGGCAAACTTTAAAAAAAAAGCAGTCCATAAACTGGCAAATTCATGATAGAGCATTGCGCGTGGGATGCCAACATGAACGTCCACGTTATCAATCCTTTATTTTTAAGAATATAGAGACTCGCGAATGAGGGGTAGTTATCCACACTACCCCTCATTCCTTATTAGTTTTCTTGATTATTTAATTGATTCTGTTGTACAACCTCAAGGCGACTATTGAGCTGACTGATGTGTTGGTCCATATCTTGTGCCATTTGGGTAAACATTTGTTTAGAAGTTTGATCATCAGTGGATTGTACAAAGGTAGCATATGTACCTTTAGCAGATTCAGCAGCAGCAACAGCTTTTTGCAAATCTTTTTGTACTGTCATGAATATTACCTCCTTAAGTAATCTATTGTAAAATTCTCTATAGTATTGTGTGGAATGTGCTATTTTTTATAACTGGAAGTTATAGGAGGATTAAGTATCATTGCTTCAAACGTCTTGGTAAAACTCGACCTTAAAGAAATATCTACATTATATTTAGTTGAAAATGAAATTCGTCAATTACTACTTAACTTGGTACGAAATGGTGTGGAAGCCATGCCAGCAGGGGGCGAACTAATTATATGTACAGATTCTGTTGACTTATTACATAATAAGGAATAATCTTCTATTTAAGGATGATACTTATTTAGAAAGATATAAATTTGGATTAATAGATGGATTATCATGTTTTGGAGGTTAGCGTGAATAACGGAATTAGTAGGATAATCGAACGAAATATAAAAAAAGCAATGGAGAAAGGTTCTTTTGATGACTTGCCTGGTAAAGGTAAACCCCAGCAACTGACCGATCTAAGATTCATTCCCCCAGAGCAACGGGCAGCGTTCTTAGCTCTAAAAAATTCGGGTTCCCTCCCGCCAGAGATGGAGTTGCGCAAAGAAATAGCCAATTTAGAAGAGCAGTTGCAATCTGCCAAAGAAGAAGATAAGCCGATTATAAATAAAAAAATTGCGGAAAATAAAATGTTTTATGATGTTATAATGGAGCGTCGAAAACGGTAGAGCTGATACCAAGCGCGTCATGGGACAGGGCACTGGGATATGGGGTTACTTTTATGAAGCTGTAGCATTGAGATATTTTCCAACTTGAATGGTGGCTAGGAAAATCCTTCTAATTTATATTAAATTAGAAGGATTTTTCCCATTTGAAGATTTCCCAGGTGGAATACAATGTGTTGGCAGCTTGTATTCAACAACTGATGAAATCGACATAAGCAATGGACCTCAGAGTTAGTATTTACTCCAAGAAGAATAATCTGGGCAAAAGTAGTTGAGTATGATCAGACCCAACAGCAAGTAACGGTACTACAGACAAAGAAAGAGCAACAGACCAATTTGCAAGCTAAGAAATCCATTAAAAGTTGAATTGTCAGGAGTCGAAACCAACCTAAAGAAGACCTTAGATGAAATTATAAAACTTAAAGCAATATTAGCAGATCGCTCAATACTCGAGATAGCTGCAGCTGAATATAAGCAAGCAGTAGAGGAACTTGTCAGTATAGCCGTAGCCACGTTCAGCGTGGCTACGGCTATACTGGCTTTGGTAAGAATAAACGAACTGATTATGTACCTATTATTTCCTGGGAAAAAATGGCAGGAACATGCGGTAATAATCTGACTAGAGGTCGTCGTATCTTGGTAGAAGGACGGTTACATTATTATGCTATTTGTGAAGGTGATGGGGGCGGGGTTAGATATTGTAGCTGAACGGTGAGAGTAAATTAAAATGGCTGCTCAAAAGAACAGCCATTAAGAAGAAAATGAATTCAAAACCATGAAGTGACGCACACATAATATAGTATGATTCGCCATTCGGATAAGTGATTAAAGTTGTTACAAAGCTGTTACTATACTTTAATATAACTTTTTATCGCTTAATCTACTTGAAAAATCCAAGCTTCGCATAAGTATAGAATGCTCCAGCAAGCATTGCACCCCCTATAATTAAGGCAACCGTACATGACTGATCTGGCATATATAATCCCTCCAATTGTTCATAACAAGTACTCTTTATAGTGTATTCAGTATTTACTAGAATGTTAACTTGAATAGATAAGTAACATAAAAGCAAAAAGAAAAAGCTCGAAAGCTTTTTCTTCAAAACCTTGTAACAATGGACGTTAACGGCGTGGGAAACATGATTGCCTAGGGAAACATGATTGCCTAGGGAAGCAAAATTGCCTAGGGAAACAAAATTGCCTAGGGAAACAAAATTGCCTAGGGAAGCAAAATTGCCTAGGGAAGCAAAATTGCCTAGGGAAGCAAAATTGCCTAGGGAAACAAAACTGCCTAGGGAAACAAAACTGCCTAGGAGAGCAGACAAAACCAACGCCAACAAATTGTCGACCACCTTCTTCCCTGAAATCATCTTTCCAATCTTCAATTTCAGGGCCCTCCCAATTATGATCCATATTGTAGCATCACCTCCAAAATTACCAGCACATCCATAATACATAATATGTAAAATATGAAATAAGGGTGATTACTAATTTAGTAGGGGCGACAAAAAAGCTCTCAAAGAAATACATTTTTTGCTCCTTAAATACGATGTCAAATCGAGTATCGGTGATACCCAGATTAACTAATTATAAACTGGCTCATAACTTGACAAAGCACAGTATATGTCATATGCTTAAAAATGAATATAAGAATATGATTTATGTAGAAATACTAGAAATTAGTATGGTTAGTATTATAACATTATTGAATGAAGATCTTGAAAAGCATCTTCAATATCAACATGATGTAGCTAAGCTTAGAATGTATCGGAGTAGAACAATGAATGTAGTCCAATTCCAACGCTTATGGAAAACACAGGTGCTTAACACCTATTTATAAAAAGGTATGATTACATTTGCATGTAATCATATTTCTACAGTGTAATGAATAAAAGGGGGAAATAGAAATGAGTAAAATTGAAATTTATGATCCAGCGATGTGTTGTGCAACAGGAATTTGTGGTCCTGGGATTGATCAGGAACTTCTAAGGGTAGCTACTATCATTAATAATCTTACTAAAAAGGGTATTTCAATCACTCGATATGGTCTTTCTAATGAGCCCCAAGCATTTATCGATAATAAGAAAGTTAATGAATATTTAATGAAAGAAGAAGTTGAAGTATTACCTATTACAATCGTAGATGGAGATGTAGTTAAAACCAAGGCATATCCAACCGATGATGAATTTGCTCAATGGTCAGGACTATCTAAAGAAGAATTTACAACAATTGCTCCAAATAAAAATAATGGATGTTGCTGTGATGGTGGATGTTGTTAATAAGAAGGTAAAGTGATAGATAATAAACTAAACAGATCCCGATAGCCTTCGAGACTATCGGGATCTGTTTAGCTTATTATCTTAAAACAATTTGATGGGGAGCTACTAAGAGGATGTTAGTAGGGGGAATATTGTGAATACATGTATTGACGTAGCCCAAATCAGAACAAATGCGGAAGCTTATTACCGTAATGATGATTTTTATTGCTCAGAGGGGAAGAACAGTCTTATAGTTGAAAAATACATGCATCTGAGGATAGATGTATAATAGAAATAGGTATTAAGGGGGGGATTGATAGTTTCGCTATAGTTGCGAAGACGATACTTGTGGCATGTCCTATAATGATCGGGTTAGAGTGCAGGATAACGTTGACAATATGTGAGGAAGGGTATATGATTGAAATTGAATATAGTAATATTGTGTTTATCAATCAGCAAGTAGCAAAATTCTTGTGGAATATTACATAGTTAACAGAGACATAGTAAGTAATCATTCTTTAATAAAACGTGTATATCTGCATGCTGATGAATGTTGTGTTGGCGGATGCTGCTGTTAAAAAGGAGGATATTACATGTATAAAACATTTAATCCCGATAATATTAGATTGACCAAGTATTTATTTTTCACTGGTAAAGGCGGGGTTGGGAAAACTTCAACCGCTTGTGCGACAGCAATTACTTTGGCTGATCAAGGGAAAAAAGTATTATTAGTTAGTACCGATCCAGCTTCAAATTTACAAGATGTATTTGGTATTGAGCTTACTAGCAAAGGTACTCCAATTCGAGAGGTGCCTAATCTTGTAGTAGTAAATCTAAATCCAGAAGAAGCAGCTAAGGAATATAAAGAATCAGTTATTGCGCCTTATCGAGGTAAGCTTCCACCAAGTGTTTTGAAAAATATGGAAGAGCAACTTTCAGGATCATGTACAGTGGAAATTGCGGCTTTTAATGAGTTTTCTAATTTTATCACAGATGAGAGAACACAACAGGAATACAATCATATCTTATTTGATACAGCGCCAACAGGTCATACCTTACGCATGTTACAACTACCATCAGCATGGAGTAATTTTATTAGTGAAAGTACACATGGAGCCTCTTGTTTAGGTCAATTGTCTGGCTTGGAAAGCAAGAAAGAAATATATATAAATGCTGTTAACACCTTAGCTGATAGTAAAATGACAACACTAGTCTTAATTTCTCGGCCTGAATTTTCTCCATTACAGGAAGCAGAACGGGCCTCTAATGAACTGAGAGAACTTGGAGTTAATAATCAATTATTAGTTATTAATGGTATACTTGAATTGGATATTAGCAATGATGAAATAGCAGACAAACTATATGCGAAACAACAAGGGGCGTTACAGAATATACCTGAATCTTTACACCATATTCAGACATATAAAATTCCACTACGTTCTTATAATGTAACAGGAATTAAAAAAATAAGAATGCTGTTAAAAGAAGATTATTTGGAAGCCCAAGAGTATAAATTGAATAAAGCAGAATTACCTAAAATAAAAGCTTTGGTTGAGGAACTTTATTCATCCAAGAAAAGAGTAATATTTACTATGGGTAAAGGTGGAGTCGGAAAAACCACCTTAGCAGCAGCTATCGCCATAGGTCTTGCTGCTAAAGGTGTAAAAGTACATTTAACAACTACCGATCCAGCTGACCATCTGAAGTTTGTCGTAGAAGAAGGTCGTGGCATTACATTAAGTAAGATTGATGAGAAGGAGGAGCTTCGTAAATATAAAGAAGTAGTTTTGGCAACAGCAAGAGAAAATATGAAGGAGGAAGACATTGCATATGTAGAAGAAGACCTTCGCTCTCCCTGCACCCAGGAAATAGCTGTATTCCGTGCTTTTGCTGAAATTGTAGATAAGGCAGACGATGAAATAGTAGTGATCGATACCGCACCTACTGGCCATACCTTATTACTATTAGATGCAACACAAAGTTATCATAAAGAAATTCAAAGGTCTCAAGGAGATATCCCACAATCGGTCAAGAATCTATTACCAAGATTACGAGATGAAAAAGAAACAGAAGTTGTAATTGTAACACTCCCAGAAGCCACTCCTGTATATGAAGCAATGAGATTACAAGTTGATTTAGAAAGAGCAGGAATTACTAACAAATGGTGGGTTATTAATTCAAGCTTACTTATGACGAATACCCAAAGTCCATTATTGAAGACGAAATCGTTAAGTGAAATTCCATGGATTAATAAAGTGGATGAAATTTCTCAAGGTAATTTTGCTGTAATACCGTGGAAAGGCGAAGAAATTAAAGGTGAAGAGTTAGCTGCATTAATTAAATAATAAGATTGAAAATTGCTTGGTAGGCGGAGTTAAAACTAAGGATGATCAAGTTTCGATTTTGATCATCTTTTTTATTTAAAGGCTTAGACAATCATGCAATGTCAGCTGAACCTAGCTGAGAAATAGGCGGAACAATACATTGGATGTGGGCATATAATAAAATTAGGTGGGCAAGGCTATTAAAGCACTATTAGTTCTTCTGAATAAATTGACAGTAAAGTCTTTTTTTATAATGAATATGATTATATGAGAATATGAGCTTATAATCATATTCATTATAAGAATGATGCTGTTCTTAAACCATTGCCAATCTAAAGGCAGGTATGGACCCTGTTGTGCTTCACAAAAAATGAGTAGGCTGCCATAATCGGCGGACCCAATATTAAGGGGGTATTATTAGCGTGGTTACAGAGAAACGAATGGATTTCTTTGAAAGATATTTAAGTTTATGGGTGGCATTATGCATATTTATTGGTATTGGCTTAGGCAAGCTTTTTCCTGGTGCAGTAGATGTATTAAGTAAAATGGAGATCAGTCATGTGAATTTACCTATTGCCGTATTAATTTGGCTAATGATTTATCCTATGATGCTGAAAATAGATTTCTCGTCTATTTTAAAAGTAGGCGACAAACCTAAAGGGATATTTATTACCTTGTTTGTCAACTGGATGATAAAACCCTTCAGCATGGCACTCCTAGGTTGGTTCTTTTTTAAATATCTTTTTATTGGTTTGATTGGTGATCAAATGGCAAATGAATATCTTGCCGGTACAATTATTTTAGCGGCTGCACCTTGTACTGCCATGGTATTTGTATGGAGCTATCTGACAGATGGCGATCCGGCATACACACTGATACAGGTGGCTATCAATGATCTATTAATGTTGGTGTTATTTGCACCAATTGTTATGTTTTTACTAGGAGTTTCTAACATTATCGTTCCTAAAGATGTATTGTTTATGTCAGTACTACTATATATTGTTATTCCCCTTGTAGCGGGTTATCTAACTCGACGTTTTTTAATTACGTCTCATGGCGAAGAATGGTTTATTACCAAATTCTTAAATCCTTTAAAGCCAGTAACCATTATGTCCTTGCTATTAACGCTGGTTATTATTTTTGCTTTTCAAGGAGAAGTTATTACGAATAACTGGTTTAGTATAATTTTGATTGCAATTCCTATTCTCATCCAGGTTTACTTTAATTCGACCTTATCCTATGGATTAGCCAATTATTTTAAAGTGCCGCACTCAATTGCAGCACCAGCAGCACTTATTGGAGCCAGCAACTTTTTTGAATTGGCAGTTGCTGTTGCAA
The DNA here is from genome assembly GCF_030269905.1 of Pelosinus sp. IPA-1. Classification (NCBI taxonomy): domain Bacteria; kingdom Bacillati; phylum Bacillota; class Negativicutes; order Selenomonadales; family Sporomusaceae; genus Pelosinus; species Pelosinus sp. IPA-1. The sequence continues at coordinate 378,312 of NZ_BSVC01000004.1, read as the reverse complement.
TTTCATTGTTTGGGTTGAAATCAGGAGCTACATTAGCTACAGTTGTTGGTGTATTGGTAGAGGTTCCAGTCATGTTATCAGTATGTTATTTTTGTAATCATACACGATATTGGTTTGATTTTAAGTCAAAGGATCAGAAAAAAGTAACGGGGTAGGATAGAATCGATTAGTTGATATAGCTGAAAGGTGTAATTGTTGCTTTATTCGTGAAAGAAATCTATGAATCAACATCCAGAGTGTCGTTGAAAATAAATCGTTAGAGTAAGAAGAGGCATTCTGGATGTTTTTTGTTATAATAGTCAAAAAAGCAAAAGGAGAGCGTAAACATGAGGATTGTCATTATTGGGTCGGTGGCTGCGGGAACTTCGGTAGCGGCTAAAGCGAGGAGAAACAATATAGAAAATGAAATTGTCATTTATGAAAAAGATACGGATATTTCATATTCCGTTTGCGGACTACCTTATTATATAGGAGAAGATTATATTAGTCGGGAGAATCTCAATCCAAGGAATCCAGAATGGTTTAAAAAGCGCTTTGCCATTGATATTAAAACAGGGCATGAAGTAATTGCGATTGATTCTAACAAAAAAGAATTGGAAATTAAGAATCTACAAACCGGGGTAATATTTAATGATCACTATGATATTCTTGTTCTTGCAACAGGTGCATCTCCTATAAGGCCGAACATAGAAGGTATTGGAAGTGGAAATACTTTTATTCTAAGAAATATCATTAGCGCTGACACGATCAAAGAGTATATACAAAAGAAAGAACCAAAATCTGCGGTAATCGTTGGTAGTGGATTTATTGGTATGGAAGTCGCAGAGAATCTAGTGAAAAAGGGAATACAGGTTGCGGTAGTGGAAGCTGCTGGGCAGGTTATGCCTTCTTATGATTCCGAGATGTCTTTATACATAAAAAAAGCACTGATGGAAAATAAGGTACAGGTTTTTACGAGTGAGAAAGTAGTAAAAATAGATGCAGAAAAACGAACAGTATTGACGGATAAAGGTACAGCATTGCCTGGAGATATTGTTATTATCTCGGCAGGTGTTAAGCCAGAGGTAGGTCTAGCTAGACAAGCTGGTACAGAGATTGGAATTACCGGAGCTATTAAGGTCAATCCTAATATGGAAACCTCTATAAAGGACATTTATGCAGTTGGCGATTGCTCTGAAAGTTACTTGCTGATAGATGGAACACCCTGCTATCGCCCTATGGGATCAACGGCAAATAAGACTGGTAGAATCGCTGGGGATGTTATTACAGGAGGTAATTTAAGCTTCAGAGGGATATTGGGTACAGGAATTGTAAAAGTATTTGATATAACCTGTGGGCAGACAGGATATACAGAAAAGGAAGCGAAAAAGGCAGGATATGATGTAGAGATCATTCATAATATCAAGCCAAACCAGACGGAGTATTTTGAAGGAAGTTCCGAAATGGTGATTAAGGCCATTGCCGATAGAAAGACACAAAGACTATTAGGAGTTCAGATCATCGGGAAAAAAGGCGTTGATAAAAGGATCGATGTCTTTGCTACTGCTATTACTTTTGGTGCGAAAGCAGGCGATTTAGCCCATCTTGACCTTGCCTACGCTCCACCCTATTCGACAACGAAAGATCCAGTTATGTATACGGGAATGATTTTGGATAATGCCTTAAATCGCGGTAGAAAGGTCCTTACGATTCAAGAACTTATCGAAAATAGGACAAGCTTTAAAGTCTTTGATGTTAGAAGTAGCAAGGATTTTGAAAAAGGACATATTGAAGGTGCTATTAATATACCATTGGCAAATCTTAAAGAAAAGGCTGTTGAATTTTCTAAGGATGAATCGATAGTAGTACACTGCAATAAGGGTGTAACAGGGAATGCTGCACAAAATGTGTTAATTAATCTTGGCTTTACTAATGTATATAATCTTTCTGGCGGTTATAAGGAATATAAACTAGAGAGAGGCTTTCACCCATAACACGTATATACGGCCGACATGGCCTTTGCTCGGCCGCCCTATAAAAGAATATCAAAGTTGGATTGAGGTTTGAATGACAGTTAGGTAATAGACGTTTAAGGTTAATTGAGGAGAACCATATCATTGGTAACGGTGAAAAGCTAATAAAGACACAGCCCATCCATCAGTGGATCAGAGCTGCGTCTTTTTTGTAAACATATTTTTATCTATTATTGCAAAATATGTGTTTTTTTTAAGAATTGGCAGGAGAAAATGATTTTTAAGAGAAGACAAAAAAAGCTAACCACTTACCATAGATTTGATCCTATAGTAGAGATTAACAAATGTAACATTCCGTTGACATCATTAATCCAAACATGAATGGATCTAAAACCCTTTAAAATCAAACAAGAAAACAAAGAAAAGAGGAATGACCAATGATAAGAACTAATTACAAACAACTTATGAATATCTTTCTAGCAACCTTTGTACTCTTCAGTATAATCACCATTACTAATACCAGCACCACCTATGCTGCGGCATCTCCAGTTGGGATAGTACATTATCAACTTCTAGTCGACAATCATCCTGATTCAGCAAAAGCTCAGACAGCGATGAACGATGCTATATCGCAAGCAAAAAGCAACTTTGACACCAAATCAGTTAGCATGAACGAGCAGGAAAAACAGTCGTATTATCAACAGCTTCAACAAGGTATTCAAATTAAACAACAGGATTTGTTAGAAGCTATTCAAAATAAAGTAAATGATGCTGTTAAAGACGTGGCTAAGTCTAAAGGTTTAACTATTGTCGTAGACGCAGGCGCTGCAGTCTATGGCGCACAGGATATAACTGATGATGTAATGAAAAAGATCGTAGCAAAATAAAAATCCCAGAAAGATTTATAAAAGCTAACGGGGATATCCGTTAGCTTTAAAAGAGCCCGTAATGATCTACGCTACAGCCAAAACCGATCATTACATACCTATACGCAATCTTTCGACTACTCACAAGCATTACACAACCGATACTGACCTTTGCTCGACTGCCACAGATACCTACCGAACCGGTCGCAATCTCTCGACAACGGCCGACCCCTATAGCTTCAGTACCCATGACAGTCTTAGCTCGACCGTTATACATCCCTTTTGACCACACGACAACAGTTGGGCTGCCGTACAGCCTTACAAGACATATAACGATCTGCCCGCCGACTACTGCCGAACCTTTCGACCCGACAATAATCTTTGGCCGACCAATACCGAACCTTGTAAGATCCGGCACCAGTCTTGGCTCAACCATTACGAACCCTTTACAATAAATAGTATGGCTTAAAAAGAGAAACAAATACCTGGGATTTATTGCAAAAATTTAAGAGCACCATTATTAATAAGAAAGACACAGCCGACCCATTAGTGGAGCAGAGCAGTGTCTTTTTTGTGTACTTAGATTTTTACATATTATTGAAAAAAATGGATTTTTTTACAGACAGGCAGTAAAAGGGATTTAAAAGAGAAACGAAGTAAACTAATAACGAGATGAATTTTCAATTCATAATATTTTTATTAATTTAAAAATTAAGTAGAGTGCTCAAATGTTAGTGCTAAATATGAATAGGAGTGGAATTAATGATTAACTGCCATTGACTTGATTTTTATACCATACTGTTCCAAAGTGTGAACACCATTTAATATAATCCTGGCACTTCGCCCAAAGCGATCAAGACGATAAAAGAGGTGCAATTTATTTTCCTTTGCATCTTGGAGCATTAAGGCCTCCTTGTAAAAACGTATGTTCGATTAAATAGGTAAAGAAAAAAGCGGATGTACCGCCTCGTATATATAGTATCACTCTAAAAGCTTAAGAGGAATCCGCATATTCTAAAAAATTATCTTGTTTTTAATTCCAACAATCTTAACACTCAATATTCATTTCGAATATAGGATCATATGACTAGGTAAAAAGTCATGTGATTTTTTTATTCGACAAATCCTTACAAATACTCTGAGAATACAACATCTTCACATAAAAAAACTTTGAAAATTATTTGAAATCTATACCTTTTGGTACAGGCGCTTAGTCCTAAAATGATTTATCATGTAGGTTATATATATGGCTGTTAAAATAATCCATCTTAGATGGACTATTTTTTTATAAAAAAATACGTCTTATCTCATTTTGCAGTCGTAGCAACTATAGGAGGAATCATTCATGCCATATTCTTGGGTCTCTAAGAACAGTAAACAGAAACTGCTGCAAGTCACGTTGCTGACGTTAGTCCTATCTTGTAATGGGATGAGCAGTATTTTTGCACAACCCATACCACCTTCGGATCAGGATGAAAGTAACAGACGTACTCAACAAGAAGAACTTCGCCACCGTAACCAGCAAGAAGCGGAGGAGAGACGTAATCGAGAACAGTCTAAAGATACGTTCCTCCAGCCTAAAGTAACAATAACGGAAGGGACAATCCTACCAGTGGAAGACATTAGCTTCCTCATCCATACCCTTGAATTAGGTGGAGAGAGGGCGGATCAATTTTCCTGGTTACAAGATATGTTGAATCAATACCAGGATCAGAAAATTGGTAAGGAAGGCCTAAATCTCATCGTCAAGCGCCTAACCAATACCTTGATTGCTCGTGGCTATACCACAACACGAATCGTTATACCAGAACAGGATCTTTCTTCTGGTACTCTAAAACTCACGCTCATTCCTGGCATCATTCACGATATTCGCATAGTAAATTCAGGGAGCCGTGCGAATTGGTACACCGCATTTCCTACTCGTCCAGGAAACATTCTAAATCTTCGAGACTTAGAACAAGGCTTAGAGCAAATTAAAAGAGTTCCATCCCAAGATGCAGACATGAAAATTTCGCCAGGAAACAAACTGGGTGAAAGTGATGTTCTTATTACTATTAAATCCAGTAATCCTTTTCGAATGACTCTTTCCTTAGACGACTCCGGCACTGAAGCTACTGGTAAACTGCAAGCATCAACGTCTTTATCTTTTGATAACCTATTCGGAGTCAATGATCTTTTCTACGTATCTTTCAATAAAGACGCACAACAAGAAGAAAATCAATACGGTACGCGGGGAAATAGCTATCAATTTTCAATGCCTTATGGTTATTGGACTTTTACTTTATCCGGCAGCTCCTATAACTATCATCAAACCATACAAGGAGTGAATCAAACATTTCTCTCTTCAGGAAAAAGCGATACAACGGAGTTCAAGATGCAACGACTTATTCATCGTGACCAACAAAGTAAGACAAGCCTACAGTTTGGTGTCATCAAGAAACATAGCAAAAGCTTTATTGAAGACACTGAAATTGAATCTCAGCGTAAGAATGTCACTGCAGATGAAATCGGCATAAATCATCGGCAGTACTATGGGAAAACGGTGCTAGATGTACAACTCAATCACCGCTGGGGTGTACCTTGGTTTAACGCCCAAGAAGACATAGAAAATGTTGCCTCAGATTCTCCGACCACCCGCTACAAAATATGGACCTTAGATACTACTGTTACTAAACCCGTGAAGATAAGCAACGTAGAAGGTAAATATTCCTTTACCTTCAGCGGGCAATACACCAAAGATTTACTATATACTGCCGATTATTTCAGTATTGGCAACCGTTATACCGTTCGAGGCTTTGATGGCGAACAAACCTTATTAGCCGAAAAAGGCTTTTACATACGGAATGAATGGAGCATGTCTGTAGCTCAAGGAAAAGAAGCATATGTTGGACTAGATTATGGACAAGTGAGCGGTCCTGGAACCCAATGGCTGTTAGGGAAGAAACTAGCAGGTGCTGCTCTTGGTATTCGGGGAAACGAAGGGAAAATCTACTATGATATTTTTACCAGCTGGCCTCTTTATAAACCAAAAGGATTTCAGACAAGTCCTTATTCTCTCGGGTTTCAACTGACTTACCAACTGTAAAAAAGAAAGACTTACTAATTAACGAGTAAAGTAAATTCAAGGAGGTTTATCAATGGCATCATCACCTAAGCGTGAATCCTATACTTTTTATACGAAGCCTACCTGGCGGAGAAAGCTAGTTGCCTGGAGTATGCTTCTGCTCTACATGACGCAACCGATTATTGCCTCAGCGGAAGTCGTTGCCGATCCTAAGGCCCCGGTGTCAAAGACACCCATCGTACAAACGACTGCCAATGGTTTACCAGTCGTGCAGATTGCTGGCCCTTCAGTAGCAGGTGTATCTCACAATCTCTACCAGAATTTTAATGTAGATCCTAAAGGGCTCATTCTGAATAATTCTAAACTTATTACCCAGACACAACTAGCTGGGTATATTACAGGTAATCCCAATCTGGTTAACGGACCAGCCCGTATTATTCTCAACGAAGTCACCAGTAACAATCCAAGTTACTTGCGTGGTTATACGGAAGTAGCGGGACAAAGAGCCGAAGTCATCATTGCCAATCCGAACGGCATCTACGGTGATGGTTTTGGTTTTATCAACACCAGTCGTGCCGTACTCACAACTGGTACTCCTGTATTTGGGGGCAGTGGTAGCCTAGATGCCTTCCGTGTTACAGGTGGGCAGATTTCCATACAAGGTGCGGGCATGAATACTAGCGATGTAGATCAGGTCGATCTCATTAGCCGTTCGGTAGCCGTCAATGCAGGAGTGTGGGCCAAGAATCTAAACGTCGTTGCAGGTAGTAACCAGGTAAACTACAACACCTTACATACTGATATAATCTCGGGTGATACCAATACTCCACAAGTAGCCGTTGATGTAGGACAACTAGGCGGTATGTATGCGCAGAAGATTTACCTCGTAGGTACGGAAAATGGAGTAGGCGTAAACAGTAAAGGAACCATAGCAGCCCAAGCCGGAGATGTAACCATAACGAGTGCTGGGAAAGTTCTACTGGCAGGCAGCACATCAGCAACTGGCAACATCCAAGTCGCTGCAGTGGGCGATGTTACTAATCAGAACACGCTCTATGCTCAGGGAAATACCAATATTACCACTCAAGGAAATCTACAAAATAGCGGTACCTTAGTTGCAGGGCAAAATACCACCCTAAGTGCCCAAAGCATAACTTCAACTGGCACCCTGGGGGCTGGAGTCAAAACTGACGGCACACTAGGCACCGCAGGCGATCTTACCTTACATGCTAATGGAACAATTAGTGCGCAAGGCAAAAATATGGCTGCAGGCAATCTCACTGTAAATGGAGCGGAAATTAATCTAGCAAGTAGTCAGACCTATACTGGCGGTAATGCCAACATCACGTCAACCACTGGTGATATTAATCATAACAGTGGAACAATGCAAGTCGGCGGAACGTTAAATATGAACGCGCAAGGCGTTATCCGTAACGATAATGGTACGATTAATGCAGGGAAAGTGACTCTGAATGGGGGCTCTATTAGTAATAAAAGTGGAAACTTGTCACAGATCGGACAAGAGACCACTACAATTTCTGCTGTAAATAGTATCGACAACACGACTGGAACCATTAGTACTAATGGTGACTCTCTTACCATGCAAGCCAATTCCTTATTAAACAGTCAGGGACAAATTCAACATGCTGGTGCTGGTACCTTATCCGTACAAACAGCAGGTGATATCAGCAATAATGCTGGTAAGTTAGCTACTAATGGGCAGTTAAAACTTACCACTCATTCCATTGATAACACCCAAGGAACTATAGTAGGAAAAGGGATTACTCTTAATGCTCAGGGCACACTGGTGAATGATAGCGGAACCATTGCTAGTAGTGGGGATGCTGTGCGCATCGATGTACAGGGTACATTAAGTAATAAGCAAGGCTCTATAGAAGCAAACAATGGATTGGAAGTTACTGCTCAATCCGTTGACAATCAAAAAGGACGTCTTGTTAGTTTAGATACTAGCGGGTTAAAAGTAACTGCAACCCAAGACATACAAAACCAATCAGGTCTGATTGGCGGTAACGGCGATATCAACCTGACGGCACAATCTTTAGTCAATACCTCTGGTAAGGTCATTGCCCAGGGGAATGTGAATGGGGACATATCTCAGACTATCGATAACTCCAATGGGAATATTCAGGCTCAGCAAAATGTTACCTTGGGGCAACTCGGCACTAATGTGAGTAACACGCAACAAGGTAATATTTCAGCAGGAACCAACCTTGCCATAAAAGCAAATACCTTTAATAATACCGATGGGAGCTTAGTAGCCAAACAAGATATCGGCATCCAGGCAGGGGATATTACAGCAGGTGGTACTATTCTTGCTGGACAAGATGTAAATCTTACGGTAACGAACCATTTGACTCAAGGAACCGGTGGTAACCTTAAAGCAAATCGGGATATCAATATAATAGCAGATACTGTTTTAAATCAAGGCAGTATTGCTGCTGTAAGAGACATCAATCTGAAAGTAAAAGACGTTACTAATAGTAGTGGATCGTCACTGGTTGGTAACGAAAATCTTACGGTAACAGCAGCCGGGGATGTTGCCAATTCAGGAAAGATGGCAGGCAGTACGACTACGATTGCTGCGAAGAATATAACCAACAGTGGTTCCATCTTCGCGGATCATTTAAACGTTAAAGCCGATACCTTATCCAATGCAGGTAATACGGCTGTGATAACAGCGAACCAATCTGCAGCTATTAATGCAAATAAAGTACTCCATAATACCAATGGCGCTACGATGTATATGGGAAATAAGGACGCGACCCTTACGATCAATACCTTAGCACTCGATAATAGCGGATTAATTGCTTCTAATGGAAATCTTGCCGTAGAAGCCCAAACCATTCAATCTTCAGGTACCTTAGGTGCAGGAGTACAAAGCGATGGAACCTTGGGAACTAGCGGTAATCTTGTCCTTCAGGCAAGTGGTAACGTAATAGCCACAGGAAAAAATCTGGCGGCAGGTACCATAGACGTTACAGCGCAAGATATCAATCTTACAGGTGCTAAGACTGGAGCGGGTAAAGATATCAACCTGACGGCTACCACAGGGGACATAAATAATACAGGTGCAGTAATGCAGGCAGCGGGAGCCATAACATTACAAACTGCAAATGCATTACGTAACGACAAAGATACTGCTGGAAATGTTGCAAATCTCCAAGGGAACGCAATTACAATCAATGCGAAATCCATCAGTAACATTGGCAGTAACATTACCCAGTTTGGTACCGCAGATACAAATATAACGGCAGCCACGACTCTAGATAACACCGGTGGCTCTATTGTGACGAATGGTACCAATCTTACGATAAAAGCGGATACCGTAACGGGTAGTCAGAGCAAGATCATTCATGCTGGTACTGGTAAACTAGATATAACGGCAACTACCAGTATGAGTAACACCAATGCATCTAGTATCCAGACTAACGGCAATGTAACAATTAAAGCTGGTGAGTTGGATAATACCAAGGGAACCATTACGGCACTGCAAGGGATTGCAGTAACTGGTAATACCTTGACGAATCAGCAGGGAGTCCTTGCTACAAGTAAAGAAGTTAGCATTACTTTGCAGAATGGACTCAATAATCAAAAAGGGATTGTGGAAGCAGGTAAAGGACTTTCTATTCAGGCACAATCCATTGACAATAATAGCGGTAGTATTTCAAGCCTTGATGCTAGTGGTATGACAGTAACTGCAGCGCAGGGCATTGATAACACTGCAGGTAGGATTGGTGGTAATGGGGATGTCAACCTGACTGCTCAATCCTTAAATAATACCACTGGGAAAGTACTGTCTCAGGGGAGCATTAATGCCGATATTTCACAAATCATTAACAATACGAGCGGTACCATGGCTGCTCGACAGAATGTTACGATTGGTAGAACAGGTACAAACATTGTGAATGCGACGCAAGGGAGCATTACGGCTGGTGGCAATCTGACTGCGCAGGCAAATACCTTGTCCAATACAGGTGGTACTATGGCTGCCAATACTGATGTTGCAGTTACTGCAACCACTATAAATGGTACTGGTAATGTAACTGCCGGTCAGGATGTCACCCTTACTGTCAATGGTGATTTTATCAATTCAGCAGATAGCAATGTAAAGGCAAATCGGGATGTAAATCTAACAGCTGCGAATGTCACCAACCTTGGTAATCTAGCTGCCGTTGGCAATCTAAATATAAACGCCAATAATATTACCAATCAAACAAATGCTAATTTACAAGGCGGAACAGCGTTAACGATTGTAGCAACTGGTGACATAAATAATAGTGGTACTATGGAAGGGAATACGGCTACCATTAGTGCCAAGAACATTACTAATACAGGTTCGGTATTTGGTGACAACATAACTATGACGGCAGATACCATTTCCAATCATGATAATGCAGCAGTGATCGCGGCGACAAAGAATATCAACCTCTATGCCAAAACATCTTTGGAAAACAAAGATGATGCTACGATTTATAGCATGGGCAATATTAATATTGCTGGTAGTAAAAATCAGGATGTAAATGGTGAGTATATGGACAAGACGAGTTCTATACTCAATCAATCGGCAACCATCGAGGCGGATGGCAATATTGGTATTTATGCGGATACGCTGACCAATAAGATGCGAGAGTATGAGAAAAAAGAAACAGTTGTGTCAGAAACTAAATATGGCTCGGATGTCACAATGCAGGCAAATGATGGTTATAATTATGAGTATGGTAATAATAATTATTATTTCATTTCTGATTTTACAAGCACTGGTTCAGCTTCAGCAGTCAAACAAATAGGTGGGAAAATTTGGACTGGAAGTAATTGGGGCCAGTTTAACGGCGAGGATTTTACTATAATTGGTGTGATGGCTGAAACAGTTACAGAGGCATCAATTATCCCAAAGTCATCAATTGGTAAAATTATGTCCGGTGCGAACATGAAGTTACGGATTGGTACTATTAATAATGATATGGCTTGGATTCTTGCAAATGGTACATTAAATCAAGTTGGTACAGTTAATAATACTGCAGTGGGAAACACTCGCATAACTACACAACATTTAGTCCATGCAGATAAGCTTTACGTATATGTTTCTGAAGGTGAAGGAGCAGGTGTCAATATAAATAGATATCTTGAGAACTATTTCCCTATCGATAACGCCTACAAATCATATTCTGCTGGATTTGCAGGTAAAAGCTACTATGAAACCACTACCGAACAAATCCCTGGAGGCACTTCATCCCTCTTTGGTGGAGGGCAGCAGGTCACCATTCAGGGCAACGTCAATAATACAACGGTAGCAGCTACTAATATCCCAGTAAATACGGTAAATAACATAACGTCTTCTGGATCAACTTTAGGTACTGATACTGTTAAAAATAATAATACTAATGACCACACGACTGCTATTCAGCCTACCTCAGGCATTAATGCAGTCACTACCAGCAGTGTACCTACTAATAACCTGCAAACCTTATTACCTTCAGGGAAAACACCTGTTGTTCCCGTCAAACAAACTGTAGATGATAGTAAATTTACGGTACCTACCAATGGTATGTTTACCACTCATCAGGAACCAAATTCAAAATATCTTGTTGAAACCAATCCGCGTTTCGCGAGTTATGGAAGCTTTATTTCCAGTGACTATGTTTTGAAACAACTGGGAGTAGACCCAGCGAATACAATGAAACGCCTTGGTGACGGCTTCTATGAAGAAAAGTTGGTTCGTGAGCAGGTATCTGATCTTACAGGACGGTATTACTTAAACAACTACTCTTCCTCTGAACAGCAATATAAAGCACTGATGGATAATGGTGTCACTTATGCAAAACAATTCAACTTACAAGTTGGTGTGGCACTAACCAGCGAACAGATGAATCAGCTTACTTCCGACATGGTTTGGATGGTTGAAAAAGAGGTGAATGGACAAAAGGTACTAGTTCCCGAGGTTTATCTCTCTAAGGCAGGAAATATTGATCTCAAGGCCAATGGCGCTGTTATCTCTGCCAATAAAGTAACGATCGAGAATAGCGATTATGTAAATAATGCTGGGATGATCAAAGCTACTGAGGGAGTAGACATTCACGCAGTAGATATTGCTAACTATGGTGGCACAATAGATGGCGGTAAGAGTACGACCTTAAATGCCATGCAGGACCTAGTTAATATTGGTGGTAAGATCAAAGGGGATAAAATTGATCTTACGGCAGGAAATGATTTTAAAAACGAGACTATCTCTTTCACTAGCACTCTACCTTTCATGACAAAAACAACAGTTGGCAATATCGCCAGCATTAACGCAGGAGATAGCCTTACTATAAACGCGAAAAATGTCTCCATTACTGGGGCAGAAGTGAATGCAACCAAAGATGTTACTATCAATGCTAAGGGAAATATCGTGGTTGATAGTATTCAGGAAAGAGATCGTCTTGCAGCTGGAAAGCAACTTGATGATACTGTTAGCAACGTAGTTAGTAGTATCAAAGCTGGTAATAATGTAAGTATAACCTCTACAGGCGACACAACTTTAAAAGGCGCACAAATTACTGCAGACAATGCACTAGATTTAACTGCAGGCGGTAATATCAACATTACTGCTGTAAAAGACGAGACAATTCATGATAAAACAGTCGATATTAGTCATGGCTGGAAACGAACTAGAACAGATGACGAAACAGTCATTGGCAGTACACTACAAGGTGGCAACGAAGTCACTATAAAGACAACTACTACGCTTCCTGACGGAACCAAGGTGGCTGACTCTGATAATCGAGGAAATATAACAATTTCAGGCAGTACGATTCGTATTGCTGATGACAAAGAAACTAAGGCTGATGATAGTGATATGCGTCTTGTTGGCGCTAGAGCTGATGATAGCGATATGCACCCTAAAGGTAACGCTATAGCAACCGAGGATAAAAAGAACCCAACTGTTGAAAATCAGGTTACCAGTACCACTAGTAGTAAAAACAAAACGGTAACCATTTCAGCTGATAAAAATGTAACCATTGAAAACGTCACAGAAAAACATGAATCCTTAGTTGTCTCTCACACTCAAAAAAGTGGTTTCTTATCTAGCACAACTAAGGATACTATGGATCATGCCCTAATTAATGAGGTCAAAGGTAGTACCATCTCAGGTGACACAGTAGCTATTACATCAGGTAATGACCTAACTGTGAAAGGCAGTAATGTAGTCGGTACAAATGATGTGACCTTGGATGCTGCAAAAGATGTCAATATTACAAGTGCAGCAGAAACTGGAATAGATGATCACTACTCCTATACTAAAAAATCCGGTCTCTTCAGTGGTGGTGGCCTTGGTTTCACCGTTGGTAGTCAGAGTACGAAAACCACAACTAACGAACAAACTTTAGATCAAGTAGGTAGTACTATCGGTTCTATTGATGGTAATGTCACAATTAAAGCAGGCAATAAAGTGGATAGCGCAGGTACTACTCTTATCGCAGGAAAAGATCTTAATATTACAGGAAAAGACGTAACAATTGACAATACGATTAATACGGTTGATAGTCAAAGCAAATATGAATTTAAACAAAGTGGTCTTACTATTTCTTTAGGCGGAGGTATTGTTGATACTGGCATAAGCGCTTATAACAATCTTGAGCGCTCAGGACAGGTAGAAGACGATCGACTCAAAGCTCTCTATGACTACAAAGCTGCTCAAGATATCAAAAAACTGGCAGACAGCAAAGGGAACTTGAAAGCAAATGTCGGTATCAACGTTAGCATCGGCAGTAGTCAAATGACATCTGAGCAAACATCTCATACAGAGACGGTCAACACTTCCAACATGAACGCAGGTGACAATGTTACCATTAAGGCTACGGAAGGTGATGTAAACCTTAAAGGTACGAAAATCAATGCTGAGGATATCAAATTAGATGCTGCAAAAGACATTAACATTGATTCGGCAGAAAACAAAAATCAAACAACAAGCAAAACGAGTTCTTCTTCCGTTTCAGTAGGTGGAACGATAGGAGTAGGCTTCAATGCTAGTACTAGTAAGGGTAGCAGTAACGAAAAAGAAAATATTATGACCAATACAGGAAGTGTAATCAATGCTAGCGGTACCTTGACGCTTAACTCAGGTAAAGATACTAATATTATTGGGTCCCAAGTATCTGGCGACAATGTAGTAGCTGATATCAAAGGAGACCTGAACATAGCTAGTAAGCAGGATACCGATGACTATACCGCGAAGAATAAAAATATTGGCATTGGCGTTAGCGGTGGACCTAAAGGCGGCACAACTGGTTCTATAAACCAAGGGAAAACAGATTCTACTTACGCAAGTGTCACAGAGCAAGCAGGCATTTTTGCTGGCAAAGATGGATTTAATATCACTGTTGGTAAGAATACTGACCTGAAAGGTGCGGTCATTTCCAGCGACGCTACTCCAGATAAAAACAAAATTAGCACGGATACTCTTACTTACTCAGATATACAAAATAAGGCGGAGTACAGCTCTAGTAGTATTGGGGCTAATTATGATAGTAGACCTACTTCTAAATACAATGAACACGGACTGACACCTAATGTAGGAATACCTTCAAGTGGTGATGCTAGTAGTACAACAAAATCAGCTATCTCTCCAGGTACTATAGAAATACGAAGCAACCCAAATCAAGATATTAGCGGACTCAGTCGAGATACCATCAATTCACTGAACACGTTAGGCAAAATTTTTGACAAACAAACTGTTAAAGAACGTCAAGAATTAGCAGGTCTGTTTGGCGAAATAGCTTTTGAAGAAATACACAAAATCAGTGAAAAAAATGGATGGAACGATGGAGATCCTCAAAAAGTTGCGCTACATGCTCTAGTTGGCGGAATCATGTCTCAGCTCACTGGGAATGGTTTTGGTTCTGGTGCTGTTGGTGCAGGATTTAGTGAATTTATACAAAAGGAATTGTCGAACATTACAGATCCTGCACTTCGTCAGTGGGCTAGCTATATTATAAGCACTGCAACAACAGGGACAGTTGGTGGTGTTACTGCGTTATATGGTACGAAGTATAATGATGTACTAACGGTACCAAGAGCAATTGCCTCTGCATTTCTGCTCGCTAGGATGGGACAAGAAGCACTTACTCAGTTGCTTTTAAAGTATGGAGTTGAGAAAATTACTCAACTTAGTGCAGAAGCTTATGTAAAATTTATTGTAGAAGCTCATACGATAATTAATTCTATAAAATTCAGAGTGGGTGACAATGGGTATTTTGGTGATGAAGGACAAAGTGGTAGCAGCAGAGTAAGAAATATGACAGGTGGCAATGAAGCAGCTCAAGAGTTTTTCAACTATATTACTCAAGGGTGTGAAGATACAGAAGTAATTTATCCAAATGGTGCAACAGTTAGAACTTTGCAAGATGGGACAAAAGTGACTTATCGAGAGGTATCTAAGTCGGAAGATGGCAGCCCTGCTGTAGATATCAATGCAGGCACTACATATAAGTCGCAAAAAATACATTTTGTGGATTGATAAAATGGAGGTGTCTCGTTTGAAATTCAATATAGAAGGCCTAGTTAATACTGATGATTGGATGTTTTTACAGAGACTTATGGAAGTGGAGTCTATAAATGTAGATGTTGCTGAGAATGGTGAATACATTCCAGCGATTAGCTTAGGGGGAGGAGAGGATCATGCATATTTAATTAATTGTCCAATTACTAAAATTGATGGTGATGAGTATCCTCAAATAAAGCTAATTTCTGACATTAAACATAAGTATAAATGGGAAAAAGTGGTTAATGGAAAAGCGAAAAAGATTACAATAGTTAGGGATGAAGTTACTTGGGAAATTGGGGGAGATACATGGATAGTAAATCAGGATTCGGGTATCAAAATATACTTTGATAATATCCAAGTATTAATAATGGCAATTGACTCTATTGGAGGACTTATTAAATACTTAGTTGCTGATAGTGTTCCAATTGAGGTTTCAAAAGAAAAATTGCAAAATTATTGGTCATTTAAGACAGATGCTCTAGTAATGTCCAGAAGAAAAGAAATAGATATTTTCGATATTTAGGGGAGTGTAATTTACACGAAAATTTCCGCACTCTTAAAAGCGAGGTCAGTGGACGTAAAAATCCGCTGACCTTCTTTTTTATGTCTTATGGCCTAGTACATCAAAAAAGCTAACGGGGATATCCGTTAGCTTTAAAAGAGCCCGATAGATATTTAAGATTAATCGAGGAGAATTCTTATCACTGGTAACAGCGTAGAATGGCCTCAATACAGCAAGAAGCAACAACCACTGATGGCTGTTGCTTCTTTTATTAGAAATAAACCGATTTGTGAGCTTAAAATAAACTATCAACTGCAGAGAAATGTTTATAGACGATTTTTGCCTCCCCAGGTACACATCACATCTAAGATTGGAATGAGTGATTTTCCACGTTCCGACAAACTGTATTCTACTTTTGGTGGAATCTGGGGGTGTTCCTTGCGTAATATTAGTTGATCCTCTTCCAGTTCTTTAAGTGTTTTACTTAATGTTTTGAAGGAAATGGTACCAATAGCACGGTGAAGTTCATTGAACCGCATAACTGATTTATATTCAGCGAGCCAATACATAATAATCATTTTATATTTACCGTTTATAAGTGATAACGTATATCCAAAATCAGTATTGTTTATATTTATACCAGTTAGACTGCAATTTTCAATTGACACTTTTACACTTCCCTTTTGGTTAGTACATAACCTCAATGTACGTACTTTACTAATGTCATATTATAAATTATACTCTGAGTAGTGTCAATGATATAATTAAGAAAGGAAGAATGAGAACTATGAAAAAGAATATTCTAGTATTAACTGGTAGTCCAAGAATTGGGGGAAATAGCGATTTATTGGCCGATGCGTTTATAAAAGGAGCGAACAAAGCAGGACACGAAGTAGTTAAATGTGAAGCTGGTAAAAAAAAAATTATGGGGTGTAAAGCCTGTGATACTTGCTACAGTAAAGGAAAGCCTTGTTCATTTGATGACGATTTTAATAGCATTGCTCCTCTTATAGAAAAGGCAGATGCAATCATTTTTATAACACCACTTTATGGGTTTTCATTTTCGACTCAGCTTAAGGCAGTCATAGACAAACATTATTCATTTATAATTGGAGAGAAGAAGCTAAATATAAAGGAAAGTATGCTTCTGGCTTGTGGAGGAGATGATGATGAATCTGTATTTAACGGTATTATTAGCACATATAAACAGATTGCCTGTTATCAAAAATGGACAGATAGAGGTCATCTGATTGTTCCTGGTGTACTCAATAAGGGTGATATTTTATCTACTGAATATCTTATTCTTGCAGAAAAAATGGGGCATACTATCTAAATTGAAATATATTTAGTGGCTAAAGAAGATAGTTATGACCGAGAAAGAAAAGGTATAAAAGGGTTATTTATACGATGAAAATAATGATGCGGCTTTGCTTGAAGAAAGAACAGCAACGTATGGATTGGTGGGCATGTAGTGATTTTACCAGGAGTGACGATTGGTGACGAGGTTGTAATTGGGGCTAGAAGTGTAGTGAATAGAGATATCCTTTTAGAGTAATTGCAGAGGGAAATCTCTGCAAGGTAATTCGCAAAATAACTGAAAATGATAAGAAAAAAATACTGGAAAGAATGAAGGACAGTTAGGGACGTTCCTAACTGTCCTAGTGAAGCTTTAGCTAATATGGCGCAGGAAGTTGTTAGTAAGTTCAGAGAGTAAGAAGAGGGTAGCGATATTACGCTGCTCACATACGTATCATTTAGCATCTTTCGGTGATTGAGCTTCCAATGGCCCCAAATATGGAGGTGGTCTTAGTTTTTTTGAACATATGAATGCAGGTACTTTTAAAGAGAATGTTCCTGCTGATTGGCTTAATGATGCAGATATATTAGTCGTTAGCCCAAAATGCGGTCATATGATTAATTACCATGCAATAAGCCAGTGGATATCACCTATTCACGCGGATAAGTATTATATTCCCCGAAATTTAGTGTACAAGTATCCTGATGGCAACAAAAAGCGATCAACAATTGGATGCATCGAATTACAAATTCGCCGTTTGACCCGATACGCAGAACCGTATCATTGGTAATGGTGAAAAAAGTAGAACTCCTGCTAAATATTTTATAATTTGGCAGGAGTTCTTATGTGTTTGATGAATGGAATAAGATGACAGTTGGGGACTTTTTTTGTCACAATAAAAAAAGAGCTTTATTGCTTAAAAGATTATCAAGGTTAACGCAGCTACAAATGATGTTTGCTAATCTGAAATAATAATAAAGATTAATTGCATTTATAAGCGAAAGGAAGAATGGTTATGAGTAATATTGTTTTGTTGGTGGTAGATGTTCAAAATGCCTTGATTAAGGCACATCCTCATAATGGACAGAGAGTAATTGAAAATATTAAAAAACTCATTTTAAGTGCAAGAGATAATCAGAAGGAAGTTATATATGTACGCCATGATGATGGAAAGGGTACCGACCTTGAGAAAGGGACTAATGGGTGGCAGATTTATAATGAAATAGCACCTAATAATAGTGAATTTATCGTTGAAAAGGAGTATAATAGTTCTTTCCATAAAACTGGGCTAAGAGATTATTTAGAAAGTAAAGATATAGATACCATTATACTGGTGGGACTGCAAACAGAATATTGTATTGACACTACTTTAAAAAGTGCCTTTGATTATGGGTACAAAATAATTATTCCAAAAGAAACAAATTCAACTTTTGATAACGAGTATCTATCTGGTGAGAAACTTTATGAGTTTTATAATTATAAGATTTGGAATAAACGTTTTGCTAATGTTCTTCCAATGGACGATGTAATAAAAATTTTGGTAGGCTAGTAATACGCAGATATTCATGGGAATTTGGGATCAATGAATCGCCGTTATACCCGATACAGAGAACCGTATCACTGATAACGGCGAAAACTATAAGAAAGACACAGCCTATCCACTAGTGGATCAGAGCTGTGTCTTTCCTATTAAAAGCAATTATCAACTTACGGCCTACAAACCTTACAAGGCACAAACCCCGCATTAATGGCCTCATCTCTACTATCGTAAAACACCTTATGATTTGATGACATCATATTCACGTACCTACAGCCAGCATAATGAAACTTACCTGTATTCGAGTTAGCCACATATGCACCTTCTGAGTGTGGAATAGCCGGTGCAATAGCATCAATAGCACAATCATCCAAATGAGCAATTTGAATAGGGATTGCTGCCTGATGAGAGAGGGCAGGGTGGGAAATATGGAGGAAAATTGGCCGCAACACATAAGACTACAAAGCTTAAATCAGCCGTTTAAGATTAATTAGGGAGAACCGTATCATCTCTAAGAGTTGAAAATGACTACAACTTTTGTAGGATGCGTTGTTGATCTCTTTTATTCTTGTTCGTCTATAGGGTGATTGCCCTCATTGCCCTGCAAATATATAAAGTAAGCTACACCCAGCAGTGAGTGAAATTACCCTGACAGAAGGAAAATAGATAAGATTGTCTTGTCATTTAATGAAAACTTGCAGAAGTATTTCTTACAAAAAGACCCATCGACCGAATTGGTTGATGGGTCTTTGCCATGCCATTGGAAAGGTCGCATGAATTATCAAAAGTTTAATATAGCAATCTAAATATTGGTATGTGGAAAGGGGAAGAAGTTATGATAAAGATAGCTCATGTTAGGGAAGTTAAAGGACGGGGATGTGACATTCTTTGAAGTGAATTTTATGTCGACGACCCCGTCCCTCTGGCCCCCCTAGGAGAAACCCGCCATTTAAGCTGTTCGCATAGTCAAATATGGTTCATATTAAATACTTCCATCTTTTTCGGATATAAGAAAGCATAACATTTCGGGCTGGTTTTTGGTGTGCAGGCTTTTCTTACATTGCCGAAACGTTACTTGCTTTCCTCAAACTTCAAAGACGCTTTGCATCTTTAATAGTATACAAAAGGATGCTATAGTACAAAAAAGTACGTACTTGTCATCAAGCGGCTTATTGGTTATTATTATAGCAGATACGGCCTTAAAGGAAAATACTTTATTTGGTTTTTATAGTCTGCCTAAAAAATACCAGATGCAGCGTTCTGATTTCATTTGTTATCCACAACGCAGATGGTCGTTTTAGGAGAATTTTTTAAGAGAGGATGCTATTAACTTCTTTTTTGTATTGCTGAAATGGTCATGTCGACGTCAAGCTATTTGAATATGACGCTAGCGATTAATCCCGGCGATGTCCAAAACGATCAAGAGGGGATCGAGACCTTCCAAATACTTGGCAATATGGCTGTGTTAGTGCAACAACTAAAAAAATAGGGGGAAATGTGATGATTATGACAAGTCAAAAGGAAAAAGAGATGTCGACAAACACTATGAAGGCGATTCGGCTGCATGAGTTCGGTGGTCCTGAGGTGCTTCGTTATGAGGAGGTGCCGCTTCCCGAGCTGAAGCTGGGTGAGGTGCTCGTTCGCGTTCACGCGGTTGGCATCAATCCTCCCGACTGGTACCTGCGCGACGGCTATAAGGCACTTCCTCCCGAATGGCAGCCGCAGGTGGCTTTCCCCGTTATTCTGGGAACAGACATTTCGGGCGTTGTCGAGGCGGTCGCCGACGATGTTAAGGACTTCTCCGTCGGAGACGAAGTGTATTCGATGGTTCGC
Source organism: Pelosinus sp. IPA-1 (assembly GCF_030269905.1). NCBI lineage: Bacteria > Bacillati > Bacillota > Negativicutes > Selenomonadales > Sporomusaceae > Pelosinus > Pelosinus sp. IPA-1. The sequence goes on along the minus strand of NZ_BSVC01000004.1, from coordinate 357,717 downwards.
TTTCCGAGCGGCATGTTCGGGGACAGCAAGGCCTATGCCGAGTACGTCAGCGTGCCAGCGTCGGAAGTTGCACTCAAGCCGACGGGCATCGATCACGTGCATGCTGCCGGAGCGCCGATGTCGCTCCTCACCGCGTGGCAGTTCATGATTGAGCTGGGGCACAATGAAGCGAACCCGCTTCAGCCGAACATGCATGAGCCGGTGCCGCTTGAGGGCAAGACCGTCCTCGTAAACGGAGCCGCAGGCGGCGTGGGGCACTTCGCGGTGCAAATTGCGAAACTGAAAGGTGCGTACGTCATCGCCGTGGCATCGGGCGAGCATGAGTCACTTCTGCGCGGACTCGGTGCCGACGAATTCATAGATTACACCAAAAATCCTCCCGAGGACGTTGCGCATGACATTGATCTTGTCATCGACGCCCTCGGCGGTCCGACCACCGGTCGTTTCCTGCGCACGCTGAAGCGTGGCGGTGCATTGTTCCCAGTGTTCCCCTTAGGTTTCTCCGGTGCCGATGATGCCGAGAAACTGGGCGTCACGGTCTCGGCAACCCAAGTCCGTTCGAGCGGGGCTCAGTTGACGGAAGTCGGGCGCTTGCTTGATGACGGGACAATCCGCGTCGTTTTGGACAGCACCTATCCGCTTGCCGACGCTCGCAAGGCGCACGAACGAGCCGCCCGTGGGCACATCCAAGGCAAGATCGTGCTCACTGTCGCATGAGGAAGACACCTCGAATGATCATCGTCCCCCTCGTGGGCGTGCTCTTTCTCCCCACGGGTGTCGCAAAACTTTGCGACGCGTTCCACGAGCTGACGCGCGAGAATCGCGAATGAGCTTTGAGGAAGTTTGCCAATTTAATTAAGCAAGGAGGATAAACAAAAATGATTATACTTATGGGTTTCCTTCACCTGAATCCGTCTGATGTAAATGAATTCACTGCAGACATTCAGACCATCGCTTCCAGCACGAGAGCTGAAAAGGGATGCCTCTTTTATTCCATTGCTTTGGAAGATGCGCGTGCTGGACGCATGCTGATCGCCGAGCGTTGGCAAGATCAAGAATCGCTGACAGCCCATCTTGAAAGACAAGAACTGGTGGCATTTTCAAAGAAGTGGGGAAACAGGATCAAAAGCGACAATCTAAAATACGATGCCTCGAACGAACGCTCGCTCATGGAGTAAAAAAATTGGCTGAGGAATGACGTTTACTTTAAAGATGGGTGTTCTTGCGAAGAACGAAATCGCTATGCGATGGCTTCGATATCTTTCGTCCTGATCTAGCGTCGTTTGCCTATAGATATATTAGCGACTCAACTGGCAGTATACTAATTGCTTGTTGAGTCGTTGGTTTAACTGAATTCTCAATGTGATTATAAGGTATCGAGGGGACGGTTCCGATGAGTTGAAATGAATCAATGAGATTAGAATTAATTTATAATGACTTATTAAACTTAAAATGAATTTCGCCGTTTGGCCCGATACGCAGAATCGTTTCATTGGTAACCGCAAAAAATAATAAGAAAGACACAGCCTATCCATTAGTGGAATAGAGCTGTGTCTTTCCTATTAAAAACATTATCAACTTTACGGCCTACAAACCTTACAAGGCACAAACCCCGCATTAATGGCCTCATCCCTACTATCATAAAATACCTTGTGATTTTGAGACATCATGTTCACGTACCTACAGCCAGCATAATGAAACTTACCTGTATTCGAGTTAGCCACATATGCGCCCTCAGAGTGTGGAATAGCTGGTGCAATAGCATCAATAGCACACTCATCTAAATGAGCAATTTGAACAGGGATTGCTGCCTGATGAGATAGAGCAGGGGTAGGAAAGATAGAAGTAAGACTGACCGCAACACATAAGACTAGGAACAGTTGTAAATGAGCCTATTTTTCCTGAACGTTGCCTTATTTATCTCGACTTATTTGAGGTCCGTGGTAAAAAGGGGATCAATCTCTATCAATGGGATTTATTTAAATCTATGGATTTATTTGAAGTAGATAGTGCTAATATTGAACCTATAGTTGAAGAGTATTTGTATGAATATTACAATGACAACTTAACCATTTTTACAAGCACCACTTTTCCTCGCACAGATAAAGTTGATTTAGCTGCCTTAGCTATTGCAAACTCTCTTACGGATGATTATACCGCGAATAAGACTGTAGAAAAATTCAAGTCCCGATTACATGATTATATAAAATCACCGAGTAATCTTGCAGAGCAGGTATTTGGACGAAAGAAAAAATCAATCTTTTAATTTAAAAGCTGTTGATAAAGACAGCTTTTTTAATGTGGCTCTATTTAAGGCAATAAACAATTTTATCAAACTAAAAGACACAGCATATCCATTAGTGGACAGAGCTGTGTCTTCTTTAAGTAATATTGGTTAGAGGCAATGAAACTACAAACTATAAAATCTCCCACTCTGTAACATCTCTCCATGGCTGGCGCTGTCGGGCATTAGGCGATTGATTGGCATAACTGATGGCTACTGCTGCAACAAGTTCATCGCTGCGATTTGACCATGAACACTTATCTTCTTCACATGCCCATAATCCGGTAGACTGGTATCCGTGGGAAGACGAAGCCTTCGAAAAAGCAAAACAAGAAAGTAAACCTGTCTTTTTAAGTGTAGGGTATAGTACGTGCCATTGGAGCGATGTTACTACAGGGGAAGTTAGAGAAGCTATTAAACGCGGTGAACAGGCAATAGCAGAAGAATCCAGGGCCAATGGGATGGCGCATCAGAACGCGGAGTAAATAGTAAACCCGAAGCCTTAGATATAAGGCCTCGGGTTGTTCTTGTGATGATTGTGGTATTCGTGACAGATGGTACATGATTCTCAACTGGAGGTTTTTGTTAATCTTAGGTAGAATAAGAAGTATGACAATTGCATCGTTTTTCCAATGAATTTTGTTTATCGTAAATTTGAGTGAATAGGAGAATGATCTATGCGTACACTTGGAATTTTATTTTTAGTGTTTTTTTTGATAACTAATATTGCTTATGCCGATCCCTTAGACCAGCTGGAAGGTCTACAAGAATATGACGGAACCATAGACGGAAATCTTAAAATTACTTTGTTGCTTGAAAGAAATGGCGATCAATTGAAGGGTGAATATCGCTATAACTCGCAGCAAGCAATGCTCGAGTTGAAAGGAGAAATGACCGGCGAAAAGGAGTTTATTCTAAGGGAGTTTGATGGTATAAAGGAGACTGGTGTATTTAAAGGCGCATTTCTGAACGACGGAAGAGTCGAAGGACAATGGTTTAATTCAGAGAAAACCGCACAATACGAATTCAAACTGGAAAGAAAAGCGCCGACAGCTTGGACGGGAAAATGGAGTCGGGCCAAGGATTACTTTAGTCCCGCAATGCTCAAAATATGGAATGTCAGCGAGACAGGATTTGATTTTAAATTATCTGCAGCGAGCGGAGGCCACACGGGAATGATAGGATTTTTCAGTCAGGGACCTGCACGAGCGCAGCTTATCGAAGGTGACGCAGTTTACGCAACCAAGGAAGGGACACTGAAATTTTATCTTAGAGATGATAAATTAATTATTGAACAAAAAGGTAATATAGATGCCGGCATGGGGGTTGTATACTTAGGCGAATATCAGAAAGGGGAGGTGGTTCTTGTTCTGCCGACCCTCGTTGAGCACAATGTTTTCCATGATTCCTCTGAGGAGATAGCCTTTAAAGCATTGGTCGGAGATTATTACCGATCTTTTCTAGGATCTTTCCATCTGGTCTATGAAGAAAAGGACCTTGATCAGGTCGGTGCGTCGGTGTATATGGGAGGAGTAAGAGGATTGTTTACATGCATGGAAGGAATTATTATGAGGACTGCGGACGGAGAAATGTGGGCTGGCGTTATCCAAGGCGACAAGGTCAGATATTTTACCAACTCCAAGCGCTTTAACGGATTGCCGTTGACAATCGAGAACTGGCGATCAAGATTCAAAAATAAAGAAGTCATAACGGTGTACAACCCGTAAATAAAACTTTATTTACGTTGCTGATAAAAAGGTTATACAGATACATCTCATTGGTGCCATGTCGGCTGATGGAACTAATTTATTCATAGTTATATGAGAAAAAACCAGCATTTTGACGATGCTGGTTTTTTATTTGCAGGATATATTTACTATTTGGCTAATGTTAAATAAACAGTTAGAGGTAGTACTTGGAATCGAGCTTATCGGGAGGCATATATGAAGAAAAAGGAAATTGTTATAGATGGAAGCAAGTTCAATGATGTTGAGGGATTCTATCTTGAAATTGACAAAAAATTTACAAAAGAGTTGACGTGGAAAACAGGACATAATTTCGATGCTTTAAATGATTTATTACACGGAGGTTTCGGTATACATGAATACGGGGAACCAATTATTATAACATGGGAAAATGCTGAAAAAAGTAAAAAGGATTTAGGATATGATGCTACTATTAAACATTATGAAGAAATGTTAATCAGATGCCATCCTACAAATATTGATAAAATAAACTCTCTGTTAGAATTCGCTAAACGAAAGAATGGTAATACATTATTTGAATTAATTATTCAGATAATTCAAAGCCATGATAATATTGATTTGATTCTAAAATAGACGTGAAAATATATATAAAGGAAAATAGTTAAAATGGAAGGCGTATATATGAATACATACAAGCTCGTGGAAGAAGTTATTAATGAATGGGACCCGATAAACCTCTTACCCCTTGCTCCAAGAGATGAGTATAAGTTGGAAATTCTTAAAATCGTAAACCTACTTCAGGAGATAAATAGTACACAAGAACTAGGAAGAGGAATCTATCAAATTTTTGTACGGTGTTTTGACGATATGTTTAAACGGAGCGAAAAAGACTGTTTATTGATTGCTGAACGAATTATTGCCAAATTGCATACGTAAGCCAGTTAAAGAAAGCGGTGGAATCAATCAGTAGAACGTTTATTCTACAATGGAGGACGCAAATGAAAGATAAATTGCTTAAATATATAGATGAGAACTTTCCTAACTTACATAATGACATTAACATTAGATATGAATTATAGTCAAAACTTACTAATTGACTACGTATTTAAAACACAAAATGCCAGTGAAGTCACTAAAATAATGGCAATTTGTATGTAGACAAAATGGCAAAATTTAAAAGGGAAATATGGTCAAGGGCTTCTTATCATGCTAGTAAGAAAACACAACGTAAAGCTAAAATGCTTTATAGACGATTTTTACCACCCCAAGTACACATCATATCTAAGATAGGTATGAGTGATTTTCCACGTTCTGATAAACTATATTCGACTTTTGGTGGGATTTGAGGGTATTCTTCGCGTATTATTAATTGGTCATCTTCCATTTCTTTAAGTGTTTTACTTAAAGTTTTGAAGGAAATTGTGCCAATAGAACGTTGGAGTTCATTGAACCTCATAACTGACTTATATTCAGCAAGCCAATACATGATAATCATTTTATATTTACCGTTTATAAGTGATAACGTATATCCAAAATCAGTATTGTTTATATTTACACCAGTTAGACTGCAATTTTCAATTGACACTTTTACACTTCCCTTTAGGTTAGTACATAACCTCAATGTACGTACTTTACTGATATCATATCATAAATTATACTTTGAGTAGTGTCAACGATATAATTAAGAAAGGAAGAATGAGAACTATGAAAAAGAATATTCTAGTATTAACTGGTAGTCCAAGAATTGGGGGAAATAGCGATTTATTGGCGGATGCGTTTATAAAAGGAGCAAACAAAGCAGGACACGAAGTAGTTAAATGTGAAGTTGGCAAAAAAAATATTATGGGGTGTAAAGCCTGTGATACTTGTTACAGTAAAGGAAAGCCTTGTTCATTTGATGACGATTTTAATAGCATTGCTCCTCTTATAGAAAACGCAGATGCAATCATTTTTATAACACCACTTTATTGGTTTTCATTTCCGACTCAGCTTAAGGCAGTCATAGACAAAACTTATTCATTTATAATTGGAGAGAAGAAGCTAAATATAAAGGAAAGTATGCTTCTGGTTTGTGGAGCAGATGATGATGAATCTGTATTTAGCGGTATTATTAGCACATATAAACAGATTGCCTACTATCAAAAATGGTCAGATAGAGGTCATTTGGTTGTTCCAGGTGTTAACAGTAAAGGAGATATATTATCTACTAGAGCTCTTGTACTTGCAGAAGAGATGGGCAATAATATTTAGTAGTTAAAGTAGGTAGTTATGACAGAGAAAGAACAGGCACAAAGAGATTATTTGTATGATGTGTAAAAAAGATATCTGGAGTAATCGCAGCGGGAAATCCTTGTATGGTGATTCGTAAAATAACTGAGGATGATAAAACTTAAAAGAAATTATACAAAAATAAAAACCTAATTTATTGAATAAAAAGGCATTAAGACTTTTTATTTTAGCATATGAGTGCATTGGTGCACACGTATAATCTAATAACCAAATTAAATTTATAAAAAACTATTCTGAAAGGAATTGATTAAAATAAAACTTATAACTGTAAATGAAGAGAAATGTATTAAATGCGAACTTTGTATTAAAGAATGTCCAGTAGATGTTCTAAAGATGGGAAAAAAGGGACCGGAAGAAATAGCAAACACCACTTGCATTGCCTGCGGACATTGTGTTGCTATATGCCCTAATGCCGCTATAGATAATAAAAAAACACCTTTAATACAACAAGTTGATACAAAAGATTTTCCTAAGTTAAATGCACAGCAGGCAGAGCATTTTTTAAGATCACGTCGTTCCATAAGAAATTATAAAGACGAGTCAGTATCAAGAGAAAAATTAACAAAATTAATTGATATTGCAAGGCTAGCTCCTACTGCAGGAAATAGTCAAGGTATATCCTTTGTGGTAGTTGAAAATAAACAATTAATTGAAAAAGCTACTGAAAGTTCTATTCAGATGATAGAAAATTCCCCATTAAGGTATCTAGTAGAAGAAGCTATCAGAAGTTACAGGGAAGATGGAGTTGATTCAATTTTCCGTGGTGCTCCTAACTTAATCATAACTATTGCAGATAAAGATCTTCGAAGTGCCAGAGATAACTCTGTTTCATATTTGACTTATCTAGAATTATATGCTCCTTCACTAGGACTTGGATCCTGTTGGGCTGGAATTTTTGAGTATTGTGCATCTATTGAGAATTCACCGATGCTTAAATTATTCAATATTCCAGAAGGAAAAAAGATAACAGCTGCGGTTATGGTTGGATATCCTAAGTATAGTTATAAGCGATTAGTAGATAGAAATCCATTAGATGTTACATTTTTAAGTTAATGCATGTTTTTAAGTTTATATAAGGGGGCAGTAGCTCATTACTTCCTATGCCCAACCAGCTCCACGATCCCTTCCTCCAGAACATATCTACCAAGATCATTATCATATTCAGTCTGGCAAATATTTTCGTCAAGCAACAGTTGCCATGCAAGCTATTAGCCTCACGCCACAACCGGGGGAGAAGAAGGTAGTTCAATCATGAAAAGCTCAATCTTCAAGTAATAAAACAAATAAGCCACAGCCTATCCATTAGAGGATTAGTACTGTGGCTTTTATCATTTACTATAGTTCAATTTTCTAAACGAAGCCAGCTTTTAAGTTCAGCCACCTTGCTTTTCCCATATTCTCCAGTTGCTTCAACGTGGTAAGAGAGACTTTTCATGTTTTTTAGTAAATAAGGGTGTATTTCTGTCGTATTAGAAACACTATATACTTCTAACAAAAGCTGAAAGCATTCAGTAATTATAAAAACTTCATTCTGTTCAAGGATTAGATCAATTACCTTTGGTATTAAATTATAAGCTGCTGATGGTTTTAGATTGCAGGTTATTTCCTTGCGACAATCATGGAAATACCATTCATTATCTTGAAGCTTCTCTTGCCAGTTCGTAAATTTATCATTCATTACTTCTTTTAAACGTGGATATATATCATTCACCTACCTAATTAATTATCACAGACTAATGCTCAAAGTGAGAACTACAAGCCTATAAATTCTCCCACTCCGTAACATCTCTCCATGACTGACGCGGCCGAGGATTAGGCGATTGATTAGCATAACCGATAGCCAACGCTGCAACAAGTTCATCATCGCGATTTAACCAAGAACATATTTCACGCTCAGAGTAAAAAATATCACAAATCCAAAGGGTACCAAGACCAAAATCTTGTGCTGCTAAAATCATTGTTTGAATAGCTGCGCCGATTGATTGAGTATCAGTTAGTAGCCTGTAGTGATTATAATCTTTTTCAAAGTTAGAGAAGGCATTGAACACTAGAATTACTACGGATGCCTGATTCATCGCATGAATGCTTCCTTCACAACTTCCCATATCTAAGCCTTGTAGCTTTCGATGATTAGTAACGTTAGTCATGATGTTAACTAATTCATCTTTTCTTTTGTCTTGCAATACAACAAATCGCCATGGCTGACGATTCTTTCCTGAAGGTGCTTTCATCGTTAGTTCCAGGATTGCTTCTATAGTTTCTTGTGGTATTGATTTATTCTGAAATTCTCGAATACTTCTTCTCTCTGTAATTGCCTTTAGTGTGTTCATGTTGTTCCTCCAATTGACTGAAGTTATATAGGGGTATTACTGTAGCTTTTGTTTGGGGAGATCAGTTAGAGAAGTAATCAGACGTGAGGAATAGCTTATTTCGGAAAAAGGATCATAAGTTGACGGAGTCGTGCATTATAATGCACCTTTTTAATTTTAATCTGGAAATTTGCAGGTATTTTACTATATATGGAGAATTATGTATAAATTAGTAAGAGGATAAATTTGAATTATTAAGGAGTGGGTAATTGTGGCTAATTATATTAAATTAATGTTTCTTATAATCGTGATATTATTGTTAAATATAACAAGTATATTTGCTAGTTCAATGGATGTTTTATTAATAAATAGTGTTAGAAATAACGATGTTAATATGGTGAAAACTGCTCTTTCAAATGGAGCCAATATAAATTATATGCCCGATATATGTACTTCACCGCTCAGTATAGCTGTTCAAAATAAAAATTCTGACATGGTTCATTTTCTTATTTTAAACGGAGCTAACTGTAACTATCAATTTATTAATATGTCGGAAAAAGTAACTCCACTTATTCAGGCAGTTTTAAATACTGATATTAAAACTGTTCGGGTTTTATTAGAAGCCGGTGCCGATATTAATGGTACTAGCGAAAATGGAAATACTCCAATTATGGCTGCTGCTACCTCCGAACCGAAAATAATGATAGTTCAGTTGTTAATATCGAAGGGTGCAAATGTAAATCAAGCAAATAATTACGGAACTACGCCGCTTATGATAGTAGCTAAACACGAAAATGGTTGGTTGCCGGATATCAGTCCTGCTAAACTAGCGGTAGCTAAACTTTTGTTGCAGGCTGGTTCAGATACTACAATTAGAGATAACTATTATAATAAAAGTGCTCTTGATTATGCAATCGATACAAATTTTAAAGAAATGATTAATCTATTATTGCCTCTTTCTTCGAAATAAAAATATGAGATACTAATTTGTTTTAAACCGTTTCTTATGAGGGCTCCGGGCGCACCAATCGAATATAGTAGTGGCAAGGATTCAGAGATTCTGAACCTTGCTTTTTTTGTTCGCTCGACACAGCCCGTCCATTAGTGGAATAGTACTGTGTCTTTTTTTGTAAACAATTATTGCAAAATATGGTATTTTAATTGTAGAATAGCAGAGATAAATGACATCAGTGTATTTTTACAAAAATTTTAGACTTGATCCTTGTAAACAAGAGATAGTTGTTATAAATAGTCGATCTTTATATAATTTAGGTGAAAATATCTTTAAATTGGAGTGATTAAATGCGTTTTTTACACAAATTTACGCTATTATTCGGTACTTTGATTATTATTAGTAGCTGTATTCAATTTATTGTTTTTGATAGATTTTTTCTTGCTGCTACTGATTCTTTATTATTGGCAATTAATGAAAAGGCCGCGAACAATAGTAGTTCACAGCTTTTAACATATTTTAAAAGAATTGAGAATTCATTAAGAATTATTGCCTCGGATCCTAAAATTAGGAAGAATCAGGAACTTCTTAATGAGATTGCTACGATCATTCCTGAAGTAGATGTGATTGCAATCCTTGATAAACAAGGCGATATCTCACTTGCCAGTGGAACTACTCGTAATGTTTCTGGTTTGAATTTGTCACAAAGATATTACTTTCAACAAGCGATTCAGGGTAAAACGTACATAAGTGACGTATATACGAGTCCCAGTGGCCGTAAAGTTATTTCAATCGCGATTCCTATTATTGAAAGCGGTAATATTGAAGGAGTAGTTGTCGGGGTAGTTCAATTGCACGGAGATATTCTGGCATCCATGTTTGACAATAAATCATTTGGTCGGGGCGGATACATTGCTATTTCAGACAGACAAGGAAATATAGTTTATCATCCAAATAAGGAACGTATCGGAAAGAAAAATGTGATTGTTGATAAGTTGCAGGGGACGACAGGTTCGGGAGTCATGAAGGATTTTTCTGGATTCGATCGTTATATTGGATTTAGCAAGGTTTCTGAATTAGACTGGATTGTTACTGTAAATACACCTACTACCGAGATAATGCAAACTCGGAATATGATGATTTACGAAATTCTAACGATATCATTGTTGGCTATTTTTGTAATTGTTGCATTTGGTACATACACAGTGCGACAGTATACAAAGCCGATAGATAGATTAATTGAGGCGTTTAGCTCTGTAAAAAAAGGAGAATATAAGCAAATTGCTTCTTATGATTATGCTACTGAATTTGATGAAATAATTCAAGTATATAACAACACAATTATAAAACTAGAAGATGTCCATGCTGCATTAGAAGGGATGGCCGACCTTGATGGGTTAACTGGAGCTTATAACCGGAGGGCTTTTGATAACCTGTTAGGGGCGCTTACTAGTGAAGTAGAATCTCACTCATTAGAAACTCTAGGAATTATGCTACTGGATATTGATAACTTTAAGTGGTTGAATGATACATATGGTCATTTAGCAGGGGATGACATATTAAAGAAACTTACCGTAATATTGCAATTAATCGTAGAAGATCAATCTGTGTTCCGGTTTGGCGGAGATGAATTCGCGATTATCTTGAGGAATATCTCCTATGAGACGTTAATGTCCTTTGCAGAAGAAATTCGTTTGGAGAGTGAAAAGGCATTAAACGGCTGTACAGTAAGTATAGGTATTGCAATTTGTCCTGAAGATACGGATTCTATAGAGAAATTACTGGATTTTGCCGATAAGGCACTTTATATTAGCAAAGAAACCAAAAATAAAGTAACAGCATATGGGAGCAACAAATAGTACTAAGAATAGTAGTAGATAAACCTTTTATAAATACTTCTAGTTGATACATAAAGACACAGCCTATCCATTAGTGGAGCAGTGCTGTGTCTTTCCTGTTAAAAGCAATTATCAACTTACGGCCTACAAACCTTACAAGGCACAAACCCCGCATTAATAGCCTCATCCCTATTATCATAAAATACCTTGTGACTTGGTGACATCATATTCACGTACCTACAGCCAGCATAATGGAACTTACCAGTATTAGAGTTAGCCACATATGCACCCTCAGATTGTGGAGTAGACGGTGCAATAGCATCAATAGCACAATCATCTAAATGAGCAATTTGAACAGGGATTGCTGCCTGATGAGAGAGGGTAGGAAAGATAGAAGTAAGACTGACCGCAACACATAAGACCAGGAACAGCTGTAAATAGACTTTTTGTAAACGCTTCATGACAATTCCTTCTTCTTTATACATAAAGACACAGCCTGTCCATTTAAAGAGCGGAATAGTGCTGTGTCTAATGCTACTATTGGTTTTTATTTATAGCTCCAGAGAGTACTTTAAAAGGGTAAATAATAGTAAAGTCATCTACATAATGGTGGACGACTTTTTTGCTGTCATTATATTGTCATATTTTTCCTGTATTATATATTCTAAAAGAAGGAGGGGATAATACATGAGCGTTAATAGTGACGGTTCAGATGGTTACGAACGTGATAATATAAAAGAAAAAGAATGGTGTAGTCATCCTATTGTAATTTTTGCTGGAATACTAGTGCTGTATACTGCTACTAGTTCGATTATTACACTATTAGCTTGTAGGTAGTATTCGTAATTTTTCATCAGATAAGATGATTTAATTTTTAAGGAGAAAAGACTAAGCGTTGATGCCGCACATCATCCGAAGATAAAGCCATTGTACCGATATTATAAGAGTTCAATAGGTAATCACTTCTATACCACAAATTTTGATGAGCTTGGTAGAGGAAATAGTGGTTATGTATATGATGGTGTCCAGTGCTATGTAATTAGAGCTGATTAGCGTAAGATATTCATATGGGAAATTGACCAGGAAGAAATGAAAGTTGGAAGCACTCCAGCTGAGCGTATCAGATGGTCTCGTATGCAAAAAGGTTGGTTAATCCCAACTCTTGTTGCAAAAGTTGGGATTGCTGCAGCCCATTTAAGCCAGATAGAAGGAAAAATTATTGACACTGTAGGGATGAAAACCTTACCTCATAAGCATTATCTCACCGAGGTTGTGATTTTCACGCTTGTCCGTGTGGTTCACAACCTGGGCGAAAACAAACTTTACGAGAAGTTTTACCTTCGGCGCATCTCTATCATCGGAATGTGTGGTGCAAACAACTACCTCACGTACAAGTTGCTTAATAATACTTCGTTTAGTTTCATATGTAATATTATCTGAGAGTTTTTCTTTTAATTTACCTAAGAGTATAATAACGTCCTTTTTACGGCTCACTTCATCATTGGTCGTAATGAGGGCGTTTTTTAATTCTTTCTGCCGGCCTTCAAGAGCCGATCGCTCAAAGGCAATCTTAGAGAGTTGCTCTTCCGCGTATTTACTAGTTATAAGTTGCTTTCTTTATAAATTGAGGATCGATTGTTTCTCTGTATCCTTTTGAGAGAGGGAAGAAGTAATTAACAGCAATTCTTGCTCACGATATTTAATTGATGAAGATCGCAGTATTTTGTTGCAAATTCGATTTGGTTTTCAATTGTACCTTTGTCGGCCTGATCGTCAATACTGACTGGTCAAACACGAACATAGATGGCAATATTCATATTGTCACTAGTCCGCATAAAAATCACCCTCTTTATTACTTAGATTTATATTATTTTACAAAATATCATCAGTACATATGTTCGATTATTGATTAAAGAAAAAAGCGGATCCACCGCTTATGTATATAGTACCATTCTAAAAGTTTAAGGGGAATCCGCTTTTAAGCTAAATCTTTAGATCAGTATATAAGTCTTTACTGTTTTCTATTGAAGAAACTACTTTACTCCATTGATTTGCATTCAAAAACATCTGGCCATCTCTCAATACATAAGCTGGGATTCTCCCCATAACACCTTCTCCAAAACTAGCAACTGATAAGATGCCATCAGCAATTAGTATGGATACGCCATTAGTAGCAGGAATAGGGGGAGGGGAGATGTTTTGTATAAACAATTCTTGATTAATAGTTGCTTTCATTATTCCACCTAGTTCAGCTATATGCTAACTTTATCAAATTCGTTTACTTTTTTAGTTTTTGAGGTAGATAGCACTAGTACGATTTTAGGAATCTGTACGAATGTGGACAATAACGGTAAAATATAATGAAAAAATGAGCTTGGTAATTGGGAGCTAACTAATAAACTAGCTATAAAAGGTGCTAATAATATTTCACTTGTTAATTCAAGTAGGAGACTAACTCCCATGTACATCCATTTTGATTTTGAGAGTTTAAGGGCTGAGAGACCAACTATTATTGCATCTGCGAGTATCGCAGCCAATACAACTATGTGCTTATAAGGTAAAAAAGACCAAAATAAAAAAGGAGAGGCCCCAGATAAGGACAGTGCCATAATTACCCATATCGGATGTATACCTATCAGAGTTCCAAATCGGTAATAACCATAGAATGGGATAAAGAATGCTATTTTTTTAGAATCTCCTATTCTTCTTGCTAATATTGAGTTAAGAAAACTGTTCAAAAGCCATATATATATTGAACTCAATAAAACACTTAACGATGTAAGATTAATCTCGATCATTATAGACCTCCTAATTATTAAGTAAAAAAGCAAACGAAAATGATTCTTAGAATATTTTACCATGATATTACAATATTGGCATTCATGTTTGTAGAATTAAAGGGGAAAATGGATTCTTGTAGAAATTTTAAAACGCAAGTTTAATTACCCGTGGTTTTCGTATTTATATGTATAACATTAACCGCAAACAAGAGATAAGGTGATGATAAATAATGATTGTTATTAGTAAAAAAGAAAAAGAAGAGGTCTAACGACTAAACCTTCATGATGCAAAAGTCGCAAAAATCGTTTGTGATTATGATGAAGGAACTGTTGAAATGTATTATCGGATTCTCCTTCAAAAGCTTGCAACAAATACTTTTGGATTTCATTTATGCCATAAGGGCTTGCCGTTCTGTTACCATCCTTCATTGCTACGCCATAAAATGATGAGGTATAACCGATTGGTGCTTCAAATAACTGTAATTTTGCTGCTTTTTCCGTTTTTTGATATATAATTTTTTTCCCCTGAGGAAGAGGTATAAAGTCAAAGGCCGTACCCCATTTCAGCACTACATGAGGTCCTTTTAAAAGATAATAATGCAATAATGTTCTTATTCCATTAACACTAGTACCAGTTCAATAGTAATCTCCTCGCCACGATAAATGAAATTCTTGTAACTTTGGCGTAATGATTTCATCAAGCATAATTTTCAGTTCGTTACCTTCTATAATATGATATTTATCATACCCAATTGAATTAATCGTGATGATATTCTTTCTTTTTACCTACTTCCTGCAAAGCTATTTATTAATAAATTAGCTTGTATTTGTATAAAAAAACAACTCCTGCTGTGTTACAAATAGATGTTTATTGGAGGCTACAATGTTTTCGTATGATAATATTCAAAAATTTAATGAAACTGAAATTCAGATATATAAGTTTATTGTTGATAACGAGGAAAAAATTCCTTATATGACTATTCGGGAATTGAGTGAGATGATGCATGTATCGACATCAACAATCCTTAGATTTTGTAATAAATTGAACTGTGATGGATATACGGAATTTAAAGAAAGACTTAAGAAATATTTATATCAAATCAAGGAAATGCCGCCTCAAAATGATTTAGTTGAGCTATTGGATTACTTTAAGAGAACTAACACTAATTCCTTTGAACAGAAAATAGAGCAAGGTGCGGATTTTATTAGAAAAGCGGAAACAGTTATATTTATAGGAGGGGGTTCCTCGGGTACATTGGCGAGATATGGAGCAAGATATTTCTCTAATTTGGGTAAGTTTTCAATAGGCTTAGAAGATGCTTATTACCCAATTATAAAAGATATGGTGAGTCCTACAGTGATAGTTGTACTCTCGGTTTCAGGAGAAACAAAAGAGATTGTTAATTTAATTGACCGATTCAAAACTAATAAGTGTAATATTTTGAGCATAACTAATCAAGCTAATTCCACAATTGCAAAAGTATCAGACTGGAACATCTCCTACAATATGAATATGCATATAGTTAATGGTGGATATAATGCCACAACCCAGGTGCCTGTATTGTTTCTGATAGAAGCATTAGCAAGGAGAATATGAATTTTGAAACATCTTGTTACTAGTTATGTAACAAGATGCTTTTTATACTATTGTTAAATGTAATGATTAAAGGAGATAAAAAATGAAAACAGAATTGGAAAAGTGTATGGCTGGAGAAATTTATAACTGCCACGATGAAGTTTTTTTAGAGTTTAAAAAGACAACCAGAGCATTATTATCAAAATATAATAGCCTTCCATATGATTGTAAGGGAGAAAAAAGAGAAATTCTGCAGAGCCTTTTTTGTAGTATAGGTACTAATGTATCTGTAGGCTCGCCATTTATCTGTGATTACGGCTGCAATATTCATTTGGGGAACAATGTATCTGTTAATATGAATTGTACTTTTGTGGATTGTAACAAAATCACTATAGGCAATAATGTTCTGATTGCATCTAATGTACAAATTTATACAGTAACTCATCCGGTAGAACTGGCAGAACGATTAACGTCGGATTGGAATCCGGGAAGCGGAGAATATTTTTGCCGTACCTATGCACTTCCTGTTACTATCGGTGATGGTTGTTGGATTGGAGGTGGCGTCATTATTTTGCCCGGAGTCAATATAGGACGTGGCAGTGTTATAGGTGCAGGTAGTGTTGTAACAAAAGATATTCCTGAAGATTGTGTTGCAGTTGGAAGTCCATGCCGAGTAATTCGAAAAATTAATGGAGCTTGCAAATATGATTAAAATCGTAGCATTTGATTTTGACGGAACAATAGCGGACACAATTCCTATGTGTATTGAGGTTTTTAAAAAATCGGTATCACCTTATGCAGGACATGACTTAACTAATCATGAGATTGTCCAAACTTTTGGACTCAACGAGGCCGGAATGGTTAAAGCAGTGGTAAAAGGCAATTGGAAGCCAGCTCTTCAGGATTTTTATTTTTATTATGAGAAAATGTATGATAGCTGTAAGGAACCTTTTCCGGGGATATGTGATTTAATTAAGTACTTGAAAGATAAAGACATTATTGTAGTATTAATTACAGGAAAGGGTCAAAGAAGCTGCGATATCTCTTTAAAAAAGTCGGGTATGGATAATTATTTTAGTGAGATAATGGTAGGAGATGAAATAAGTCATAATAAAGCAGAATCTATTTCAAAGTTGATAAAACGGTACTCTATTAAGAATGATGAATTTTATTATATAGGCGATGCACTTTCTGATGTAACGGCCTGTAGAGAGGTTGGTGTAACTTGTCTATCAGCATCATGGTCAGATCATGTTGACTTGGAAGAACTGAGAAAGGTTAATCCGACTTATATATTTAACAATATTTCTAGTTTAAAGATATTTTTAGAATCAAAACTAACTGAAGAAGAAAAAAGTTATTTAGTCTAATGAAAAGTGGTTATCAAATCAGGCGGATATGATTAAAGATTCATTATTGAAACTAAAATCAGCAATAGGAAAAACGAGGTCAGCGGACGTAAAATCCACTAACCTCGTTTTCATCTCAGGGCGCTCTAGTAACACTCAATATAGGCAATAAATTACTATTAACAATTAATCTAAAGTGATTCTACAACCGTCTGATTGAATCAGTAATTACCTAAAACGACTTGGACTCATTAGTCCCACAATAAGGACCTTTACCAGCAAGCTGGATACAGATGACTATACCACGAAGAATCAAAGGTCAGCCATATGGGATGTACAACTTTCTAATACAGGTAAGAATCAATTAGGTTGGGCGACTAGGGATGGCTCGCATAATGTATCTTTAGATGGTAATATTACGCACAAGTAATGATGTTTGCTTATTCTGAAAATCAAGATGGAGCAACTACTATATTTAAAGGTGTAGTTGATGCTATCAAAACTACAGTAAAAAAGGAGGAAATTTGTAAAATAGAACCATATTGGAAGATAAAAGGAATTTATGTGATTGAAGCAAGCGTTTATTTTGAAAATGAGATGAAATATAAATTATTAGCATTAGATTAGAAGAGAGGTCACCGGACGTAAAAATCCGGTGGCCTCTCTTTTTTATATTCTAACATAAGTCTTATCATCATTTAAGTTGTAAAGCAAATATCCATACTTAGCTATACCTTTAAGTAGAGGTTTCAATCGGTGTTTTGTATTATGCTAAGTGTAACTACTTAACGATACATTAATTTAACAAAGTGGGAGATGTAACTATGAGCATTTACAAACTACCTTTAGGTATTAAAATACCGGAGTTTGATGAAATTCCTAACAAAGACGACATAGAGGAGATAACTAAAAATAGAAACTCAGCGAATATTGTTGAGGGTTATGTACTAAGAGAAGTAAAGGATGAAAAGTTTACATATTATGCTGAGATTAATGTAAATGCTGATAACATCTGGGATTTGTTTGTAAGTTTGTCAAATATACTAATTGCTGATATAGCTTATGGGATAGTAGGATTTAAAGATGAAAAGCCAATGTTAAGTGAGTTTACTCAAAAGCAAAGGATTTTTGATATCTTGTATAGATATAAATTTGAGTTATCAAATGATGGCTTTCTCACATTTGGAATGGCTCATTATGATGATATTTCACTAAATGAAATATATATAAGCAGTTTTAAATATTTCAAGGTGTGGACTACAAATAAAAAAGGTCTAATAGAAGCACTTGCTAAGTTTGGACTATCAGAGAAAGAAGATCTTAATTTTATAGATGAATTTCCAGTAGTATCTAAGGCGTTGTCCTATGATGAAATAAGAGGAATTCGTCACTATTCACAGGTTTTGAGTGAAATAGAAAGTGAATTTGCTGATTTATAGACTTTCTTAATAAAATAAAATGATCATAAGGAAGTTGGTGGTTGTGATAGAAACAATACTATGGCTCGCTAACTGAACTTAATTCATGCAAAATTTAAATTAGAGGATGGTGATTACCCTATGAATAATTATTTGCTTAAGATAACAGCACACTACGAGCAGGTTTGGAGATCTCAGGGGAGTAAGCGATATTGGACGGACGGTCCAGTTAACGAGCTACCACCTGGATTTCATATTTTGGAGTTCCCACCTCACGATGACCGTGAAATGTGGACTTATGCTACCTGTGGCATGTCTCAGCCGGGAGACACAAGGCCGATTGAAATACATATGTTTTCTGAGATTCAGCATATAGATAACATTGAATTGCTTACCGCTTTGGCGCATTACTACCATTCGGGTGCTGTTTTGCGCTTCGGGCACACCTTAAATTTAGGAAAATCATGGATAGAAGGCTCGCTATGTACTCGCGGGATGCTGAGCCTGCCTTATTTAGATGGAGAAGAGCTTGAACTACTAGATTTGGAAACTAAAACAGTTCAATTTTTATGGTTGATCCCGATTACCGAAAGCGAACTTGATTACAAAAAACAGTATGGCTTAGATCAGACCGAGAAACTGTTCGAGGAAAGAGAACTGGATTTTGCTAATCCATTCCGTGATAGCCTGATTTGATAGAAAGAAAGATAGATGTTTATTTGAAAAAGGTGAAATATTTATGATACCAAGTATAATTGCATTGATAATAATCTTAATGTTAGTAATTTTTATCAGGGGAAATAACTTAACTGAACCGAATATATCGAAAGAATATTCAGTACTAATAACTGATTCTTTTTCAGAAAAGGATTCTGAATATATGCGTCCTATCTTTACTCTTTTATTTACACATAATGGGGATCAAGAAGAAGCTGTTTTGTGTCATGTATTAGACAATAACGGAGAGCTGGCTTTAGAAGAAGCGGGGGAAATGATGATAATGAATATTAAGTCTGCTTTTAAAAACAATGCTTTCGTTAGAACGATGGTACATAATGAAAGTTTACTAACTGATGGAGAAAAACATGTTGTTGAGGCACTTAACAAGGAAATAGATAGATAAATGTAATCCCAGTCCCAGGACGATATGTATGGGACAGAAAAGACAAAGGGGGAACTATGAAGCAACAAGAGCTGCACAGGACGGTAACTGGTACACTTTACATATGGACAAAGCAATTTATAGTACTAATGGTATTTTTATGCCTATGCTCCTTTGCTGTTAGCGAGTATGTCTCCAGGATGGGGTCAAAATATATTGTCGGCCCGGATGACGTACCGAAAGCGGATGTCATTCTTATTCTAGGAGCATACGTTCTCCCAGACGGTAGCCTATCTGATGCTCTAGGAAACCGATTAAACGCTGGTTACGAACTCTATGAAAAAGGCAAATCAGATAAAATTATTGTCAGCGGCGACCATGGTCAAGATAACTACGACGAAGTCAATGCCATGAAGAAATTCCTCACGGATAGAAATGTATCAGCGGAGAATGTATTTATGGATCATGCCGGTTTTACCACTTACGAAAGTCTCTATCGTGCACGGGATATCTTTAAGGTAAAAAAAGTAATTATCATAACTCAGCAGTATCATCTAATGAGGGCCGCTTTTATCGCCAGGGAACTAGGATTGGAAGCATATGGAGTTAGATCAGATTACTATTACCCCCATCCACTCACACGATGGGATCAAGTGAGAGAAATTTTAGCGAGAAACAAGGCTTTCTTTATGACGCAAGTCATTAAAGCCGAACCGACCTTTCTTGGTGAGGTAATACCCATTAGTGGCGATGGACGGGCTACTAATGATAAATAAGTTTGAAGTTTCTCGAATTATTGGATATGGCAAAGTTACAAAAAAATTTTAATGATCTTTTGGAGGACTAATGTGTATGGCTACACCAATAAAGACTTGTCTTCGCGAAAAACGCTTTATGTGGAGAGAGAAAGGTGATTTATGCGCACCTAGTCTTTATGCTTCTCTGACGAGGCTTTGAAAGTAGCGATAAAAGTTGATGAAGGAGGAGGTGGATTAGCAGATAACTTTGGAATAACTTGTATCCGTGATTGGCGTGGGGTGGATTTAAAGATTATTTTGAACCAAATGATGCTAATTATGATAGCAAATAAATAAAAGAAGAATTACATCGGAGGTTACCCTCTATGTCCGAAAGCATACCTTTACATTTATTAGTCGACCAAGTGTATGATGAAAAAACCTTTCTGATTTTTCTTAAAGCATTAATGGACGACCGAATAGATGAGGTAGAAAAGGAAGGTTGAGTTGAGGTTAGAATGACGTTAGGTACTAGATAGACGTTTAAGATTAATCGAGGAGAACCGTATCATTTATAGTAGCGAAAAGAATCCTGTCCAATCTTTGTAGATTGGGCAATTCTTTTTGCTGGTGAGGAAAGAAACAAGGGAGCTAAAGTTTTTGTACGGATTGGTCAAAAACTATGACTGAAATAGCGTATGGTTTGTTTATTGTATTGTGCACTCATGCAGGCTTTGTAGCCTTTGGAAGAATAATTTATGAGAGAAAGCTGGGGAAAAAATTGGATAATAAAAAGATGAATATTGGGACAAAGCCGAAATGGATACTATGTTCCAATAAATCATTAACCAAACTCTCAGCTTGCGATGCAGTTAATCTAGTGATTAATGAACTTTCTAAAGAAATTTTCTACTTATAAGCATCTCCAAATGAGGAGGTCTTCTCTTGGCTTTACAGAAATGACTGTGGCAGACCCGGCATCTGGTTCTTTTCATATTTATTGAATAAAAAATCATGGTGATTTATTTAATTTTAATGCTGCCATTATATTATAAAATTGCTTAGGAGTAACACCGTATTCATTCTTAAAAGCTCTGAAGAAATTTGAATAATCACCAAAACCTGATTGTTTGTAAACGCTATTTATTGGATAGTCTTTAAGAATTAGCTCTTTTGCGACAATTAACTTTTTCTGTACAATATACCTGTGAATGGTAGTACCTGTATGCTTAGAAAATTCCCTAGACAGATGGAATTTACTAAGATAAAACTCTCTAGAAAGCGCATCAATGGTAATGTCTTCATCGAGATGATTATTAATATACTCAATTATTCCTTCAATTATGTGGTTCTTCTGTACAGTAATATCTAAGTGAGATTTATCGTTAAAAACAAGATTGTTTAAGTATATGGCAATCTCTATAATATAAGCCTTATAGAGCAAGTTCTTGCCGAGACCTTTGTAGTTTTCTAGACTCAGCAGTTTATTGAGCAGTGTCTTTATGTTTTGTTGATTTTCAATATCAACTCTTATTACATTTTTTTTTGCTACGCTTTCAAAGCATAGGGTAAGATCGATTTCTGGAGTTGATAATCCTTGCAGAAAGGATTTGTTTATCCAAAGCACGATACGCTCATAGGGAATCTTTATGCTATTAACGACTGCTTGGTGAAGTTCGCTTGTATTAATTAATATAATGTCTCCGAATTGTAGATTATAAGATTTGCCTTCAATTAAATAGGTCACATCTCCAGAGAGATATATAAAAAACTCATAAAAATCATGATGATGTAAATATAGAAAGGGAAGATCAGTATTTAAAAAGTGAAAGATTTCATAGTCACGGGGTAGCATATGTTTGCGTGTCAAAAATTTATGTATGCCTTTTTTTTTCATTTTTATCACCTCTTAAATAAATTGTATAAATTGCTGCCAAGCTTTCTGAATTATTCTACTACAAACAGATTACAGGGTAAAAAAGTAACTATAACTAATAGTGAGTATTAGAAAAGCCTATCTCTAGTATATTTTATACAGCAATTTTTGCAAGTTTTTGAGCAAATAAAACATATTTTTTATAGATTTGTACAGCTATAATTTAGGCATAGTGTTGAAACTAAAATGAGTGGAAAGATTTACTTAATACAACTTGCCAGTGAATGTAGCTGAAAATTAAAGGAGCTGTTCTTGGTTCAGGTTAACATTGGGATGACAGGTTTCAATGTACATTCATCAGTAAGCATATTAGCAGGTGCGAACCAGTAACTGTTTTTTATTCTTATTTTTTTAACTTGAAATGTCAAAATATAAAGAATGTTTGAATAAATAAACAGCGACAAAAGTGTTGAATCTATGCGATTATTTCTTTTTTCCTGCTGTGGCCACTAGTGCTAGCAGGTAACGGAATTTTGTTGAAAGTAGAGATGATAAAGGACACATACTGAAAGGTCGATAATAATCAACCAAATAAAATGTACTAAAAAAGAGGTAAAAAAATGAAGTTATTACAGATTAATGTTAATGATGATCTTATTGAAATGCGTACTGATAAAGCATGGGTACGCATGATATTTCTTAGTGCAGATATCTTTCGGGTACGGGTTTCCTGGAATGAAAAGTTTCTGCCGGATCGTTCGTATATTCTGGTAAAGACAGCATGGGAAGACGAATTAGACGAATTTATGAAAAGTGAAAGGACAAAGGTAAAACCATATGCAGCCCGTCAGAAAGAAACAGCAGAAAATGTAATTTTCCACACTGACTCGTTAGAAGTCAGAATAAAGAAAGCACCTTTTGCTATTTCTGTATATAACAAAAGCGGCGTGTGTCTACATGCAGATGTTCCAGAAATTGCTTATGGCAAAGATCATTTGGGGCGTGTTTATCACTATAGTGTGAAACAGCCTAGTAATTGTTATTACGGTTACGGGGAAAAAACAGGGTTTCTTAATAAAGATAAGCGACGTTTGCGTATGAGCAGCAAAGATACGATTGGCTATGATCCACGTCAAGCTGATCCGCTTTACAAGCATATTCCTTTTTATATGGTACTAAATAAAGAGAGTAAAACCGCTCATGGCATTTTCTATCATAATGCGTACGACTCTACTTTTGATGTTGGTGCAGAACGCAGCGGCTATTGGGCTCCGTATACCTACTTTGTTGCTGACGGAGGGGAAATGGACTGGTTTTTCTTTAACGGGCCTGCGGTTAAAGATGTTGTTGCCAATTATACAGATATTACTGGAAAAACAGTGCTTCCTCCGCGCTATAGCCTAGGATATATGGGGTCAACTATGTATTATACCGAACTGGCGGAGAAATCTGATGAAGCAGTACTTGGCTTTATAGCGCAAGCCAAAGAAGAAGAGATTCCCTGCGAAGGATTCTTTTTGTCTTCCGGCTATACCAGCGGCAAGGATGGAAAACGGTATGTATTTGAATGGAATCAAGATCGTTTTCCTGATCCAGCAGGATTTATTAGTAAACTGCAGAAAAATGGCGCGGAATTATGTCCGAATGTAAAGCCAGGAATGCTACTGACTCATCCGCAATACAAAAAGTTTGCCGATGCGTCTGCATATATAAAGGATTCTAAAAAAGACCAGCCGAGAATTGATCGTTTCTGGGGTGGACCTGCATCCTTTATTGATTTTACTAATCCAAATGGGCGTCAATTATGGAAGGAGGGGCTAAGCAAAGCGCTCATCTCTAACGGAGTAGTGGCTATCTGGAATGATAACTGCGAGTATGAGACGCAAGATGTAATGGCAGTATGTTGCGGTGACGGCAAGCAAGAACCATTAGGAGGACTGCGTCCAATCATGTCAACGCTGATGGCGCGTATGGGCCACGAAGCAATGACAGAATCCAAGCCTGGTATTCGTCCTTATGTATTGAATCGTGCCGGTTTTGCTGGGATTCAGCGGTATGCTTCGACTTGGTGTGGTGACAACTGGACAAGTTGGGACAGTTTGAAATTTAACATCCCAACTATTTTAGGGATGGGCTTGTCTGGCGTAGCAAATCAAGGCAGTGATGTTTGTGGTTTTGCTGGACCGCGTCCCGAACCTGAACTTTTAGTTCGGTGGATTCAACAAGGGGTTTTTCAACCGCGATTTTGTATTCACTCGTGTAATGATGATAACACAGTGACCGAGCCTTGGATGTATCCGGACTATACTCCGTATGTAAGAGAAGCTCTTACACTTCGCTATACCTTAATTCCATATTTATATTCTTTAATGTATCAAGCTTCAATTGAAGGAGCGCCAATTATGCGCCCCATGCTGTACGAATTTCAAAATGACAGCAAAGTGTATGAGGAAAGTTTTGATTATATGTTTGGCCCGAGCCTTTTGGTTGCCAACGTGCTGGAAAAGGGAGCGACCACGCGGGACGTTTATTTGCCGGAAGGTACAACCTGGCGCGAATGGGGTACTTGGAATGTTTTTGCTGGTGGAAAAGCAATTACCGTGGATGCATCGCTTGATAAAGTTCCGTTATTTATCAAAGCCGGTAGCATTATACCAATGACAGAAGGTATTACGAATTTAAGAACGCAGGAAATCACCAAGATCAAATACCTGATTGAACCAAGCGCTGATGGTGAGTTTACTATGTATGAAGACGACGGCTATACTCAGAAATATCAAAATAAAGAATATCGTACAACACAGATTATTTGTACTGTTAAAAAGGAAGTCTGCGACGTTGAAATTTTCCGCCGCGGTAATTATCAAAGTCCTGTAAGTAGTGAAAAAATTCAAATGATTTGCCCTGAGAAGGCACCGCTAGAAGTTCGAGTAAATGGACAGATGCTGCTAAGAATTATGAATTCTGCTCATGGGAAACAAAGTAAAGATGGTTGGTATTATGATGCGCAAGCAGGGATTGCTTCTATTTCTTTACCCGAACAGCAAGAAAAGATAAGTGTAGAAGTAATGTTTGCAAGTAAAGATTTGATTTCGATTTAATCGTATTTTGATGGACTCCCACAATACGTAATGGAGGAGAAAAAATGGTTAAAGTTAAGCAATTGCGTTGGTCAATGCTGGTCTTATTTATTGCAGGCGTAACTATCAATTATATTACAAGGAACTCATTAGGAATATTGGCACCTGAATTGGAACGTATTTTACATATGTCTACTCAGGAATATTCGTGGGTTGTTGCTGCATTTCAAGCTGCCTATGCAATTTTTCAACCCATTTGCGGATGGGCGCTGGATTTTATTGGCTTGAAAGTTGGTTTTTTCATTTTTGCTACGGCTTGGGCGGTCGTGTGTATGCTTCATTCGCTGGCGACTAGTTGGCAAATGCTAGCGGGTTTGAGATTTCTGATGGGGGTTACTGAGTCTGTCGCAGTACCTGCCAACTTGAAGATTTTAACGGATTGGTTTCCATCTAAAGAAAGAAGCATTGCTGCCGGATGGGCAGGCGTTGGATTTTCCTTCGGCGGCATGCTGGCACCTCCGCTGGTTATTGCGATTCACTTAAATTATGGCTGGCAGGCTGCGTTTGTTGTAACTGGTTTTATGGGATTAATCTGGGCAGGTATTTGGAAACTTTATTATAACAATCCTAAGGACCATAAGTTAATTTCTGAAGAAGAAAAGGCTTACATTTTAGATGAAGAGACGGTAAGATCAACAGAACCATTAAAAACTAATCTTTGGACTAGTATTAAAGACATTTGCAAAGTAAAAAAATTCTATGGAGTTGCTATACCTGCTTTTCTGGCTGAACCAGCATGGCAGACAATGAGCTTTTTTGTTCCCTTATATTTGGCGACAGAAAGAGGCATGAATTTAAAACAAATTGCTATATTTGCCTGGTTGCCGTTTTTAGCAGCCGACATTGGAAGTGCTGCTAGCGGCTATTTGGCAAAGATGTATCGTGGTAAATTTTCTTTATCAAACAACAATGCTGCGATTTGGAGCTCTATATCAGGAGCATGTCTTATGATTTCGCTAGCTTTTGTTCCTTTTGTTGATAGCCCATATGCAGCGATTGGTCTAATATCAATTGGCGGTTTTGGGCACGCAGCGATTTCTGCGATGCTTGGTGTTTTGATTATGGAGAATTTTGACTCCAATCAGGTTGCTTCGGTCAATGGTATACGTGGTTTCTCAGCATGGACAAGCGCCTTTTTATTTTCCCTTTTGATTGGTAAAGTTGTACCGAGTTTTGGATATAACCCTATATTTCTTTGCATGGGCTTTTTCGATATAATTGGTGCGGCTTTTATGTTGTGGTTAATTTATGAAAAAGGGGTAAGAACCTTAAATTCCAAGTAATTTTGCTAAATGGGTGTCTTAGAAATGGAGTTTCATCCTTTCTAGACATCCTTTTTCTATAGGTGTCATGCGGACGGAGTATGCGCCAATCTAAGGGCACATCATATAGCGGGTGGGAACTTCGCTGAGCAAGGTTTTGAACCGGCGCATCGCAGAACCGTATCACTCTAATCGCTAAAGATTTTCTGTCAAATTTTTGTGTAACTTAGGCAGGAGTTCTTTGTATATTATGGGAATTTATACCTTAGTATTGTAGGACTGACTCGGTAGAATAATCTTGTGAACTTTAATTTATGGTGGCTATTATAACAATAGGTTGAGTTTTATAAAAAACGGGGGAGGCCATTATTGTGGATCAAAATAAAAAACTAATCTTTTGCGTGGTATTATTAGTAACACTCCTGACCACTTTCGTCGTTTATGCAGAAGA
The DNA here is from genome assembly GCF_030269905.1 of Pelosinus sp. IPA-1. NCBI lineage: Bacteria > Bacillati > Bacillota > Negativicutes > Selenomonadales > Sporomusaceae > Pelosinus > Pelosinus sp. IPA-1. The sequence continues at coordinate 330,648 of NZ_BSVC01000004.1, read as the reverse complement.
AACAGAGTTCACTGCTGCCCAATGGCTAGAAAAGGGAGATGAATATCAGACTAGCAAAAATTTTGAAAATGCAATATTGGCTTATAATCAAGCCATAAATTTGGATCCGCAAATGGAGCAAGCTTATGTGCAGCGTGGAAAAACATATATATTTACAAAACAATATGATCTTGCGGTTGCTGATTTTACAAAAAGTATTGAAATGGAACCACAAAATGGAGAGTTATATTGGCTTCGTGGCTTAGCGTATGCTGGAAAGGGACAACATCAATTAGCGATTAATGAATATAATAAAACGCTTAGAATGAATCCTCAGATGTATATGGCATACTGGAATTTAGCGTTGTCTTATGAAAAATTAAGCGCAAATTACTTAGCGATAGAATCGTATCAAAATTTTCTAAAATACGCCCCAGCGCAATATCCCAATATAGAACTTGCTAAAAAACGTCTAGAAAATTTGCAAACAGCTGATAAAGCTCGAATTGAGGCTACGAGCAAGTCATTGGGCTCAAATGAGGATGTTACCACTACAAAATATATATTTGATTTTTTGAAAAAGGATTATCTTACCCTTAATGTTGACAAACCTCGCTGGAAAATCGGTTTTCAACAAGAGACAGGCAACAGTACTATCACAGAATTTGTATCAGGTAATGAAACTGTGGAAAATTGGACAGAATTAATTACCGTTAAATTTATTAGAGAACAGAGAAATATTACACCACAGCAATATGCAAGTTTTATAGAGCGGAATATACGTAGTGCCTACGGTGATAAAGCACAAACCGATATTCTTCGCGTTTCCGATTCTGATATTGTACTGGAATATAAGGTGTCTGGTCAGGCGGGGGTACAAGACGAACATACAATTATGCGGATATTTAGAGGAAATGCCAGCTATGGTTTTGCAATGTATGCAGCAAAGCCTTCTATGACAACAGAGAAGAGGAAAATAGGTCTAAGTATAATAGAAAGCATTAAATATTCAGACCATTTTCCAGAATAATAGAGACCTGTGGAAGCAAAAGGGGTAAAATAAGTTTTTGCTATATTATTCTTCATATACCCAACCGACTCCATAATCCCTTCCTCACGAGCATACCTACCAATATCACCATCATAATCAGCCTGGCAACCTCATAATCAAATAACAGCAGCCATGCAAACTCATTTGCCTCACGCTCAAAGCGCCCAGGGGAGAATAAGGTGTTCTCCATCATAGAATAATATCTCCATCCTTTGTGGAGTAGGGCAAGTGCTAATTTATTTTTTTACTAAGTTCTTTACACGACGTTTAATATCCATAGAATCCTCCGACAAAAAGAACTAATGCTCGACAGTGGGATATAAATAAAACACAGCTTTCATATGGCTGTGTTTTTTCAATTGTCACTATACTTTTTTGCGCTATATGCAGAACGTTGTGGCTGTACATGTAGCTGGTATCCCAAATCAAGACTGGGTTAAGCCGTAGCCTACCCGATTTACGAGATATTAAGAACATTGGACGTGACTATAAGGATCCCTGCCGGTTATTGGGTTAAGATGAACATAACTGGATGCATAATAAATAATTTGTGGCATATAGTTTATTCTGTGGCTTGGAAAATCTGAGTCAAACTAAAAATCCTAAAGATGAAATCTAAAAGGAGATGGGCCTGAAAATGAGACGATTTGTTCTCGTATTGGTACTTGTGGCAATTCAACATATTTGCTCCTCTGGAGAAACATTGCAGTCACTAGCAGAGGAATATTGTCCAGGTAGTCAATTTCGGCAAGTAGCTGAGTTCCGTGAGGGGATTCGGGAGCTGAATTACGATACGATAGGAGAAAATGATGTGTGGGCGGGACTGACGATTGTAATTAATCGGTGGGAGTAATTTAAAATGGCTGCTCAAAAGAACAGGCATTAAAGAAAATCGTATTATATTTACCTAGTAGCAAGTTACTCTTGGAGGTTTTCCATAATAGTTTTTAGTTTTTCAACTGCGATTTTCATCCAATATTCCTATAGCGATATAAATAGGGAAACCATAGTAATATTCCTAACATATAGGAACGTAAAAACCGAACTTTTCCAACAAAGACTCAAGGATGAAACTAAATACATCAGCCAAAATAGAAACACTGATAATGAAACTTCGCCAGGAGCTGCAGTATTGGTACACGAGCGCATATATGACCGGAAGCATGACATAATCAATCGCGGTTGACGGTGAAAAGACAGGTATCAGATCGACGGGATAGTACCATATTCCAAGCTCATATCCGACCTCATCGAGCCAAATACTAATCGTCATTATCGCAAATCCATAAAAGGTCAGTTCTAGTAATCGCTTTTTATCCACCAGTTTCCACCAAACAGATAAAGCAATAACGAGCAGCACAATTTGGAGCCACCAACCGAATGTGTTGAAATCTGTGTCGATCCAATTGTCTATTCGAACGTAAGTTAGATGCTTCAAGGTGTAAGCGATTTGCTCATCTGAGGCAGACGTGGGAAAGGTTCGGGCTATTTCTATCATATAAACAATTCTCCTATATTTCTATCGAAAGAATGATAACCATTCTACTAATTATTTTACCCAAGAAAAGTGGAGCGATTCGTTTTTCAACAAAGCTTGTTCAGTTAACTGAGGATGGTAGGAGAAAGGTTATATTGGGGAGGGCGGGATAAGGAAAAGCCAGCAACGAGTGCTGGCGGAAGGTTACTTTAGTATTTTTATGCTAGATATTATCTTATCAATAGTTTTGCGGTCAGTTTTTAAATTATCATAGTAAGCTTCAATGCGATAGCATTTTTGATCAGTAATAATTCCATACATAAGGAAGTATTGTATTAGTGATTTTTCAATGGGGCGCGAATACAATAACATTCTAGCTTCGTAGTTATCAATATACAGTTTGTCACTTTCTTCTAAGGTTTCAGCGTTATCTAAACTCATACCTATTTGAGTTTCAGTTATAACATCGTCGATGTTCCTATGTTGGTTGTCAAATAGGTAAATTCCTAGTTCAGATCTTTTATTAGGTGAAATAGCAGCTAACATTAAGCTGGAATGCACTTGATGATTATTTTGATATACTTCCCAATCATCAGGAAATGTAACGATAAGATAACCACCAATTTCGTAGGCTTTTTCTTCTTGAGCAAACGCAGTAGTTGAGAAGGCAAATAACAGGACCAATGTAAATAAGATAATGCGTTTCAAATGAAGACCTCCTCAAGTCACTTTAGTATTTTAATGCTAGCTATTATTTCGTCAAAGAATTTACGGTCGTTTGCTAAATTGTCGTAATTTCCTGTACTCCAAATATAATAGACATTTTGATCACCATATACAAGACAGTTTATATAATAAGATTTGACCCCGTTTGAATTATAGCCAGAATATATTAGCAATCTTGCTTCTCGATAGTCAATATATAGATTTTGACTATCCTCTAACTGAATAGATTCTTTTTCCTTACGCCTTACCCTATCAATATATTCATCAAGACTTTCTTGGATCATAGGGAAAAATGTTATAGTTACTTTAGGTAATTCATTAGGGGAGACACCGCTCGTTAACAAATTGCGAAACGATTTTACAGTCCAATCTTCTGGGAAATCAACAGTAAAGATATTAGTAATTCCATGTTTGTTTTCTTGTTTATTTAGTAGTTTAAAGCTATCTATTATATCTTTAATAGTTAGCTGATCAGTTTCTAAATCATCGTAGTTGCCATCAAAAATAAATGAATAGATATATTCGTTATATTGACATTTATATTCAAGATGGTAGGCCTTTTTAAGGGGTGGATGCTCTTCAATAGAATATAATATTCGTCTCGCTTCATGATTGTCTATGTAAAGGCTACTACTTTCTTGTAATCTAATGTCTAAACCCGCTCGGCTATATAATAAAACTTTATCTTTTTGACTACGAACTACTAGGTCATCAAGGTTTTTAAAGTCTTTTATATCACTAATTGGCAATGCATAGATATATATCGAAGATGAATGGTTAGGAAAAATTAAGTTTATCATGTTAGTCTTATAATCTCTCGCTTCCACATCCCAAGTCTCAGGAAGTGTAACCAAAAAAAATCATCAACTTCGTAAGTTATTCCTTTTTGGGCAAATCCAATAGTTGTGAATGTAAATAATAATGCCAATGTAAATAAGACAATGCGTTTCAAATAATCATCTCCCTTATGTACCATTATACCAAAATTAACCAAAAATGATAGGAGAGCAAGCATAATGGCAAATGACTAAAGGAGAACTAGCGGAGATTTATGGGCGGGATAAGGAAAAGCCAGCAACGAGTGCTGGCGGAAGGTTAATTTTAGATTTAGGTGTTCTCGTATTTTTTATTGTTAATAGCATATCCTCTTATTTCTGTCTGTAGTGTCTAGTGATGTCCGCCGCCATGGTCGCCGCCGTTACCGCTATGGTAAACAATGAGACAATTGCACCAAATATACATGACTGATGACCTATTATTTATCATTATAGTGGGTTAGTGTTATTTCCTGGCTGCTAGTAGACATCATCCCGGTTTTATGGGGCTTGGCAGGAAATACAGCATATTTGCGTCGACGCTACCGTCGGTAGCAATATACTGCTTTTTTCGTAATAAAAAAAACGGGGATATTTATAAATAATTCATGGGAAGGATTTGCAGACTAATTATCTGCCAGCCTTCTCTTTTTACATAAAACAAGTCATAGAATTATCTACTTGCTCATAACTATTTTATTAAAGTATTATGTGCGGAGGGATAATATGGAATCTATTTTTATCAGTATTCTATTAGCTTCATTAGCTTACCTAGATGGCTTGAGAACGAAAAAACAATTATTAGCAGCAGTTGATTCAAATAAGTATGAAGAACGCCTGGAGGCCGCGATTAATGATTTACAAACAAAGGATCAGCAACTTTTAAAAGGTATCCAACAAGAATTGATTCAAAAAGGACAACTGGATTTAGCTGAGAAAATAAATACTCTTCTAAATGGTGAATTTAAAGTATCTCCTGAATCATTTATAATTCTTAAAGCATCTTTAACTAGTGACCAGTTATATAAGTCGGCTATGGATAGCAACTTATTACCGTCCGAATAGGGCGGTTTTTATTTATCGGACAGAGGATTGTCGTTATTTGTTATATGTGAATATTTTACTTTAGTGATAAATTATGGTAAGCTGTAAATGTAACCCTTATAAGATTTCGCTGAAAATTTTATTAGGAGGTGAGTTCATGCAGGAGTAGATTACGATGTGATACAAAAAATACTAACAACAATTGCGACCCTATTGGGAATACTAACAATGAGTATTGATTTTTATGGGAAAATAAGAAGCAGAAGAAGATCTACTACAAGACGGAAAAACTATATCAGAAATTAAACCTGTGTGCTCTTTTTTTAGGAAGCTACATGGTAAATATTGTATACGTCAGCACCTATAAAAAATCAGACTATTACTAACTAATGTGCATATTATAATGTTGGAGGTGTAGCTATGATTTTTTATTTAACCTTGCTAAATATAGCTTTGATAGGGGTAAATACTCTAGTAAATTCTTGGTACATAAGTATACCAAATATAGTAGTTTCGGTTGCTATTATTACATTGGCTGCCAAGGACTTATACAATAGGTATGTTAGTGATAATCAAATATGAAAATTATGTTATTAAAACGTTCTAAATAGAGAGCACTGTAAAAGTATCTAAAGAAGTTTAGAAATTTTGAGGGCTCAACATTTAAGCATCCTTCGGGGTGCTTTTTTATTTATCTAGTATTCATCCATATAAAGGTAATTACATTCTTATGCCGAATCGGCTAATAGGAGTGATATCGTGGACGTAGATGCTTTAAAGTTATTTGAAAGTGCTTATCAATCAATTATAATGAGTTATGTTTGGTTTTATATTGCATTTATAATTGTAGAGACGTATATAAGGATAACTCGTACCCGTTATAAACCCTTTGCATGGAACTTAATAATAAATTTTACAAACATATGATATCTATCGGTTTTTTTATATCAAAGCCATTTAAATTTTATTACAGAGAGTCATATTATTTTTCTTATATATAGTTTTAATTACCTACTTTGTGCGTAACTTGATTAATGGAGTGCTAGATAGGGTTTTATTAAAAATCTAATCTAAATTATTAATATAAATCACATACGGGTTTTTCCTTCTTGATTACCATTATAGTAAAGGGGAGGCGATAGATTTGACTTATGTCACTAGAAAAGAACCTTGGGAAGAAACAGAAAGGCTACGCGATGAATTCCATAATATTGCCATTAGAAAAGGGATAAGCTCCCCGGACGCGATTCGAGCAAGTCAATTATTAGATATTAAGTTAAATGAATATTATTGTTCTCAAAGACAAGTTACACCCTTATCTAATAAAGCATAGAAGCACCCTTAAAAGGGTGCTATTTTTATATTTAGATTAATAAACCTTTGGGAAACCTTTAGACATCCTTTGGAAGGGGGTTGAATTTACTGATTTTGTTGCAATATATAAGGTGAAGATAGTAATTTAAGTTTAACCCAAAAGCACCCCTCGTGGTGCTTTTTTTATGTGGTAAATTTCTTATTCCTAAGCTTTTTTGCAAATCCAACATAAGATGCGGAAAAATTATTCTTTTGTTCATCTGGTGATAGGTCAGCTAATAATTGTCCAGGATTATTAGCTGAAATTAACGCAATCGTTCCAAACTTTTTCATCTAACCAATCGGCAGCTAAATTCTTTGCCGAGCATTTTCCCATGTATTTTCCTCTATAGGATGTTTCGGCTCCGTCATGGACTTTATTTTTATTCCGTATTGCTCCAAAATGTGAACACCATTTAATATAATTCTGGCACTTCGACCAAAGCGATCAAGACGATAGAATAGTAGTGTGTTAAATTTTTTTTCTTGAGCATCTTGGAGCATTATAGAGGCTTCTGGGCGAGATTCGAAGGGGAGGGTTCCAGAAATTCCATCATCTTTATACCACTTAACTATATTTATTTGATGAAGATCGCAGTATTTGGTTGCAAATTCGATTTGACTTTCTATAGTACCGCGCTCTTGTTGATCTTCTGATGAAACCCGACAATAGACCGCAATGTTAAGCATGAAATTGCCTCCCTTAAAAACGTATGTTCGATTAGATAGGTAAAGAAAAAAGCGGATGTACCGCCTTGTATATATAATATCACTCTAAAAGCTTAAGAGGAATCCGCTTTAGTTTAAATATTTATATCTGTATATGAGTCTATGCTATTTTCTATAGAAGAAACAACTTTACTCCATTCTTCCTCACTTAGGAATACCTGGCCATCCTTTATTGTATAAGCTGGCATCCTACCTGTAACACCTTGACTAAAACTAGCCACCGATAAAATACCATCAGCAATGAGTACTGATACGCCATTAGCAACAGGGATAGGGGAGATGTTTTCAATAAATAGTCTTCGATTAATAGTTGCATTCATTTTGATACCGCCACTTTAATTTAGTATTAAGATGATAATATTTTACCACAATATCACAACATTGCATGTCTGTTGATTTTATAAATGGAAATCTATACCTTTTAGTGGAGGTATAAATTCCAGCAATAAGTTATTATGTAATTAATCAATTTTGAAAAGGAAATATAAAGCTCCTCGCTATAAAAGGATGGTAGTTATGAATAAAAATTTAGACTCTCAGAAGGAGAGCTTTATGGTAGAATGCCCGTCTCCGGATAATAAATGGATTACTATTTTTGAGGATAACGGTGAAACTGGATATATGTATCTATGTAAATACAACACAAATGGAGAATCCGGAGAAATTGGTGACCACTTGTGGATTTACAACCAAATAAATCCATCAATTGAGGAATGTAAAGATGTTTTTATAATTTGGACTGACGATTCAAGTCGGACAGGGTTAATTATTGATGGAGAATGTTGGGGTATGTTCGACATATTAAACAAGCGAAAACTGACTGCTCCAAGAATTGATAATTGTATTGTGTCAATCAAAAGAAGTGTTTGGGACAAAGGTATTGAAAACAATGAGGGCAAACCTTTAAGGCTTATTTAGTTGCGAGTGTTTGTGCGTTCATGTTTGGGAGGGATCATAGTGAAATCTACAGCTGAAATATATTTAGATACATTAACCGAAAGGTTTGGTAGAGAAGACACTATAAAAAGGATAGAGGCTACTGACAACGGGCCAGCAATTCATGTCTTCTATTATTACGATTTGCCAGAAAAAGGTTGTCTAACCTCAATTACTTATGGTCTTTCAATAGTAGATTTTCCTGAGTGGAAGTATGGAAGACCAGAATTAATAGTTTCTTTGGATACACAAGACGAATCCTGGGGATTGGCATCAGCTTACTTTGCATCACAGTTTAGAGGAGCAAAAAGATTCTCGTATGGCGATTTATTTACAACTGATTCTCCAATTAGTGAGGAGTCTGAAATGGCAGGGTATTTCCTTTTTACACCTTCATTTTTAAGCAAGGAAGAATATACAATTGAACTACCCGATTATAAGGTATTTCTATCAGGCATGTATCCTCTATATAAAGAGGAAGTCAATCTATACAATAAAATTGGATTAAAGGACTTTTGGCATCTTGATGGATTCGATATGTATAATGTTAATAGAATAAACCTTGCAAAAGAAAAGTAGTAGTTTAATTGATGAATAAATTGATAGGGGAAATAAGTTATGTCTTTGGAAGTTGATTGTTCTTTTGAAATAAAGAAGGGAAAATGAAATATGAGAATTGCTAAAGAATTGTATAAAAAGCATATAATGGGTGAGGTTTCGAATAGCTGTACCTTGTATCAGGAATATGCGGCTTTAACAAATGAAGAGATAATTAACTTTATTGATATTGCAATTGCCGATGATAGTATGCAGGCGGATGAAAAAATTGATATCTTTCTTTACCTTGCACTATTTGCATATGAGTGTGGTGATAAATTACCAGTTAAGTTTTATAATTATCTCTTAGAACAAAAAGTCTATTATTATAGCGAATTATATTTACGTGCAGATGAAAATATTGCTAAAAATCTGATTCAATGCATATCTGACGAAGCAGAAAGTTTGGAAATAAACCATATACTTTCCTGCATTGCTCAAATTCCATGTAAAACAAGTTTGGAATTTCTGCAAAATAATAGTACCCAATCAATTCCTAAATGGGCTGAACAATTGCATATTCTTCCTATTGAATATGCTAAAACCGGTGGATGGTATCCTGATGGAAGAGGTGGAATTCAGCAGTTGTTTTCTAATAAGGTCATCGCATTTCAACGCTGTGAAAAAGGGCAAATTTCAGATTCTTCTCATCTTAAACCATTAGAAGATGTTTGTGAATATTGCCATCAACCACTTACTTTGGTTTTTGATGGAAAAGATAAATTGGCAACTTGTCTATACTGCGCTTGTTATGAAACTTTATTTATGAAGCAAATAGGAGACCAGGTTAAATGGCATTTGCATAATACTCCATCTGATTTTTTTAAGAAAAATTTTGAACGATTTACAAATAATGATGAAGAAATAACCCAACGTTTTGATTATAGTATAGAATTATCTAGAGAACATAAAAAATCTACATACACAGCTCATCAATTTGCTGAAGTCCCGTTAACGCAAATAGGAGGCATGCCAACAGGTATAAATGAAATTGATTATCCAATCTGCCCAGAATGTGAACAACTAATGAAGTTTGTCGCACAGTTTGATATTGGAGATGTCGAGCTATATGGGGATGGTATCTACTACTTTTTTTCCTGTGAAAAATGTGGCGTTCATGCCTGTAATTACGACCAATCCTAATAACATTATGTGAATGTTTGTTTCTTGTATTGAGAGCTTATCTATTAGGCATTGTAGTCAGTAAAAATTATTGAAAACTAACAAGATACATCCATCATCCCGTCTTTTTAGAAAGAGCATTTATATTTTGTATTAAGGGGAGATTATTTAAGTGCGTTATCCAATAGATATTCAAAATTTTCAAGAGACTATATATAATATAGTCGGCATTTCTTTTGTTGAAAGTGGAATTTGTGATTTATCAGATGTAGATTCTCAGTTACTTTTAACGGTGGAATATGCACACTTACCAATTGCTGCTCTTTTAAGAACAGAAGGTGGAAGGCCGAATGAACTACTGGTTCAGTTTAGGTTTATAATTGATAAATCTACAGAGGGATTAGAAGCATTAGAGTTTATAGCGTGGTTTGTACGTGACTGTGCGAGGGGCGGTAAAAAAATTCAATTAACACCTTTTGCTCTTCCAGCTGAAACACCCTATGGAAAACAATTGGGCAGTACTTTAAGATTTCATATTGATTTATTTTGTGATGAAATGAGCGAAAACCTTAATCCTGTTTATGAAATTATTAGACAATTAAATCAATCGTTAACATTGGCAATAAAATTATATAACACTAAGATAAAGGGAAATATATTAAATTTAGGTCAGGAATGACATTCCGTACGAATCAAGTCGGGAAGTCCAAAAGAAAAATCAAAAGATGTACCAAGTTGGGCTAAGGGGAATAGACCCTATGTAGATGAAGATGGAAACGTTTTTGCAAAAAGATTATGTGATGAGAGATTTGGACCGGGAAATTACGATAAGGGACCTAAAAGTGATTATAATAAGGAAATGGGGGGGATAGGGCATTTGAATAATAATGAGCGTTGCTATTATTCGGTGAAATTTGCATTGGAACGTAAGGAAATTTATTCTCTTTGGTATTCAGGTAAAAATGATGGATTCTTAATAGATCAAAACAAGATATTAAGCTTTAAGTCTATGAATGAATTACGACAATACGCAATAGAAAAAAATATAAATTTACAGGATGAACATACTGTAGTAATACTTGATCTTGCTATTAATTGGTTGAGGAGAAGAGATAGGGAGATTAATTGCAGGTATTTTCTTGATTTCTGGAATATTGTTGCCGATTTAGCTCATTCTGTTAACGAAGAATTTTACGGTGACAAGGATAATAACGGGATATTAGAGATTTACAATAAACTATTTTATGGTAGTAACTTGCCAGCGGTTAAGAAAGAGAAAGACGTTTTTTTCCCTCAATGGGATGAGGTGGAGTTAGAAATATTGACGAAAGTCATAGACGATGCATGGAGGATAGTTAAAATTTATTTATTGAAAAGTACAGGATATGAGTTAAGTGATGCCCTAGTTAAATCAGTATGAATTTCATAATTGATAGTGTAGAAAGAGCGGTCACCGGACGTAAAAATCCGCTGAGCGCTCTTTTTTCGCTTCCCTCTACAAATATAAAAACTAATGGGATATTCCGTTATCTTTAAAAGAGCCTGTCGTGTCTACGCTACAGCCGCGATCATTACACAACCGATACTGACCTTTGCCAGCAACCGAGCCGATCGCTAATTATATCTAAATATCATCTATCTATATATTTAGATGGATGTATCTATTGAAGTTTTATATTATGATAAATAAGATAATTTTAATGTAACTTTTAAAATAAGGAGGATTCTTCTATGTATGTATCTTCACGAGAGGGGCGTGCAAAGATTAATAAAATGAACGGACAAGTGAGTATAAATATTCCATCTACTAAAAATATTTTTGTAATTTTGTTTCTGTGCGCATGGCTTGGCGGTTGGTTTTTTGGTGAGACGTCTGCAATTAAACAAGTCTTTGGTGCAAGGTCACTTGGGAGTAACTTATTTATGCTTTTTTGGTTATGTGGCTGGACTATAGGTGGAGGCTTTGTGATTTTTACAGTGCTTTGGAGTATTGCCGGAAACGAACATATAGCAGTTGGACACGGAATTATTAAAATAAAAAAAACCATATTTGGGGTTGGTTTAAGTCGAGAGTATACATTATCAGTAACTCGCGATTTCAGGGTCGTGAGAGATAATAATTCATATTCGTTCTTTAATCATAAAAGAAGGATGAATTTTTTTGGAGGTAATGACGGAACAATTGCTTTTGATTATGGAATGAAAACTGTAAACTTTGGCTTAGGCATCGATGCGGCTGAGGCTAAGTACATCCTTGAGATATTGTCTGAGAAGGGACTCATAAAGGGATTTATGAATAATAGTTGAAAATAGTTCAATTCGTTATACTCTATATAGGGAACCGTATTAGTAGTAATAACGAAAAGAACAACAATTCTTTCAGCAAGCATTGTCGTTTTGGCAAGAAAGTAGACGTAAGTAAAACGGAGGAAGGTAAATGATAAGGCCGGATGTTGAAGTTCTTTTTACTTTTCTAAAAATCGAAGAAGGTGGAAGAAAATATCCATGTTGTTCAGGTTATAGACCAGCTCATTTGATTAAAGATGACTATCTAACAACTGGAGTTCATCATTACCATGATAAACAAGAGGTTGCCCCCGGTGAGTCTGTTACTGGTACAATTACTTTTATTTCTCCAGAAGCGTATCCGCATTGCCTTTGGGAGGAGAAAGTAATGAATATTCAAGAAGGTAGCCATATAGTTGGATATGCTAAAGTTACAAAAATATTTAATGATCTTTTAAATATAAAGAACATGGTAAGGTAATATCATTGGAGGAAAAATGTGAATGACTACACCAATAAAGATTTGCCTTCGCGAAAAATGCTTTATGTGGAGGGAGAAAGATGATTTATGCGCCCCAGGCCTTCATTCTTCTCTTAGCGAAGCTTTGAAAGTAGCGATAAGAGTCGACGAAGGGAGCTGCAGATTACCAGATAGCTTTGGAGTTGCTTGTATCCGTGATTGGATTGGCGTGGGAGTGGATTTGAAGATTATTTTGAACCAAATGATGCAAAATTATATTAGCGAATAAAAAAAGAATTACATTGGAGGAACCTCTATGTCCGAAAGCATTCATTCGCATTTATTAGTCGACCAAGTGTATGATGAAACAACCTTTCTGATTTTTCTTAAAGCATTAATGGACGACCGAATAGATGAGGTAGAAAAGGAAAAAGTTAGTCCATCTTCACCATATGGAGCCGGAGCTAATGGTTGGCAAAATGATACAATAGAAGGGTTCTTAGAAGCTGCAATTGCGTGGGCGGAGGATTCTAAACCAGGGATCGGAGATGTTGAGAGTCAAACTAATGCATGGAAAAGATGTGCTCTCATTTTATACATGGGGAAAATGTATGAGTAAAGCGACAAGACTGTAATATAAAGAGGCTTTTTAATGGAGAGAATGAAGGTTAATTTTGTATATCCCATAAAAGAAAAACAACAATTGTATCTTGCTCTTGATATAAATATAGAATTCAATTTTATTAAATTTAAACCAATTTATCTTTATTTTGGAAATAACAAGGTTAAAATTAAATTTGCTTGTTTAAGTAATATAAATGGTAAGCCGGTCATTGCTGTAGTTCTTGATGACTCTCGGTATTTTAAAGTTGAAGAAATAGGAATATTAGAGCATGAAGAAATGTTTATTGAATGTGAGAAAATATGAAGGTATATTAGGCTCAAGATTTTGTGAGAAGTAAAGGCTAAAAATCAAAATGAAAGCGAGGTCAGTGGACGTAAAAATCCGCTGACCTCTCTTTTTGCATAATTAAAGGAAGAAAAGGTTTTTTGTAGAAATTGAGAAACTAGTATTGAATAATAATATTGGAATGTTCTTATATATGCTATAAGGAGATAAATATGGCGATTGTTTATTTGTTACAACATAGCTATGAAATAGAAACAAAATCGGGAATTTTTGATGAAACAAAACTAATAGGAATTTTCTCTTCTAAAGAAAAAGCGGAAAAGGCTATAAAAAAGTTTCTGGATTTAAGAACTACCCTGAGAACTTCTATGTTGATCAGTACGAACTTGATAAAAGGCACTGGGAAGAAGGTTTTATTACTTGGGGGGAACTATAATCAATGCAGGATAGTTAAGTTAAGCATGGCAGATTCAATTACTCATTCAATCGAACTTCCTAATCCGCTTAATATGGGAGACTATTAATTAATGAAAAAAGAAGGATTGCGAAATCTTTTACAATTAAAGAAGGTACCCGATTATTACTATAATCTTGATAATGTTGGAGAGATTGATCAGAAAGTTTGCCTAGAGTTTGATGGTAAAAGCTGGATCGTATATTATAGTGAACGGGGTAAAATGTTTGATTTGGTTAAGTATCAAACAGAGGATAAAGCATGTCGTGATATATTAAGCAGACTGGTTAATTAAGGTTTTAAAGTCTATCTAATAAAGGAAGTTCCATACCAATAAAAGTCTGGACTAAGATTTGGAGATGTAATAAAGAGCGAGGTCACCGGACGTAAAAATCCGGTGGCCTCTCTTTTTTGTATTCTAAACATAAAACTTATCATCATTTAAGTTGTAAAGTAAATATCCATACTTAGCTATACCTTTAAGTAGAGGTTTCAATCGGAGTTTTGTATTATGATAAGTGTAACCCTTTAAGGATACATTTAGTTTTAGTGCAAATGAGAAACAAGCAAATATGAGTTCAAATGTCGTTTTTTCGAGTGGAGGATTACTTATGTACTGGTTAATAGAGATTGTACTAGTTATTATTGTGGTTCAAGTTTTGCAGGGCGGTTTTTTTGTTTATTTGCTTTTGCGTGAGTTGAGAGATATGTTTGCACGTTATCGAAAAGAAGGCGTTATTAAGCAGAATAAATTAAAATATACCATAGAGGAGAATCAAGAGATATCTTTAAATCATATAGAACTTATCGAAGGTGGGTATGATCGAAGCCTAGTTTTTCCGTCTACAGTATTTGTAGATGTAAATACTTCTGACTGCGTACGAAAAATCTGTTTAGATGATGATGAAATCGTAAAACTTGCTAAAACTCATTTAAATCAAATAAATATATCTACAAAATGGGATTTTGATAAAAAACTAATTTCGATAACTCCCCAAATTAATGACGAAATGATGTGCATTACATATGATCCAGTAGGTAAATATGCATTGACACCATATTTGCCGAATGTATTAGGCTTTATTACATTTGCTGTTTTTGGGGTTGGACTATATTTTCATATTGTAGCTTCTTATGCGCTTTTTGCAATACTTGCAATAATTTGTTTTATACCACCATTTTACAAACAAGTATCAGTTATGATTAATAGTGAAGGAATACAAATAAAAGATGAAAATGGTGAGCGCTTTATAGGCTTCAAGGAAATTTATAAAGTTGAAAAAAGTATATTTCGCATGAAAATTATAACGAAGAATAGTGAAGTAGTATATTTTCCGAAGGCTTGCTATTTATTGCCTGAATTTATTGCCGAAATGACAAAATGTGAAGTATAGGTTGATATACTAGTGGTTACATATGAAGTAGATTTAAATATAAGACGATGTGATTGATAGAAAAGGTAATGATAAATATGAATTTTAGTAAAAAAGAAATAGAAGAAATTAAAAATATCAATTTTCATGATGCATTCGTAGCGAAGATTATTTGTGATTATGATAACGGAACTGTTGAACTGCCTATAATTATGGATGATAAAGGGCGATATAACGCATTGTTGAAATTCGAAAATGTGGTATACGTAGAAGTTAATCGAAAGGAACCATGGGGACCGGGGATTAATGTTATTTCATTAGATATAGAAGAGGTTGAAGGAGATTTATTAAAAGTAAATATTGTACTTAGCTCTGGAGATGAAATAAATATTACAGCACCTATAATGATTTATTCTACGGACGATTAGAAAATGTAGGTAGGTGCCAGGGAGACAAGCCAGGGGGACGGGGTTGTTGACACGCTCCTAGTCTAAGACAGCGCAGATGATCAAATGAATCGAGGTCAGTGGACGTAAAAAATCCACTGACCTCGCTTTTTTTGCCCTTAAACCTAAACCCAGCCCGCAATGATCTACGCTACAGCCAATACCTACCTATATGCAATCTTTCAACTACCCACAAGCATACACAACCGATACTGACCTTTGTCCGATTGCCTTATAAAACAATATTAAGGTTAGATTGAGGCTAAAATGACAGGTACGCACTGGACTTTTAATTCGAAAAAAGTATCATTGTTAATGGCAAAAAGAATCTTATCAACGGTGTTTAATTTGAAAGAAGAAGGGTTTGACCTCGGAAGGGTTTACAAAGACTGAGAAACGTTTCCCGCTTGCTAGGGCAAGAATCTATGTCGATATATATGGCTAAACGTAGGTGAATGCTATTATGAAGAGCCGGATGCCTTAATAGGGCACGTCCGGTTCCGTGAGGAGGGTTAGACCGAGAGGTCTACCTCTACTCGACCTTGAGTCGTTAAACTCCGTTTAACCATTGATTTTACACAATACTTACTTTCTTGAAATTATATGAAAAAAATATCACTACTTCCCAAAGTATAGTATGAATAATATAATGGCAATAAGCAAAGCAAATTTAAATAAAAGAGGAGAGTATAATTATGAATACTTTTAAAAATTACGTTTTAAAAAATTTAAACTTAAAGAACAGAATAGTTATGCCACCAATGTGCATGTATTCTTCCGACGAGACTGGCATAGTAAATGATTTTCACTACACCCATTATGTTACAAGAGCTATTGGAGAAGTAGGTCTTATAATAATTGAATCTACAGGAGTAGTTGAAAATGGAAGGATAACAGACAATGATTTAGGGATTTGGGATGATAAGCATATAGACGGACTAAAAAAAATTGTTGGTGGTGTTAAAAAGCATGGTTCTAAAATTGCAATACAATTAAATCATGGTGGAAGAAAATATACAGGAACAGCTAGCCAAGCTGTAGCTCCAAGTTCAGTTAAATTTGATGAAAAAAGTACATTACCTAAGGAATTAACTAAAGATGATATTAAAGAAATTGTATTAAACTTTAAAGAAGCAGCTAAAAGAGCAGATAAAGCGGGATTTGATGCTATAGAAATACATGGAGCCCATGGTTATTTGATACATCAATTTCTATCACCATTATCAAATTTAAGAGAAGATGAATACGGTGGAGATATAAAAAATAGAACCAGATTTCTTAAAGAAATATTACAAGCTGTAGAGGAAGTA
Organism: Pelosinus sp. IPA-1; assembly: GCF_030269905.1. Lineage (NCBI taxonomy): Bacteria > Bacillati > Bacillota > Negativicutes > Selenomonadales > Sporomusaceae > Pelosinus > Pelosinus sp. IPA-1. Next base: position 313,580 of record NZ_BSVC01000004.1, on the reverse strand, counting down.
TGGTCAAAAGAAAAAGCAATTTTGCTTAGAGTATCAGCTTATGATTATAAAGATGGCGGAATAACATTAAATGATATGATTGAAATCATAAACGAAATTAAAGAATATATAGATATAGTGCATGTAAGTACTGGAGGATTAATTCCAGCAGAAATTAATGCATATCCAGGATACCAAGTGAATTTTTCAAGTACAATTAAAGAAAAATGTAACATTCCTACAATAGCTGTTGGATTAATTACAGATGTTAACATGGCTGAAGAAATAATATCAAATGACAGAGCAGATTTGGTTGCAGTTGGTAGGGAACTTTTAAGAAATCCATACTTTGTGCTAAATGAAGCAAAAATTAGAAACTTAGATATTGATTATCCAGAACAATATAAGGGTGCTTTCAAATAATATTCTGCAAAATGCCATGGACATTTTTGGGTTCAGCATCCAGGGTTGCCAATAGAAAATTAAAATTGTCATAAAAAGGAGTGTCTGCATGATGGATAAAACAGTTTCAAAAGTATTGCTAAACGATGGTCTTGAAGTCCCTGCCATTGGCTTTGGAACTTATAAGTTAAATGGCGCAGATGGAGTGAATGCGATTAAAAATGCAATTGACATAGGCTATCGGTTGCTTGATACTGCATTTAACTACGAAAATGAGGGAGCGGTAGGTGAAGCTGTTCGTCGAAGTTCAATACCAAGAGAAGAACTATTGATTTGCTCCAAGCTGCCGGGACGCCATCATGCTTACCAGGAAGCGATACAAACGATTCAAGAGTCACTCTATAGAGGGGGGGTGGAATATTACGATCTATATTTGATTCACTGGCCAAATCCCAGAGTGAACTTGTATGTTGAGGCCTGGCAGGCTTTAATAGAGGCTAAAAAGCAAGGGTTAATCCGCTCCATCGGTGTTTGCAACTTTTTACCGGAGCATATTGACCGATTAATAAAAGAAACCGATGTAAAGCCTAGTATCAACCAAATTGAGCTTTACCCTTATTTTAATCAGGAAGAACAGCGCCGTTGGCATACGGAACATGGCATTGTAACACAATCCTGGAGCCCTTTAGGGCAGGGTAATAGTGTATTGGAAAATGAAAAAATTGTTGACATTGCCAAAGCGTATCGAAAATCTACCTCTCAAGTGATTTTGCGTTGGCATATACAGTCTGGAGCAATTCCGATTCCAAAAGCATCTTCACAAAAACATCAGCGTGATAATTTAGATATTTTTGATTTTCAATTGACAGAAGAAGAAATGATCGTCATTTCCGGATTTACCACGGAAACAGGACGCACTTATAATCAAGACCCGAGGACATACGAAGAGTTTTAAATATTTATAAACTAGGGCAGAATCTTTTGGGGAGTCAAACTTAGTAGGTCTCACGCAGAAATAGGGGATAGCTCCATTTAGTCGAGAAGCAAGGAAACCAAGGAGGCGAGAAACTGTCTCAAAACTAAGCGATGTATAATAAAATTGCCGTTTGCCCCTATATGGAGAACCGTAACATTGGTAACGGTGATAAAATAATGAGAAAAACGCAGCCTATCCATTAGTGGAGCAAGGCTGTGTCTTTTTTATTTACTCATATTTTTGCATTTCGTTGCAAAATATGGTTACTGCAGGGGGTGATTTTTTGTTTTAAGAAGATTTGTTAGCCTACGTAAGAATTCAACCAGTAGTTGAGTCTCCTTCGGGTGTCTGCAACTACACTTCGGTAGACTTTGATATCTGTCCAAGATACAATGATATCATCAGTACTGATATTATTGAAGAGGAAGATAAATCATGATTAACGATAACGAGATTGGGCGACGTATTGCACTGCTGCGAAAAGGAAGAGAATATACTCAAGAACAAATCAGCTTTATTTTGAATGTCACCCCGCAAGCGGTTTCTAAATGGGAAAAAGGTAATGCTTTGCCAGATATCTCATTGCTGCCGATCTTAGCAAAGACGCTAGGGGTGTCAATTGATCGTTTGCTTACAGGAGGTAGTATAATGGAAAAAACAAGCCCGTATGATGGAGAATATAAAAAAGAAGAATTTTATTGGGGACTACAGCATTCTTTGCTTGCAGAGCAAATTGCAGAAATCATGCAAGATAAGGCCAACAAACGTTTATTAGATATTGGTAGTGGAGAGGGGCGAGATGCTATCTATTTTGCCCAATGCGGCTATCAGGTAGATGCGTTGGAAATCTCAACTCCTGGCATAGAAAAAATCAAGCAGTATAGTCATTTGTCAGGCTATGAAGTTAATATTCTTCATACCGATATGATCGGATACGAATTCAAAGCTTCTTATGACGTAATTTATTCTCATGGTTCACTTCAATTTTTACCACTGGATCAACGGCAAAATCATTTTGAAAAATATAAACGGCATACATGCGTTGGTGGACTTAACGCACATTTTATCTTTGTTGAAAAGCCGTTTATCAAGGTTGCCCCTGATTGGGAAAAAGACGAGTTTTTCTATCTATCTGGTGATTTGGCTAGGTATTACCACGATTGGGAGATACTTCGGTGTGAAGAACAAATTATAGACTGCAACTCCGCAGGTATACCCCACCAGCATGCGATACATAGTATAATCGCTAGAAAAATAGAAGCGTAATTACTATAGGTTTTCTGACTCACTCAAACAAGCAATCTTTAGTAAAAAGAAGACACAGCCCATCCATTAGTGGAACAGGGCTGTGTCTTTTCTATCTAATATAAATGTCAGTCGATTACAAAATACAATCTTCACTCAAAGAACAAGTTATTGTAACGTATCTATTAATTTAAGTTCTGAACCATCTGCAAATTTTAGAAATTGCGGTTGTATTTGTACAGTTAATTTATTTACAGGTGTATTAAACAAATCTGCATCAGATTTGATAAAAGGATTTATCTCTTTTCCCCAATTAATAGTACTTACTTTTCCGGGATATGTAGAACCAGCTGATCGCATTATGTTTTTAAAGAGTATTTTTCCTTCCTGATTTTTAACTTCAATTAGCATTCCGATTTCTTTTATATCTTTTGGACTTAAAAATGTAATATTTGTAGGGAATCTAACTGCTTTTGAATATGGTCCGTTATTAACCGGAACAATTTGAATGCTATCAATTTTTATTGCTGCGTTCATTTCATTGATAATTGGTTTATTCAGCTCAGCAAGCTTATTTTTTTCCAACTCTTCAAGTTTGAGCATAAATGCACTTAAATTGTTTATTTCTGCTATTTGCCAATAACCATCCATTTCCCTCATTTTAAGTTCCAAAATAACATCTGAATTCAGTTTAGGATAAAATAATTTCAATCCTACAATCGCTATCTTACCATCTTTATTTACGTACTCTATCCCTTTGAAATCAACAGATCCGCCACCATTATTCTTATAGATGTCATTAATTGAAAAATTAGGTGTGGATTCATTTTTATTTTTGGGTTGATTATTCTTCGGTTGAGTCTCTGTGCTACCTTTTTCAACGTAAGAGCGTATCTGATCTTTTGCCATTAAGACAAACTGTGGTTTTAACATCTTTATTAACCCTGCAGCAAAAGCGTTCGTTTGCTCGTCTTGTACTTCATTTTTATTATTTACTTTTGAATCTAATACCTGATCAATTACACGAGAGACCAACGTTTCAATATCAACATGTTTTTCAAATTTTTGTAGATCGTGGGTTTCGACAGCGTCTTTAATGATTTTTAAGGAATATTGGGGAGTTCTTAACCAATACCAGTAACCAAAACAGCTAATGAATATAACAGTTACCAATGCAAATATAAAATACTTTTTCTTATTGTTGGGGGACAGCGCCTCTTTTACAATATTATCCATTAAAATTCCTCCTACTACTGTTAATGTGTTTTTAACTATCACTTATGGGAAAACAGCTATTTAAGATAAATAATTAATTAATCCTTTCTATAAGATGAAATAATTTAACCTAATAAGAAATTACCTACTATATTACTTTATATCCTTAATCAGGAAAATCCTCTAAAAATGATATTTTAAATCATAAATTTACATATTAATGCAAAATATGGTTTTTCTCAAAGATTGGCAGGGAAGAAGGAGAATTAAGAGAATAATTACATAAAACGTAATTCATTCTAATTGTTTAATTAAAAAGATTCTTATGGTTTATAAAAAGGGTAAATAATAAAGTAAATACTTTAAATTATTTCTCGCTAAAAAATATTTGAATGTTTGTGGTAAGAAAGTCAAAGGAAAAGAGAAGTAGGATGATCCTGCTCTGGTTGGGAGGCGATTTATGGATGTCTTTGTGGATGAAAACGGTTGTTGGAAGATAAGGGGTGAGTCTACTGGTTTAGACTATGAAAAGGTATTAATTGAGTATTTAGGAATTATACATCCCTTATTTTGTCAAGCCAAAGAGATTTCAGAATTTGATTATCTTCAGACTCTATTAGGAATTAGGAGTATGGAAGATGCAGGTTGGAATCCATTTAAAAGCACGACTAGACCATCTTGTTGAAAGCCATTTAGAATTTTATAAGGAATCTGTTGTGATTCCTGCTCCCCTTGGATTCTCTGCAAATTCTGAAGCAAAGGTACGGGTTATTGTTCGTGAAGGAGAAGGAGCAATAGGACTGATGACCGAGTTGACGAAAAAACAGGTGTCTGCTGGGTATATCCGTGCTAAATTGATCCGCTTCTATCCAGAAGAGGAGGAATTGGTAGAGAGGCATGTACATACTTTACCGCCAAGACCGAAACTTTATAATGATAAATAGTTAAATTCGTATAAAGGAAACTTTAAATATCACTACCTAAATTAAAATCCTTACTCAGCCTCACTTTATTAGATTAATGACGTAGTCTAGTACTATATCTGATTTACATCCTATATCCAAGCAATTCTACAATTCCTTCCTCCCAGGCATACCTAACAAGATCATTATCATAATCAGATCTGCAAACCTCTTCATCAAACAACAATAGCCAAGCAAACTTATTTGCCTCTCGCTAAAAGCGACTGGAGAGGGAGGTATGTATAATCGTGAAAAGCTCCCAAGTAATAAAACTAATAAGCCACAGCCTACCCATTAGAGGATTAGTGCTGTGGCGTTTATCATTTTACTGTAGTTCAATTTTCTAAACGAAGCCAGCTTTTAAGTTCAGCCACCTTGCTTTTTCCATATTCTCCTGTTGATTCAACATGGTAAGAGATGTTTGTAATGTTTTTTAGTAAATATGGGTGTATTTCTGTCGTATTAGCAGCCCTATATACTTCAAACAAAAGCTGAAAGCATTCAGTAATTACATAAACTTCATTCTGTTTAAGAATCAGATCGATTACCTCTGGTAATAAATTATAAGCTGCTACTGGTTCTAGATTGCAGGTTATTTCCGTACGGAGATCATGGAAATACCATTCATTATCTTGAAATTTTTCTTGCCAGTTCGTAATTTTATCATTATCATTATTTCTTTTAAGCTTGTAGATATAATCATTCACCTACCTAATTGATTATAGCCTAAAGAACCTATAACTTCTCCCACTCTGTAACATTTCTCCATGCTTGACGCGGCCGCGGATTAGGTGATTGATTAGCATAGCCGATAGCCAATGCTGCAACAAGCTCATCACCACGATTTAACCATGAACATATTTCACGTTCAGAGTAAAAAATATCACAAATCCAAAGAGTTCCAAGTCCAAAATCTTGTGAAGCTAAAATCATCGTTTGAATAGCTGCACCAATCGACTGAGTATCAGTTAGTAGCCTGTAGTGATTATAATCTTTTTCGGAGTTAGAGAAAGCATTAAATACTAAGATTACTACGGATGCCTGATCCATTGCATGAATGCTTCCTTCACAACTTCCAATATCTAAGCCTTGTAACTTTCGATGATTAGTAACGTCAGTCATGATGTTAACTAATTCATCTTTTCTTTTATCTTGTAATACAACAAATCGCCATGGCTGACGATTCTTTCCTGAAGGTGCTTTCATGGTTAGTTCCAGAATTGCTTCTATAGTTTCCTGTGGTATTGATTTATTCTGAAATTCTCGAATACTTCTTCTATCTGTAATTGCCTTTAGTGTATCCATGCTATTCCTCCGATTGACTGAACTTGCCTTAAATGGTATAGGGGAGTCATACAAAAAAGTGATAAGACACAGCCTATCTATTAGTGGAATAGTACTGTGTCTTTTGTTAGCGTATCAGTTCACAACTATTTTATAATTTTAATGCTAGAGATGATTTGGTCAATGGTTTCTCGATCGGTTTTTAAGCTATCATACTCTCCGATAATATGGATATCATATTGGTAATCATTACTATATAAAAAATAATGCAATTGATATCGAGCTTTTTGTAAACTTGGTCCCGAATAATGATGTAACATAAACCTTGAATCGCAATGGTCGATTAGCAATGCCCCTTTATCTTCTATGCTCCAAGTTAATTTTGATATCTTATTTATATTCAAAGCACCTTTTTCTAAATTAATAGCAAGTTCATCTAAGCTTTCCTCAGGGCGTGGTTTTACATATATGGAAGCGCTAAAGTGAAAATCACTGCGGTGGGAAAGTATGCCTGTATCAAATAACTTTGTATCCCAATTAGTAGGCAGAGATACAGATAGATAGTCTGACATGGCATATGAAGTAAAAGTCTGAGCAAAAACTGTTGTAGATAACCAAAAGAGGGAAGCTAGCAATATAAATGGTATTTTTTTCATATTAATTCCTCCGATAAGCTGTATAGAAGACAATTGGGATTTTAGATTAATAAACCTTTAGACATCCTTTGGAAGGGAGTTGATTCTACTGATTTTGTTGCAATATATAAGGTGATAGATAGTAACTTAAGTTTAACCCAAAAGCACCCCTCGTGGTGCTTTTTTTATGTGGTAAATTTCTTATTCCTAAGCTTTTTTTGCAAATTCAACACAAGATGTGTTCAAAAGTAAAATGTCATACAAACTGTGCCAGCAATCAAGATAACGAATTCACACGCACTATATCACATTAATTCGGCACGTTGTCGTCGAGATAGAACCATACCAAAATAGCAAAAAAAGAAAAACTTCGTCTTGGTACTGCTCATACAATGAGTATTAGTGAAAATGAGAATATTATATTTCCCAAACCAGCATCAAAGTAGCAGGATGTTATTTTTTTTAGGGGAATATTGTATCTAGGTGTAATTGTGAATAAGGTTAGACAGGAAATATTGAGGAGCAGGTGGCTAGATTATTACCTCGAGGTGGATATGATATACTAGAACGAAAATATACGTAGAATTGGCGAAAGAGATATCCTTGCCAGCTATGGTGATGTTAAAGGAGGAAAGCCAATTTATTCTCTTCCCTCGAGAAACATCATTTAATGCCATACATTTATTGAATATGATCAATGATCTGGAATGCGGTGCAATTTTACCTGATAACCTTAGAGTTTATTTAAAACCTATACATTAAACACCTGATTGATATGATGGTTGGTAAAATTTGTGATACAATTGATATTAACGATTTATTTCCTAGATGGAAGGTGAATAACTTACGGAGGTAACTTTGTGTTTTCGCAAACATTTGGCTCAACCACTTTAGGATTGAATGGTGTTCTTATTACAGTAGAAGTAGATATATCCAATGGACTGCCAGCATTAGATATTGTTGGTTTACCCGATACTGCTGTCAAAGAGTCGAAAGAGCGTGTACGGGCAGCAATAAAAAATTCAGGTTTTGAATTTCCTTCCCGACGTATTACAATTAATTTAGCACCGGCTGATCTAAAAAAAGATAGCTCGGGACTAGATTTACCCATTGCCATTGGTATCCTAGCGGCCAGCGGGCAAATTATTTCAAAACATTATCAGCAGTATGTATTTATCAGTGAATTATCCTTAGAAGGTAAGCTACGAGGTATCTCAGGGGTATTACCAATGGCGATTCATTGCTCTGAGCAAGGAGTAAATCAAATAGTTGTTGCCTCTGATAATTCTCAAGAAGCCTTGCTGGTGGATGGGTTAATGGTTTATTCCCCTAATAACTTAGCTCAATTAGTTAACCATTTAAATGGACAAGATCCTCTGACAACTGAAAAGCAAAAGTCTTTTACCAATTTGGGAATCAATAATTATGAGGATTTTGCTGATGTGCAGGGGCAATTTGTTGCCAAAAGGGCCTTGGAAGTTGCAGCCGCGGGTGGACATAATTTATTAATGGTAGGGCCACCAGGCTCCGGAAAGACTATGTTAGCTAGACGCATTACTTCTATTTTGCCTACCATGTCGACCCAAGAAGCACTAGAAGTTACAAAAATATATAGCATTGCCGATTTACTACACAGTCATACAGGATTGGTAACGACAAGACCATTTCGCAGTCCCCATCATACTATTTCTGCTGCTAGCATGGTAGGTGGTGGACGTATCCCTCGCCCCGGAGAAGTTACATTGAGCCATCATGGTGTATTATTTTTAGATGAGTTAGCTGAATTTCCAAGAACCGTTTTAGAAGTATTACGCCAGCCCTTAGAAGATGGGCAAGTTACAATTTCGCGAGTTAATGCTTCTTTTTCTTATCCAGCAAAGCTGATGCTTCTAACGGCAATGAACCCTTGTCCGTGCGGATTTTTGGGTGATAGTAATAAGGGGTGCTCCTGTAGTATTGGTGATATTAATCGTTATCGCAAGAAAATCTCTGGTCCTTTACTCGATCGCATGGATATACATGTACATGTACCACGCTTAGAATACACAGAAATGACGACGACTGTACCCACAGAATCCTCTGCTATTATCCGCCAACGGGTGATAGAAGCAAGAACGATTCAGTATGCTCGTTTAAAAAAGTATAATTTATTTTGTAATGCCCAAATGAGTCATAAACATCTTAAGACTGCTTGTCACATGACGCCAGGAGCACAGTTAATCCTTAAACAGGCTTTCGAAAAAATGAATTTAAGCGCACGAGGATATGATCGTATACTAAAAGTAGCTCGTACAATTGCAGATTTAGCAAAAACAGACGAAATAGCAGAAATGCACATTGCAGAAGCCATTCATTTTCGTAATAATATATAGGATTTTTCGTAAGAGGAAAGTAAACAATCCCTAATTATATGGAGGTACAGATTCTTTGTATAGTCTTTTATGTCCAACCTTAATTTATAATTCCTTACACGACATTGAATACAATCATTTAAAAAGCCTAGGTATTAGAGGGATCATTTTTGATTTGGATAATACCATCATTCCTTGGGATAGCCAAGAAATGTCACCTGAAATTATCACATGGCTAAATACCTTACTAGCTGAAGGCTTTAAAATATGTTTTTTATCAAATAATATGGGGAAAAGGGTGAAAGGTATAGCCACTATTTTTAATGCACCCTTTGTATCTAGAGCTTATAAACCTGCGAAGGCAGGCTTTCGCCAGGCAATCGCAACAATGGAATTATCTCCAAACCAAGTGGCTGTTATCGGTGATCAATTATTCACTGATATACTTGGTGGTAATCGTTTAGGTCTAGTTACCATTTGGGTTAAACCTCTCAGTTCAAAAGAATTCATTGGTACCAAAATTACCCGTCGATTAGAAAAATTGGCTGTAGGATTATTAAAAGCTAAAGGGTTATTAAAATAGATTACATATATTTCCAGGAAATATCCAGAATGGAGGTAAGGTTATGATTACCAGCAAGACAAAAAAAATAGGTATTTTAGGATGGCCTTTGGGACATTCCTTATCCCCCCTCATGCATAATGCAGCTTTTACAGCACTCAATCTCGATTATGTTTATGTACCATTACCTGTTCAACCAGAAAATTTGGCTCAAGCTGTGGCTGGTTTAAAAGCTATGGACTTTACTGGTGCAAACGTCACCATACCACATAAGGTTGCCATTATGTCTTACCTTGATGAAATTGATCTTAGTGCCCAACTTGTGGGAGCGGTAAATACAATACTCATAAAAGAAGGAAAATGTATTGGCTATAATACGGATGCCCAAGGATTTATCCAATCGCTAACAAGAAATAATGTAACTATAATGGATAAGAAAGCCGTTATTATGGGGGCTGGTGGCGCAGCAAGAGCTGTCGCCTCTGGTCTCATACAAAATGGAATACAACAAATCACCATTGGCACAAGAAACCCTCTAAAGGCACAGGAATTCACTTGCCTTTTTCCAAATTTTAAAAACTTATTAGGCTGTAACTGGCGAGATAGTACATTTACTAACCAAGTTAAGGAATGCGATATTCTTATTAACTCGACTCCCATTGGTATGTCAGCTAATGAAAAAGAAGAGCTGCCTATTCTATGGGAGAATGTAAATAAGGATGCTGCTATCTGTGATTTAATATATAATCCACCAATGACTGCTTTTTTAAACGCTGCTCAAATTCGTGGCTATAGGACCATTAATGGAGCAGGAATGTTGGTAGAGCAAGGGGCCTTAGCATTTGAATTATGGACAGATAAGCAAGCACCACGTACTATTATGTCGAAAATTGTATTGAAATATATGTAAAAAATAACAAAATCCACTAGCTATAAAGCAGGAATTCACAAAATTGGTTAGAATATACATAATTAGGACATGAAGGCTTGGGTCCCAGGACCCAAGCCTTTGTTTTGAAATATAATAATAATAAATAGTATTATATTTCAAGTTGTCGCAATTATCAGCAAATTGTTTTAGTAAATAAGAGAAACATTGCGAGTTTCTGATTTGTATAGTAGGGGTGGACAACTTTGGAATTTTCGGATCAAATTGGAAAATTTACCGCCAAACAACGTCTAGGCATAATTCTAGGAGTGGGAAGCATCGCATTTATCATCACAATGTATATAACACCCACCGAAGTAGTAACGGCCCCTGCTATTCCTAAGCAAGCAAATACGGAAGTTGTTAAGAGCTCCTCCAATAAGGCTATTATGATTGTTGGACAACAGAGTAGTCAAACAAACCAAGTATTTCGTGATCCTTTCTGTATACCTTCCGAATTTCAAGAGAAAACACCTATTACTAACAACGTAAGAGATCAGGGATATTCAAAGGTGTCTAGTTCAAATAGAGAACTTACCGCGAGTGAAAAACTAACTGCTCCAATTAAAGCCAAAGAATCTGTTACACTGACTGGTATTGTTAGTACTGATAATCAGCGTTTAGCAGTTATTCAATCAGCGAACAAAAGTAAAGCCTACCAGTTATATGAATTTATAGGTGCATACCAACTGGTTGCGATTCAGGATGATACTGTTATTCTTAAAGATAATGATAGCCAGCTAGTTTTACCCCTAGAAACTCCCGGGAAAAAAGGAGGAAGAAAATGAGATACAAGATATTTATATGTATGTTCGTACTTTTTCTCTCTATAGGGATAGGGATTTCTAGAATGTCAATGGCAGCTCCTCAAAGTATTAATCTTAACTTTATGGACGAAGATGTGCGTGTAGTCCTACATACTCTTGCCACAATTGGTAATGTTGATATGATTATTGATGATTCGATCAAAGGTAATATTACCATGAAAATTAATAACATAACCTTTGAAAATGCTTTGGCCTTAATCACTTCTGCCAAGGGAATATCATACCGAAAAATAGGTGATTCCTACATTATTGAACCTGCTGATATGGGTATAACAGAAGTCTATAAACTTCATTATATTCGTGCTGTTGATATAAAAAAATCTCTAGAACCTATTATGGGAAGTCTCAAACTAAAAGCAGAGATAGATGAAGTATCAAACTCTTTACTTGTTAGTGGTTCACCTACAGGTTGCGCTCGCATCAAAACCTTATTAGCGGATCTTGATACTCCACAACAACAAGTAACCCTTGAAGCGAAAGTAGTAGCCATTAATAAAGCTAAAACAAAAGATTTAGGAATTGATTGGTCATGGGATGTAACACCCCAGTATCCTGAAGTTGAAACAACAGATGAAGTGCGTGATAGTAATGGGAATGTAACTACACCAGCAAAGACCACAATTACTCGGACAGCACATAAAGGTACTATTAGATTTGGTAGTAGTCCGGTAGGAGTTCCCTATGAATTCTACTATCAGGCAAAGATCAATGCTCTTGTTAGTAATGGTAATGCTAAAATTTTGGCAAGTCCCAAAGTAACTACCATTAATGGTAAGGAAGCGCGTATTTTAATTGGTGATCACATTCCTGTACTCACAGAAAAAACAGAAAACGGTAAAACAACCACTACTGTAGAATATGTTGACGCAGGTATTAAACTTACTTATACCCCCACCATTACTGCTGAAGGTACTGTGACTGCTAAAGTTCGTACGGAAGTGAGCACGCCAACTTTAGTATCTGATATCAAAAATTATCGGATTACTACTCGCGAAGCTGAAACCACGGTCTGTATGAATGATGGTGAGACAATGGTTATTGGCGGTCTTATTGGCAGCGAAGAATCCAAAACCAATAATAATGTACCTTTCTTAAGTGAACTCCCATTAATTGGGACATTATTTAAAAGTGTGCATAATTCGAAAGCAGAAACAGAAGTAATTATATTTTTAACAGCACACACTACTAAATAATGCAAGTGAAATCTTACACTAACTCTATGCATTTAATCATAATATGAATGTGTTTGCTGTTCGGTTGCTTTTATGAATAGGTAGGTGGAAAATGAAACGAAAAAGACTGGGAGATTTGTTGCTTGAGACAAATCTAATCACACAACAACAATTAGAAGAAGCATTGAAGATTCAAAAAAAGGATAATAAACGTCTAGGTAAAGTATTGAGCGACCTTAATTATGTATCAGAAGATGCTATGATTCAAGTTCTTGAGTTTCAATTAGGCGTGCCTCATGTAGATTTATCAAATAATGTAATAAAACCAGCAACGGCAGCTCTTATTCCAGTGAACTTAGCAGAACGACACCAGGTGATTCCGATAAAAATAGCTGGTAATAAAATCACCTTGGCTATGGTTGATCCTACTAATTTTTATGCTATTGATGACATTCGTATGGCTTCTGGTTTTGATGTAGAACCAGTTATTGCCACGGAAAAAGATATTTTACGAGCCATAAGAGAATCTTATGGTGTCCAAGATTTAGTGCAAAAGGCTGTCAATAATATGCGACCAGAAGATATGACATTAACAGCCGAACTCCAAACAGCAGATGATGCGCCTATTATTAGTTTGGTCAATTCTCTTATGAATCAAGCTATTAAAGACATGGCTAGTGACATACATATTGAACCACAAGATAAGACACTGCGAGTGCGCTATCGTGTAGATGGCATGTTAAGAGAAGTTGGCAGTTTTCCACGAGATATTCATCCTGCAATTATTGCTAGAATTAAAATTATGAGTGATATGGACATTGCGGAGAAGCGATTACCCCAGGATGGCAGGATCAAAGTGAAAGAAGCAAACCATAATGTGGACGTAAGAGTATCAACTTTGCCTACCATTATGGGAGAAAAAGTTGTCATGCGGTTATTAGATCAGAAAGCAGTTATTTTGGATCTGAATAAACTTGGCTTTTCCCCTGAAAACTTTACTCTGTATCACAAATTATGTTCCCATTCCTATGGCATGGTTTTA